>NZ_CP066167.1:0-300000 GCF_016132545.1 Spongiibacter nanhainus
TTGTCGGAATCGACATGGAATAAATGTTTGGCGCATCTACAGGATGAACTGCCAAGCCAACAATTCAATACATGGATACGCCCACTTCGTATTGAAGCCAGTGATGGGGAAATTTGCCTCTACGCGCCTAACCGTTTCGTCAGGGATTGGGTTAACGACCGTTTTTTTGGTCGTATTGCAGAGCTGGTGTCGGAGTTATCCCCTCCCGAGTCACGGCCGGAAGTACGCTTGGATGTGGGGGAACGAAGCCGGGTAAGCCCGGTGTTTGCGCGGCAGCAACAGCACAGCTCGACCGAACGCAGTCGGGATCTGCTGGATGAGCAGGACGGCCGGGTGCCCTTACAATCTGCATCGGTGGATTCCGGCGTGGTACCCATCGCAGCTAACAGCGGACTTGGGAATGGCCCAGGGCTTGTCACCGGAGGTGGCGGCAAGCGGCAGGTGGAAGTGGAAGGCGGGATTCGTCACCAGAGCTCGTTGATGGAAGGTTACACCTTCGATACCTTCGTTGAGGGTAAATCCAACCAGCTGGCACGTGCCGCGGCCTCTCAAGTTACCGAAAACCCCGGTCGGGCTTACAACCCACTGTTTTTGTACGGTGGAGTGGGCTTGGGTAAAACCCATTTGATGCATGCGGTGGGCAATGCGCTGGTACAGCAAAACCCCAACGCCAAAGTGGTGTATCTCCATTCTGAACGTTTTGTTGCCGATATGGTTAAGGCTTTGCAGCTCAACGCCATCAATGAATTCAAACGCTACTATCGCTCGGTGGATGCCTTACTGATCGATGATATTCAGTTTTTCTCCGGCAAGGAGCGCTCCCAGGAAGAATTTTTCCATACCTTTAACGCGCTGCTCGAGGGTGGTCAGCAAATGATCCTGACCTGCGACCGCTATCCCAAGGAGATAAGCGGCCTGGAGGAGCGTTTGAAGTCCCGATTTGGGTGGGGACTCACAGTCGCGGTTGAGCCCCCGGAGCTGGAAACCCGTGTGGCAATTCTGTTGAAGAAGGCCGAGCAGGAGCAGACACTGTTACCCTCGGACGCGGCATTTTTTATCGCTCAGCGGGTTCGCTCCAACGTACGTGAATTAGAGGGCGTATTGAAGCGGGTTATTGCCAGCTCCCGGTTTATGGCTAAGCCCATCGATATTCCTTTGATTAAGGAGTCTCTCAAGGATTTGCTGGCATTGCAGGACAAGCAGGTCAGCCTAGACAATATCCAGCGCACCGTAGCGGAGTACTACAAAATCAAGGTGTCGGATTTGATGTCCAAGCGCCGCAGTCGTTCGGTGGCCCGTCCGAGACAGCTGGCCATGACCCTATCTAAGGATTTAACGAATCACAGTTTGCCGGAAATTGGTGAGGGTTTTGGGGGTCGAGACCACACAACCGTGCTTCATGCCTGCCGCAAAATAAAGGAGTTGCGCGAGAGTGATGCCGATATCCGCGAAGACTACCAAAATTTGATTAGATTATTGACAACCTGATGTTTTAACAGGGGTTTTTATAATAAAGTGTAGAGATAACGGACCCTCTACCAAAACGGGAAAGAAGAAATGAATTTTACGATTTCACGGGATGCGTTGATCAAGCCGCTCAACCTAGTGGCCGGTGTTGTAGAGCGCCGCCAGACCCTGCCGATTCTGGCCAATGTGCAGTTGGTGTTGGATGGACAACAGCTGTCTCTTACAGGCACAGATCTTGAGGTCGAGCTGATCGGTCGTGTGCTGTTGGAAGACAAAGACGCCGCCAAGCAATCCGGTGAAATTACCGTCCCTGCTAAGAAGTTAGTGGATATCTGTAAATCCCTGCCCGAAGGGGCAATGTTGGATATTCAGCAGGACGAGCAGCGCTTGATTATCAAGTCTGGTCGCAGCCGTTTTGTGCTCTCCACCTTACCTGCCAATGACTTCCCCAGTGTCGAGCAGGGCCAGGGTGGCCAGCACTTTAGTTTGAAGCAGGGCGATCTCAAGCGATTAATCGATAGAACCGCCTTTGCCATGGCCCAACAGGATGTTCGTTACTACCTCAACGGCATGCTGTTCGAGGTCACTAATGGTCGCCTCCGTTTGGTGGCTACCGACGGCCACCGATTGGCTATGGCTGCCTTTGACGGGGACATTAGCGTCGATGAAGGCGCCCAGGTAATTGTCCCTCGCAAGGGGGTCATCGAGCTGGGTAGACTGCTGATGAACGAGGCCGAGGAGGTCGAGGTCATCGTAGGCAGCAATCATATCCGGGTGATCACCGCCGACTTTACGTTCACCTCAAAACTGATTGATGGAAAATTCCCCGATTACGAGCGGGTATTACCGCGCAACAGCACTAAAGTGGTACTAGGGGATCGAGCAGAATTAAAACAAGCCTTTACCCGTACCGCGATCCTCTCCAATGAAAAGTACCGGGGTATTCGCCTGGTGCTGTCAGACGGAAGTTTGCAGATAGTGGCCAACAACCCGGAACAGGAAGAGGCTGAAGAGACCGTGGCTGTTGATTACGAGGGAGAAAGCTTGGAAATTGGCTTTAACGTCAGCTACTTGCTGGATGTGCTTTCTGCCATTAACGGTGAAAAAGCCCGTTTCTCCCTGTCCGATGCCAACAGCTCCGCCCTGATCGAAGAGTCGGAAGGTGGTGACTGTCAGTACGTTGTAATGCCGATGCGGCTTTGAGTTTAAGTACTACCCTTGCTGTGGCCGTCAATCCTGTAGTGATTTTCGGCCCCCCTTCCCTCCCCCTAATCTATCCTTACCAATCTCCCCGCTCGTTCGGTGGTCGCTGCCCAGCCTAATGCATATTAAACAGCTCTATGCAGAAAATTTTCGAAATCTGGCATCAGTCAGGCTCGATGATTGTGGCCGTTTTAATTTGATCTTCGGCTTAAACGGTAGCGGCAAAACCAGTGTGCTAGAGGCTATTTATACCCTTTCAATGACGCGCTCCTTTCGGACCCGCCAGATGCTGCAGGTGATTCAGGAAGATAAACCTCATTTGTTGGTGACAGGAAAGCTAGTAGATTCACAGCAAGCCAACCAAATTCAGCTGGGGGTACAGCGGGGAAGGGATAAATCGGTATTGGTAAAGATGGCCGGGCAGACGCTAAAGTCATTAGCTGAGTTGTCTGGAGTGCTCCCTGTTCAGGTGTTGGATGCGCGTTGCTTCGAGCTGCTCGAGGGCGGACCGGCGGTAAGGCGACAGTTTTTGGATTGGCCTGTGTTCCACGTGAAACATATGGCGTTTTTCGATGTGTGGAGCCGTTATCGAAAAGCCCTTAAGCAGAGAAACGCCCTGCTCAGACGTGGTATTATAGGCGATTGGCAGCAGTTTCAGCCCTGGGATGAAGCCCTTGCTGAAGCGGGCGAAAAGCTGACGGTGCTCCGACGGGATCAGTTCTCCGCTTTCCTGCCCTTGTTCGAACAGGTGTACGCGGCTTTTGATAATGATGGCAAGGACGGACAAAAAGCAGTCCCCTCTTCTGACATACAAATGCGGCTAAAAGATGGCTGGGACCAGACTGAGGGCTCCTTGCGAGAGGTACTGGTCAGGCAACGGGAAGCCGACGCGAAACAAGGCTTTACCCGCAGCGGGCCGCATCGAGCGGATATCGATGTTCGTTGTGGTGCCTATCCCGCGGCACAGGTCTTGTCGCGAGGCCAGATTAAATCAGTGGCCAGCGCCATGAAAATAGCCCAGCTGGCGCTGTTAGCAAATCAGGGCCTGGATGTGGTAATAGCCATCGATGATTTACCCGCTGAGTTGGACATCTATCGGCGGGAAACAATATTCAGACAGCTCGCTGAGATACCTCGGGCCCAGGTATTTGTCACGGCGATAGATAAGAACGATCTACAGATCGAGGGCTGGATGGATACCCCTGATTCTTACAGAGTGTTCCACGTGGAACATGGGGGTATAGAGTCAACTCGGGTATAAGACCACAAAAGCTTATCGGGTCCGTGTTCCACGTGAAACATCGAACCCACAGGATTTATAAAATATAAATCTCACACCTATAGGCGTGGGATGGCCGGAATCTCTAACCGGCTTAAGTACTACCATCTACCTAGCAGAGGTAACAGGAATGACCGAGGAAAAACGCGATTACGATTCCTCCAGCATCAAAGTTTTGAAAGGCCTGGATGCGGTTCGGAAACGCCCCGGAATGTACATCGGGGACACGGACGACGGTACTGGGCTACACCACATGGTTTTTGAGGTGGTGGATAACTCGATCGACGAAGCTCTTGCCGGCCACTGCTCTAAAATTCAAATTACCATCCATCCAGATGAGTCGGTTTCGGTGTCTGATAATGGCCGCGGCATTCCCACGGAAATACACGAAGAAGGTGTATCCGCCGCCGAAGTTATTATGACGGTCCTACACGCCGGCGGTAAATTTGATGACAACACCTATAAGGTGTCCGGTGGTCTGCATGGCGTGGGGGTCTCAGTGGTTAATGCCCTCTCCGAAGAGCTGCGCTTGACCATTCGCCGCGGTGGCAAGGTCCATGAGCAGGTTTATCACCATGGCGTTCCCCAGTCTCCCTTGGAGGTGGTAGGCGAAACGGATCGCAGCGGTACCGAGATTCGATTTAAGCCCTCAGCAGACACCTTTACCAATATCGAATTTCACTACGATTACTTGGCCAAGCGTTTGCGAGAGTTGGCCTTCCTTAACTCGGGTGTCAATATCGAGCTGAGCGACGAGCGCAGCGGTGATTCAGAGGTGTTTTGTTACGAGGGCGGGCTGAGCGCCTTTGTTGAATACCTTAACAACAACAAAAACCCAATAAATAAGGTATTCCACTTTAATACCGAGGTGGACGAGGTTGGTGTTGAGGTAGCACTGCAGTGGAATGACAGCTTTCAGGAAAATATCTTCTGCTACACCAACAATATTCCCCAGCGTGACGGGGGTACCCACCTGGCTGGCTTCCGTGCCGGCCTGACTCGCAACCTCAACAACTACATTGAGAGTGAAGGCCTGGCCAAAAAGGCCAAGGTCAGTACTACCGGCGATGACGCCCGGGAAGGGCTCACCGCTGTTATCTCGGTGAAGGTTCCCGATCCCAAGTTCTCGTCTCAAACCAAGGACAAGCTGGTATCCAGCGAGGTGAAGACGATCGTTGAGCAGGCCATGAGCGCCAACTTTGCTGACTTCCTGCTGGAGTGCCCCAATGAGGCCAAGCAGATTGTCCAAAAGATGCTGGATGCGGCCCGGGCCCGTGAGGCAGCACGCAAAGCCCGGGAGATGACCCGGCGTAAAGGCGCGCTGGATATCGCTGGCTTGCCCGGCAAGCTGGCTGACTGTCAGGAGAAAGACCCTGCCCTTTCCGAACTCTACCTGGTGGAGGGTGACTCGGCGGGTGGTTCTGCCAAGCAGGGCCGGGATCGCCGCAGCCAGGCGATACTGCCATTGAAAGGTAAAATCCTGAACGTAGAAAAAGCTCGCTTTGACAAAATGCTCTCCTCTGCTGAGGTGGGCACCATGGTTACAGCCTTGGGCTGTGGTATTGGTAAAGATGAGTTCGATATCGAAAAGCTGCGCTATCACTCCATTATTATCATGACGGACGCTGACGTCGATGGCTCCCATATTCGGACTCTGTTGCTGACCTTCTTCTTCCGGCAAATGCCGGAGCTGATTGAGAACGGCCACATCTTTATCGCCCAGCCGCCACTGTACAAAATCGGTCGCGGCAAGCAGCACCAGTATCTAAAAGACGAAGCGGCCCTGGCCAATTATCTCACCCAAAGTGCCTTGGATGGTGCCGCACTGTACGTTAACGGGGACGCCGCTCCCATTACCGGCACCGGGCTGGAAACCATCGTGACCCAATACCGCCGGGTGGAGTCCATTATTGACCGGCTGTCCCGTGTCTATCCTGCCCGCTTACTGCGGGAGATTGTCTATCTCCCTACCCTGCCTGCTGACCAACTGGGAGATCGCGCGGCCGTCGATGCCTGGGCCACGGCACTGGCTGAAGCGACTGTTGAGCTGGAGGCGAAAGACAAGCAATTCCGCTACGACGTGCGGGTGGTGGAAGACCAGGAGCTCCATGTTTTTGTCCCGGAAGTGGAAGTTATAGCCCACGGAGTGAGCACTAACTATCGTTTCAACCGCGATTTCTTCAAGGCCTCTGATTACGATGCCATCGCTAAACTGGGTGAAACTCTTCAGGGTTTTCTGGAGGATGGCGCCTACATTCAGCGTGGCGAGCGCAGCCAGGAAGTATCGACCTTTGAAGAGGTGATGAGCTGGTTAATGGCCCAGGCCGAGCGGGGTCTTAACTTCCAGCGCTATAAAGGTCTCGGGGAGATGAATCCCGACCAACTTTGGGAAACCACCATGGATCCCGATGCCCGGCGCATGCTTCGGGTTACCATTGAGGATGCCATCGCGGCGGACCAGATCTTCACTACTCTGATGGGGGATCACGTCGAACCGCGGCGAGACTTTATCGAAAGCAATGCACTCAAGGTCGCCAACCTGGATGTATAAATAAAAAGGGGAGCTGATGCTCCCCTCTTTTTTTCCTTTCTTATTGCCCACGCTAGTGGTTATGTCCGAACCCTTTGCCTAGCCGATCTCCTGACATCGCGCTTCTATCCACGCCTCCACTTCTGCCATAAGCTCCTTGGAGTTTTTTCCTTCAGATTCAATGAGGTCACCCACTACCAAAGTGACGGTACCCGGCTTGATCAAAAAGGACTTGCCAGGCCATACGGCGCCGGCATTGTGGGCAATGGGGAGTACAGGCGCATTACCCTTGATCGCAATCTGCGCCCCGCTGCGAGCATAGTTGCCTTTTTGACCGTGGGGGATGCGAGTCCCTTCGGGAAATATCAGCAGGCTATAACCACTATTCAAGCGTTGTAGCCCTTTGTCCAAGGTCTGCCGCAGCGCTTCCCGGGGGTTGCTGCGGTCGATGGCGATGGCATTCATCATCCTAAGGGCCCAGCCAAAAAAGGGCACGCTAAATAGCTCCTTTTTGACCACCGTTGCCACTGGAAATAAATACCACTGTAAATAGAAGGTTTCCCATTGGCTCTGGTGTTTGGAGATCGCCACATAGGGACTGCGAGAAGGCAGCGTACCAATGATTCGGGTTTTCACCCCGCAGCAAACCCACAACCACTTAACGATCAGGGAATTGCCGATAACAAAATATTTGCCCCGCACATGGAAGGGCAAAAACCAGGTCAACGCGATGCCCGTCAAGCTGAAGAACACCGTCAGCAAGGCGTAGCCGGTAAAAAACAGCGCTGAGCGCAATGCGGTGATCAAGGCTAATATCCGATCCATGTGTGCGCCACCAGCCCTTACCCTTTGGCGGGAACCAGCTGAGAAA
This sequence comes from Spongiibacter nanhainus, assembly GCF_016132545.1. GTDB lineage: Bacteria > Pseudomonadota > Gammaproteobacteria > Pseudomonadales > Spongiibacteraceae > Spongiibacter > Spongiibacter nanhainus. The sequence goes on from NZ_CP066167.1 coordinate 7,351, forward strand.
TATCAGCCACTTCCAGGAATAGCGCCTGAAGGGCAGCCAGTAGTCGCAGGCGGTTATCTCTCAGTGCCGCGTCATCCACGTTTACCATGACCTGGTCAAAGAAAGCATCCACCGGTGCGCCCAGCTCCGCCAGCGACTTGAGACCGGCAGCGTAATCGCCATCCTTGAACAAGGGGGCTACCTGGGCGGCCTGCTTTGTCAAAGCGTCAGACAGGGTGCGCTCGGCATCTTCCTGTAACAGTTTGGAATCAACCGCCCCGCTAGTGTCGCTGTCAGATTTGGCCAGAATATTAGTGACCCGCTTGTTGGCCGCGGCCAGTGCGGCAGCTTCCGGCAATTGGGTAAAAGCCTGCACCGCGTCGATACGGCGGTCAAAGTCCAGCGGCGCGCTGATGCCTTTTGCGTGTACCGACATAAAGACTTCGGCAGAAATACCTCGGTCGTCATACCAGGCCCGGAGACGGTCCAGCATATAGGACAGTACGGTGTCTTCCAGGTCGTCGCCGGCGCTCAGCGATGGGTGCTGGGCAATGGCAAAGCGAATCAGCTCCCGAAGATCCAGTGGCAATTGTTTTTCAATCAGAATCCGCAACACCGCGAGAGAGGCCCGACGCAGCGCAAAGGGGTCTTTGGAACCGGTGGGTTTCTGGCCAATGCCAAAAATCCCGGTCAGGGTGTCCAGGCGATCTGCCAGGGCGACAATGATACCGGCTTGGCTTTGCGGCAGTTCATCGCCGGCAAAGCGCGGCAGGTAATGCTCCTGCATGGCACTGGCGACATCCGCTGCTTCGCCGTCGTGCTTGGCATAGTAGTAGCCGGCAATGCCCTGCATGTCGTCGAATTCACCGACCATTTCGCTGACCAAGTCACTTTTGCACAACTCTGCGGCTCGAGTGGCTTGATCGGCGTCGGCGCCGATCTTTGATGCTAACATTTCGCTTATGCTGCGAATGCGCTGTGTTTTATCAAACAGCGTGCCGAGCTTTTCCTGAAAGACGATGTTCTTAAGTTTGGCGCGCTGATCGGCAAGTGTTGTTTTCAGATCGGTTTCGTAAAAGAACGCCGCATCACTCAGGCGCGGGCGAATAACCCGCTCGTTGCCGTCTATGACCTTTTGAGGTTCCCGACTCTCGATATTGGAGACTGTGACAAAGTGCGGCATAAGTTTGCCGTTACTATCCACAACGTGGAAGTATTTCTGGTGTTCCTTCATCGATGAGACCAGAGCCTCAGCGGGAACCTCCAGGAAGCGCTGTTCAAAGTTTCCGGCCAGGGCGACAGGCCACTCTACCAATGCCGTCACCTCGTCGAGGAGGTCGTCGTCGATAACAGCAACGCCGCCGAGCTGTTGTCCGGCCTCGCTAACCTGTTGGCGAATCATCTCCCGGCGGCGGTCGAAATCGGCGATTACCTTGCCCTGCTCTTCAAGGATACCCGCGTAGTCATTGGCATCGCTGATGCTGATCTCGCCACTGCTGTGGAAGCGGTGGCCCCGGGTGCTGCTGCCGGCTTTGAAGCCCATGACCTCGCAGTCCACCGCCTGCTGGCCGTAGATTACGGTGAGCCAGTGGATGGGGCGAACAAATTCAGCCCGGGAAGCGCCCCAGCGCATACGCTTGGGAATTGGCAACTGATCCAGAGCGTTGGTAATCATGCCGCCGATCACCGCGGTGCTCTCTGCACCGGGTACGTCTTTCTTTATAAAGAGCTTGTCCTGCTTGCCATCGTTGGCCACACAGTCGCCCAGCTTAGCTACGTCCAGGCCGTTTTTGTCGGCAAAGGCCGTGGCCGCGCGAGTGGGCTTGCCATCGTCGTCAAAGGCAACCTTAGCGGGTGGCCCCCAAATTTCCTGAGTTTGATCCTCTGCACTTTCCGCCAGCGCTGTTAGCAGTACGGCCAGGCGTCGGGGCGAGGCGTAGCGGGTGCACTGGGCAAAGGGAATGTTGGCGTCCTGCAATTGCTTGCACAGGGCGTCGGCAAAGGCCTGGGACAATGCGGGCAGCGCCTTGGGGGGCAGCTCCTCGGTGCCCACTTCGATCAGTAAATCCTGAGCTGTCATGCTTTGTTCTCCTCGGCGGCGCGCTCGATAGTGGCGAGGACTTCCTCACGCAGGGCCGGACTGGCCAGCGGAAAGCCCAGTGCGGCGCGGGCGTCAAAGTAGGCCTGGGCGACGGCCCGGGCCAGCCCGCGAACCCGGAGAATAAAGCGCTGGCGCTCGGTCACGGAAATGGCGTGGCGGGCATCCAGCAGGTTAAAGGCATGGGAAGCCTTCATTACCATTTCGTAGGCTGGCAGTGGTAGGCCCTTGCCGATCAGGCGCTGGCTCTCGGATTCGCAGTGATCAAAAAAGCCGAACAACTGTTCCACGTCGGCCTCTTCAAAGTTGTAGCGGGACATCTCCACCTCGTTTTGGTGGAATACATCGCCATAGGTCACCTTTCCTTCCGGGCCCTCGGTCCACACCAGGTCATAGATGCTGTCCACGCCCTGTAAGTACATGGCAATCCGTTCCAGACCATAGGTGATTTCGCCCGTTACCGGATAGCACTCCAGGCCACCCACCTGCTGAAAATAGGTGAATTGGGTGACTTCCATACCGTTCAGCCAGACTTCCCAGCCCAGGCCCCAGGCGCCCAGTGTGGGGCTTTCCCAGTTGTCCTCTACAAAGCGAATGTCGTGGATGCTGGGGTCGATGCCCAACATGCGCAGCGAATCCAGATACAGTTCCTGAATTTCCAGTGGCGAGGGCTTCATCACCACCTGAAACTGATAGTAGTGCTGAAGGCGGTTGGGGTTTTCGCCGTAGCGCCCGTCTGTGGGGCGACGGCAAGGCTGAACGTAGGCCGCATTCCAGGTTTCCGGACCGACCGCCCGCAAAAACGTGGCGGGGTGAAAGGTGCCGGCCCCAACTTCCATATCCAGGGGTTGCAGAACTACGCAGCCCTGTTGTGCCCAAAATTGCTGCAGTGCCAGGATCAGGCCCTGGAACGTGCTGACGTCTGCCTGTTTCACTTCGGTATCCATTATTTAACCGCGGCTGCCCGCTGTGTTGCCTCGAAAAGAACCGGATTATACAGAGTTGCGGCGGGCGGGGGTAAGGCCGGTGTGGCCTGGGGCAATACCTGCTACCATTTTCGGCGTTTTTTACGCTGCGGACGGCAGCCAAAATGGAGACAGCGATCACATGGGCAAACTGATAGGCGCGGTGCTGGGTTTTATGGTTGGCGGCCCGTTGCTGGCGCTGCTGGGCCTGGCTATTGGCCATATCTTTGACCGCGGCCTGGGTCAGGCGATGCGTTTTAACTACGGCGCCGAGCAAGAGACCTTGCAGCGCAGCTTCTTTGACACCACGTTTCGGGTCATGGGCCATGTCGCTAAAGCCGATGGTCGGGTCAGCGAGTCGGAAATCGCCCAGGCCGAAGCGATTATGACCGAACTGGGCTTAACACCCGAGCGCCGTCGTGACGCCATCGCCCGCTTCAAAGAGGGCAGTGCGGCCGATTTTCAGCTGGAGCCGGAGATTGCCAGTTTTCTTCGCCACGGCGGCCGCCGCCTGTTGATGCGCAAGATGTTGATCGAGGCCTTGCTGGCCATGGCCCTGGCCGATGGCCGCATCGACCCCGCCGAGCGGGATATTCTCTCCCGGGTAGCCCAGCATCTGGGCGTGCGCGCAGCGGACTTTGATCGCCTGATGCGCATGGCCGGCGCTCAGCGCCAGTTTCACGGTTATCAACAGGGTGGCCAGTACACTGGCGGTGCCGCACCTGACAGCGGTGCCCGGTTGGCCCAGGCCTACGGGGTCCTGGGTGTGGAAGCCACGGCATCTGACGCCGAGATTAAAAAGGCCTATCGCAAGCTGATGAGCGAGAACCACCCCGACAAGCTCGCCGCCAAGGGCCTGCCCGATGAGATGATGAAACTGGCCACCGAAAAGGCCCAGGACATTCAGGCGGCTTACGCACTGATCAAGGAACACCGCAAAGAAAGTTAGAACCCTTTAACCTGCTTGTAACGGGCTATCGCTAAGCTCTCGTACTTTCTGTCTGAGCCCAGCTTTCTTGGGTGGAGAAGTTCGATGGAGTACGCCGTGTCGCGATCCCGTGTTGTTCGCAGGGGTTCTTCCCTGTCCCTGATTGCCCTGTCGCTAATCTTGCTGGCTAGCCTGAGCGCCTGTGGTGGTTCGTCCAGTAGCAACGATAACCCACAGTCAGACAAGCCCACTCCTCCGATACCTGAGGAAAACGACAATACGCCGGATAACGGAACACTATCGGTGACCGTGAGTGGTGAAACCGTGGTGGCAGCGCAGACCCGCCAGACCCTGCGAGCCAGTGCCAGCCCCGACGGCAGCTACCAGTGGCAATGGCAGGCCAGCGGTGTGCCCGCCTTGGTGCTGAATGAGGACATCGACGGCAATCGCTACAGCTACACCGCACCCGATGTGGCCAGTCCCACCGACATGGTTGTGGAGGCCAGCGCACAAAGCGCCAACGGTGAGGACAGTGGCCGCAGTCAGGTCACAGTGAGGGTGCTTCCCCACACCGATCGCGACCAACGACCCCTGGTCTCCGCTGGCGAAAACGTCGTGGTGGCCGAGGGTCAATCCCACACCCTGATCGCCGACACCTCTGCCCGCCACGGTCGCAGCATTCGCCGCCTCGCCTGGACCCAGGTGGCCGGCCCCCAGGCCACTGTGGATGGGGCCAGTGACCAGGATCGCTTTACGGTGATTTTGCCGCAAGTAGAACAGACACAAACCACGCGATTTCGCGTTCGCGCCACGGACAGCGGCGGCTTCAGCGCCGAGGACGATGTCGAAATTACGGTAGCAAATAGCCTGCCCAATGCCCTACCCCTTGTTGATGCCGGTGACGATCAGACCGTTGTGTCGCGACAGCCCGTGTCGCTCCGGGGCCAGGCCAGCGACCCGGATGGCAGTATTACTGACGTGCTTTGGCAGCTAGATCCACCGCAACAAGGGATCACCATTCACCGCGCCGACACTCTGAATGCGGAGTTCACGGCCCCCAATACCGCGGATGCTGTCACGCTGATCGCGCGCCTCACCGCCACCGATGATAGCGGCGCCCAGGCCAGCGACAGCGTTTTTATTCACGTCACTCCGGTTGCCAACCAGCCGCCCCACATTCGCACAATAGGTGCCGAGCCGGATGCTGTGCAAAGCGGTGACGAGGTGATACTCCAGGCCACCGCCGAGGATGCCGAGGGCGATCCCCTCTTCTATCAGTGGCGTCAGCTTGCGGGGCCGGCTATTTCTATTTTGCAGCCCGAGTCAGCTGTGACGACCTTTGCGGCACCGGATGTGATGGATACAGCGACGGTAACCATAGAACTCGAGGTGAACGACGGCGCCGATAGTGATGTGGCCACGGTGTCGGTGCTGGTCTCGCCTGCCGACGGCCCGGATAGCGGCGGCGGTCTCGATACCTTGTGTCTGAGCAATCCTCTGCACAGCGACTGCCCGCTCTATGCTTTAAGTCGCTTACTGACGCCTGATTTACCGTTTTGTATGGCCAGCCCCTTCAGTGAAGGCTGCCTGCTCGGCGACTTACTGGGCCCGCTGGTATCGAACTGCCTGCTAAACCCCAGTGCCCAGGGTTGTGGCGATGCGCTGGGCGACGTGCTCGACCCCAGCTATCTATTGGAACAACTCGTCCAGCCCGACCGCGCCGATACCTGTAACCCGGAATACGGAGAAGGCTACAGCCATTACCGGGGCGCCCTTCACGAGCACACGGCCTATTCCGATGGCACCTTTTTGACCCGCCCCGCCGATGTCTATGCGCGGGTGGAATCCAAAGGCTTCGACTTTGTCGGCTCCTCCGACCATTCCGATAATCTGGGTCTACCGCTGACGGTTGGGCGGGGGGACTGTCCGCCCCAGGACGTGCTGTTTTGCCTGTTGCTGGTGGACAAGGAGCGCCCTCAGGATGCGCTGATGAAATGGCGTGCTACGCAAACTCAGGCTGAGGAAGCATCCAATAGCAGCTTTACCGCCTTCCGGGGCTTTGAGTGGACCTCGGACCGCTTTGGCCACGCTAATGTGTTTTTCTCGGACCATTACATCAATGCCAAGACCGGCCCCGGCTACGCGGTGACCATGGCGCTATTCTGGCAATGGTTTGTTCTGCCCCCCGAGATTGGCGGCGGCGCCGATGGCTTGCTCAGTTTTAACCACCCAGGGCGGGAAGATGCTATCGAAGAGGTGTTGGCGCCACTGGGGGGCGACCCCGGCTTTACCTTCAATGATTTTCGCTATGTCGAAGGTGCTGATTACCGAGTTGTCGGCATTGAAGTGTTTGGCAAGGGCAGCGAGTACGACAGCGACGGACCTGACGGCAGTTGGTTGAGCTACGCCCTGGATAAAGGCTGGCATCTTGCGCCAGTGGGTTCAGAGGATCATCACGGTACCGACTGGGGCGATGGCGATCTACCCAAAACGGTACTGATTGCCAAATCCATAGCCAAAGACGATTTGCGCGAAGCGATGCTGGCCCGGCGTATGTATGCGGTCGCTCAGGACTACAACGATATTTATCTGGAATACAGTGTCGATGGTGAGCCAATGGGCTCCCGAGTCAGTCGCAGTGCCGGTCGACGTGTTCCGGTATCAGTGAGTGTCAGTCGCCTAAGTGGCGTGCTGACAAACCCGACAATCGAATTGGTCGGCCCCGGCAATACCGTGATCGCATCGACGATGGGGTCGACTTTGAGGGACGAGCTAGTTGTGCCACGGGACAAAAATTACGCCTTTGTCAGGGTGTTAGATAATGACCGCCCGGTGGCTTTCTCTGCGCCAATATGGATGATGGCGGGCCGCCCTTTGCCCGCCTGTGGGGCGCCGCAAAGCTGGTAGTGTGGAGGGTGTCCCTCTGACTCAAGGTCAGGGCTTAAACATGCTGGGCTTGATGGATGTCGCTGTAGCGTTTGACCCAGTCGGCAAAGTTGTCGGCGTTTAATGGCGGTGAATACAGGTAGCCCTGCACCATATCGCACTGCCGTTCGCGGAGAATGCGGCGCTGTTGGAGATTCTCGACCCCCTCGGCAATGACCTTCATATTAAAACTGTGGGCCATTGCAATAATGGCATTGACCAGGGTGACGCTGTCTTCACTTTCGTTGATATCGTGTACAAAGCTGCGATCGATCTTAAGCACATCGAAGGGGTAGCGCTTTAGATAACTTAGCGAGGCGTAGCCGGTACCGAAGTCGTCCAGAGAAACCCGCACCCCGAGATTTTTCAGCGCCGAGAAAATCTCACGAATGGTGGGCGCGTCATTAATCAGTAGGCCTTCAGTGATTTCCAGCTCTAACTGGTGAGCGGGCAGGCCGCTACGCTTAAGCGCTGAGGCAACGCGCTCGACGATATCCCCCTCGATAAACTGGCGGGCGGAAATATTCACCGCTACGCTGAGTTCCGGCAAACCGCTGTTGCGCCACTCCATAATCTGCTGGCAGGCGCGCTCTAAAACCCACGACCCGATGTCGACAATCAGCCCGCTTTCCTCGGCAATTTTGATAAAGGTATCCGGTCGAGGGTTGCGCAACTCGTTGTTGTGCCAGCGCAGCAGCACTTCCACGCCCCTTAGCTGGTTGTTTTGCAGATCCACCACCGGTTGGTAGTGGAGCTTGAATTCGTCCCGCTCAATGGCGTGGCGCAACTGGTTTTCTATCTCCAGCCGCCGCTCGACAAAGCCACTCATACCGGTCTGGTAGAAGCAGAAGCGATTGCCGCCACCGTTCTTGGCCTCGAACATGGCGGCTTCTGCCCGGCGCATTAGGGTGGCCGCGTCGTCGCCGTTATCGGGATACTGGCTGACTCCGATACTGGTGGTGATATTGATCTCGTGGTTATCGATATAAAAAGGCTGGCGAATCCGCTCCAGTATGCCCTCGGCCAGGATCGTGGCCTCGTCGGCGCAAACGTCGTTGCTTAGCATCACCATAAACTCGTCGGAGCCGAGGTGGGCCAGCAGGTACTCCTCCCGCACACAGGCGCGCAGGCGATCCGCCGTCTCCCGGAATACCCGGTCCAGTACACTGTGACCCAGTGTTTCGTTGATATAGCGAACGCGATCCAGGTCCACATGCAGGAGAAAGAAACGGCCTTCGGCGTCTTTGAGCGTCTCGATCTGCTTTTCCAGGTCGCGGATGATGTACTGACGATTGGGCAGGCCGGTAAGCACGTTGTAATGCTCGCGAATAAACAGCCGATTGGTCATCGCCTTCTGTTCGGAGATATCGTCGTAGCACACAATGACTTTATCCAGCTGGCCGGCATCGTCCATGATGGGCGTGATGGAAGCCTTCACAAACTCGTGCCGATCCCTAAAAGACAGCTGTAATTCGCCTTTCCAGGGGCGGCCCTGTAGCAAATTCTGGTTGATACTGGCGTGGGCCTCTTCGCTAATCACTTCCGGCCAACGCTTGGCATTGTTTATCCATTCATTGGGATCGGGATCGAGCCGTAACAAGGATTCGTGGAGGCGGTTGAGATACTCTATTTTCATATCTCGATTAACCAGAATCAGCGCTGAACCGCTGTGTTGGAGTAACTGATCCAGGTAGCGCTTTCTGGTTTCAGACTGCTGCAGCTGATCGCGGAGTAGATTGATTTTGTAGCAGGCAAACAGAAAGAAACCGCTAATACTGAAGGTAAAGCAGCCCAGGGCCAGTACAGCGGGGTGCTGGCCACTCCCCGCCAACACAAAGCCCAGTGCGGCCAGTCCGGCGGATATAGAAAATGCAGTACATAACAGCAGCATAGCCATAGTGATTTTACCCGCCGTTCCCTGCCGGACGCGCTCCGTCAATCTTGCGACCGACAAACGCTGTTTCGCCTCCCACACCCACCGGAAAATCCTGCCGGTGGTACAACGTGTCTAATGCTTTGAAGTGTGACAGAAGTTCGTCCGGCTGCAAGCGAAAAGCAGCCTTATTCGGGCCGCGCCGCACCGGCCCGGCGTCATTGAAGGTTTGGTAGAGCAGCAACCCGCCGGGTGCCAGAATGGAGGGGAGCTGGGGCAGCAGCGGCCGGTGGAGATAGTGGCTCACCACCACAACCTGGTAGGGCCCGGTCGGTAAGCCCGCAGACTCGATATCCCATTGCTGGGCATAAATAGGCAGCCTGGCCTCCTGAGCATAGTCGCGCAAGGTATCCACTGCGACCTGGGAAATATCCACGGCATCGCAATCCAGACCGCGGCGGGCCAGCAAATCAGCATTGCCCCCTAGGCCGCAGGCTAAGTCCAGCGCTCTGCCGTGAGCAGGGAGAATGTCGATAAACTGCTGCAATAACTGGCAGGGCTCCCCTGGCGCCGAACGCTCGCGATAGCGTTGATCCCACTTGTCCTGAATCGCTGTCATCCGCGCCGCCAGAATGCCGGTGTGAACAATACCAGCAAGGTAAAGATTTCCAGCCGTCCCAGCAGCATGGCAAAGCACAGCACCCACTTGCCCACGTCGCTGACACTTTGATAGTTAGCGGCGACCTCCCCCAGACCGGGGCCCATATTGTTAATGCTGGCAGCGGTGGCGGTGAAGGCTGACAGTGAGTCCAGGCCGCAGGCCATCATCACCAAAGTGATCACCACAAAGGAGATCAGGTACATGGCCACAAAGCTCCATACCGCACTGACCACCCGAGCCTCTACCCGGTGCCGGCCTACTTTTAATGGAATAACGGCATTGGGGTGGATCAACTGCTTCATTTCCCGAACGCCCTGCTTGACGACCAGCATGGTGCGCACTGCTTTCATACCGCCGCCGGTCGAGCCGGCACAGCCGCCGATAAAAGACAGCATCACCAAGTAGACCGGTAAAAAGCTGGGCCAGGCGGCAAAGTTATCGGCGCCAAATCCAGCGGTGGTGGCGATGGAGACAGTGTGAAAGATGCCGTTAATCAAGCCGTTATTGGCAGACTGGGTGCCGGTAAAAATCAGAAACAGCGAGACTAATAGTACCGAAAATCCAATGACCCCCAGATAAAACTTACTCTCAGAATCCTTGAGATAGGACAGCGGTCGCCGCTCGTGCCAAACCGCAAAATGCACCGCAAAGCTCATGCCGGCAAACAACATAAAGGCGGTGCAGATCATCAATATCAGCGGACTGTTGAAGTAGCCCATACTGGCGTCGTGGGTAGAAAAGCCGCCGATCGCCACGGTGGAGAAGGCGTGGCAAATGGCATCGAAAAAGGTCATGCCAGCCAGCCAGTAGGCCGCTGTGCAGGTGATGGTCAGGGCCATGTACATGTAGAACAGCACCTTGGCGGTACCGGTGATCCGCGGGGTGAGTTTGGTATCTTTCACCGGCCCCGGGGTTTCCGCCCGGTACAACTGCATCCCACCAATGCCCAGTATCGGCAGGATCGCCACCGCGATAACGATAATCCCGATACCCCCCAGCCACTGCAGAAACTGCCGATAAAATAAAATGGAGATGGGTAGCTCATCGAGGCCGACGATCACCGTGGCGCCGGTGGTGGTGAGGCCGGAGAAAGACTCAAACACCGCCTCGGAAAGGGACAGGCCCGGGTGGTCGGCCAGGTAAAAGGGCAAGGCCCCGAACAGGCTCAGTACCGACCAGAACAGGGCCACCACCAGAAAGCCATCGCGAATGCCCAGGTCCTGCTGGCGATTGCCGCTGATCACCCGCAGCACCAGGCCGGCGCCAAAGGTCAGTACAAAGGCCATACCAAAGGCCCGCATCGCGCCGTCGTCATACAGCGCCGCCAGCGCCGCCGGCAGGGCCATGGTCACGCTGAATATCATCAGCAGCATGCCGATAATTCGACAGATTACGACTAGGTGCATGGCACGATCCTGGTATCAAAACGCCCTGGGGTCATGTCATTGCCCTTAGAAGAAGGTAAAGCCGACTTGGAAGAGTTTTTCCACAGCCTTGATCTTGCTCTTATCCGTCAGGAACAGAATCACGTGGTCCTCGGACTCAACAAGAATATGGCCGTGGGCAATTAACACTTCATTACCCCTGGCAATGGCGCCGATGGTGACCCCCTCGGGCAGATCAATCTCATCCAGTCGTCGGCCCACCACTTTGGAGGACCGACTGTCGCCGTGAGCAATAATCTCTAACGACTCGGCTGCGCCGCGTCGCAGAGAATGGACATTGTATATATCGCCACGCCTTACATGGGTTAACAGGCTGCCGATTGTGATCTGCTGGGGCGAGATAGCAATGTCGATTTCACCGCCCTGCACCAGGTCCACATAGGCGGGGTTGGTGATCAGGGTGATCACCTTGCGGGCGCCCATGCGCTTGGCCAGCAGCGAGGCCATGATATTGGCTTCGTCGTCGTTGGTCAGCGCCAGGAATACATCCACATCGTCGATATTTTCCTGGGCCAGCAGCTCGTGATCCGAGGCGCTGCCGTGCAGCACAATGGCATGGCGCAACTGCTCCGACAGATAGCGACAGCGCTTGTAGCTGCGCTCGATCACTTTGACGTTGTAGTGTTTTTCCAGCGCCCGGGACAGGCGCTCGCCGATATTGCCGCCGCCGGCGATAACAATGCGCTTGTAGGTGCGATCCAACCGCCGCAGCTCGCTCATTACCGGCATCACGTTTTTGCGAGCGGCGATAAAGAACACTTCGTCCCCCGCCTCCACCACCGTGTCGCCGGTGGGCATGATGGCCTGACCGCGACGGAAAATGGCCGCCACCCGGGTATCCACCTTGGGCATATGCTCGCGGATGGTGGACAGTTCATTGCCCACCAGCGGGCCGCCGTAATAGGCCTTGACCCCCACCAGCTGGGCCTTGCCGTCGGCAAAGTCCAGCACCTGCAGCGCGCCGGGGTATTGCAGCAGGCGCTGCACGTATTTGGTGACCAAGTCCTCGGGGCTGATAAACACATCGATGGGGATGGCCTCCAGGCCAAACAGCTTCTCCACCGAGGAGTAGGCCTGGGCGCGGATGCGGGAAATCTTGGTGGGGGTACGGAACAGGGTGTAGGCAACCTGACAGGCCACCATATTGATCTCGTCGCTACTGGTCACCGCAATCAGCATGTCGGCGTCTTCGGCTCCCGCCCGGGCCAGTACGTCGGGGTGAGAGGCCGAGCCGGCTACGGTGGCGATGTCCAGGCGGTCCTGCAATTCCTTGAGGCGATCCTGGTCGTGGTCCACCACGGTGATGTCGTTGTGCTCGCTGGCCAGATTCGCTGCCAGGGTACCGCCGACCTGGCCGGCGCCCAGAATGATGATTTTCATTGCGGGTTTGTCGCCTTAAGCAATGGAATGTGGGCAATTGTGCGTTGTTTTACTGCCTTGGCTCAAGTACTTAGCGCTTGTGTAGTACGGCATAAAAGAATCCATCCGGCCCGTCGACTGCGGGAAACAACTGTCGACCGGCCGGCCGCGCTTGTCCCCAGGCTGCTTCGATGGGCGCCTCGGCGGCGTCACTGTGGCGGGCTAAAAAGTCCGCCACTTGCTGTTCATTTTCATCCGGCAATACCGAGCAGGTGGCATAGAGCAAGGTGCCGCCGGGGCTCAGGCACTGCCACAAGGCATCCAGAATGCGGCGCTGTAAGGCGACCAATGCTGGAATATCGTCGGCTCGGCGGTGCAGCTTAATGTCAGGGTTGCGGCGGATTACGCCGGTGGCGCTGCAGGGGGCGTCCAGCAGAATGCGATCAAAGGGTTTGCCGTCCCACCAGTTATCGGTATCGGCAGCGTCGGCGCACAGCAGCGTTGCGGACAGGCCCAGGCGCTGCAGATTGTCCCGGACCCTGTCCAGGCGACCGTCCTCCACATCCAGCGCTACCACTTCCCTTAGATTTGCCTCGGTTTCCAGAATCGCGCCGGTTTTGCCCCCCGGCGCGGCGCAGGCATCCAGCACCCGCTGGCCGGCTTTAAGATCCAGCAGCGTGGTACACAGTTGGGCGGCTTCGTCCTGAACACTGGCCAAACCCTCGGCAAAGCCCGGCAGCCGGCTCACCGGTTGGGGCGCGTGCAGGCGCACCCCCTGGGGGGCAAAGTCACAGGGGCTGGCTTCAATATCACTGTCTTTCAGGGCATGCAGGTAGCTGTCGCGATCGCCCTGGCGGGCGTTGACCCGCAAACACATCGGCGGGTGGCTGTTGTTGGCCGCCAGTATCGCCTCGGCCTGCTGGGGCCAGGCCTTTTTTATGGCCTGGTAGAGCCACTGGGGGTGACTGACGGCGGCCGCTGGCGGCAAGTTGGCGAACAGTTCATCGCCATCGCGCTGACAGCGTCGCAAAATGGCATTGACCATCCCCGCTGCCCACTTTTTCTTCACCGTGCGACAGGCTTCAACACAGCTATTTATCGCCGCGTGGGGCGCAACGGCGGTGTAGCGCAGTTGGTAAGCGCCCACCAACACCAGCATCTCTATGTCCAGGTCCTTGCGTTTGAGGGGCTTGGCAAAGCAGGGTTTAAGGGCAGCTTTAAGCGTCCAATAGTGGCGCAGCACCCCGTAGCACAGTTCCCGATACAGGGGCCGCTGTTGATTGGGCAGCGACTGCTCATTGACGGGCAGCTGGCGGTTGAGGGACTGGCCGCCAGCGACGGCAGTCAGGCATTGGGCCGCGGCCAGCCTGGGGCAGCTCATGCGGCGCCAAAGCGGGTGCCGGGACTAAACTGCTCGGCCCGGGCATTGAGCAATTCGGCGGCGGTCATGGCGCGGCCGCCGGGCAATTGCAGTGAGCCCACCAGCAGGCTGTCTTCGCCGCAGGCAATGCGAATGCCGCTGCGGTCGGCGCTGATAATGGAGCCTGGCTCGGCGCCGTTGTTACCCGCCACCACCGAGGCGGCCCACAGTTTGACCCGGTCATCGCTGCCGGTCTGTTCATTATGGAGAGTGGTGTAGCACACCGGAAAGGGAATAAAGGCCCGCAGCCGGCGTTGAATGTCGGTGGCCGATTGCTGCCAGTCCACCAATGCCTCGGCCTTGTCGATTTTGGCGGCGTAGTTGCTCAGGGCGTCGTCCTGGACCTCGGGGGTCGCGGTGCCGGTAGCCAGTTGCTCCAGCGCTTGCAGTAATGCCGGCCCGCCCAACTCGGCGAGGCGGTCGTGGAGGTCGGCGGCGGTGTCGCTGTCGCCAATGGCGCAGCGTACCTTGACCAGCATATCGCCGGTATCCAGGCCCGCTGCCATTTGCATAATGGTCACGCCGGTTTCCGGGTCGCCGGCCTCAATGGCCCGCTGAATTGGCGCCGCCCCCCGCCAGCGGGGCAACAGCGAGGCGTGCACGTTGACGCAGCCAAGCCGGGGAATATCCAACACCGCCTGGGGCAGGATCAGCCCGTAGGCCACCACCGCCATCAGATCGGCGTTGAGCTCGGCTAAGGTTTGGCGTTCGGCCTCCTCGCGAAAATTCTGGGGTTGGTATACCGGCAGCCCGGCGGCCTCGGCGCAGCGTTTCACCTCGCTGGCGTGGAGTTTTTTGCCCCGCCCCGCTGGACGGTCGGGCTGGGTGTAGACCGCCACGATGTCGTGGCGACCGCTGTCGATCAGGGCTTGCAGGTGTTGAGCGGCAAAAGCCGGGGTGCCGGCAAAGATCAGCCGGAGGCGCGCAGGTGAAGCCATGGATCAGGCCCGCCGCTTGTGTTGTTTTTCCAGCTTGCTGCGGATGCGGTTGCGCTTCAGTGGCGAGATGTAGTCCACAAACAGCTTGCCCAGTAAATGGTCCCGCTCGTGCTGAATGCACACCGCCAGTAGTCCTTCCGGCTCCATTTCAAAGGCCTCGCCATTGCGGTCCAGTGCCTTCACGCGAATGTGGCGGGGGCGTTCGACGGTCTCGTAAAAGCCCGGAACCGACAGACAGCCCTCGTCGTACTGGTGAATTTCGTGGTCCAGCACGGTGATGTCGGGATTGATAAAGACCAGCGGTTCGCTGCGATCTTCGCTGACGTCGATCACCACAATCTGCTCGTGTACATCCACCTGGCTGGCGGCCAGGCCAATGCCCGGGGCGTCGTACATGGTCTCGAACATGTCGTCGATCAGCTGGCGCACCCGGTCGTCCACCTGCTCCACCGGCTTGGCGACCGTACGCAGGCGGGGGTCGGGAAACTCAAGAATATCCAGGATTGCCATATTACTCACCGTGTTCGCTATCGGCCGATGCCGTAATTCTACGCATGGCGGTTATCATGTGATTACTGCAAAATGTCCCTTAAAGGGTTATAACAGCGATACATTCGCCTGTTTGCGTTAATCTTCTATAGTATAGCGAGATTATAACGTGGGCGCGTGATAAATGCCTGGCTGTAGTGGCCCCTCACCCAAAGAGTGTGGCGTGAGGTCAGCGAGTGCGCGGCGCGGTGAAATAAGGACAAAACTATGAGAAAAATCCTGTTCGGGATTGCCCTTGGGCTGATAGCCGCTGTGGTTCAGGCGGGCGACGTGCTGTCATTAAAGGCGGGCCACCCCCAAACCTACGTGGTGAAAAAAGGCGATACCCTGTGGGACATCTCCGGCATGTTTCTGGATGACCCCTGGTTGTGGCCGGAGCTGTGGCACTACAACCCCCAGGTTGAAAACCCCCACCTGATCTACCCTGGCGATGTCCTCCACCTGGTTTGGCGGGACGGCAAACCGATGCTGGTGCGCAACCCCAAAGGCTCTGGCCCCAGTGGCGTGGTCAAGCTGACCCCGCAGATGCGCATCTCCGAGGCCAGCCAGGCGATCCCCGCCATCCCCCTGGATGTGGTGGCGCCCTTCCTGTCACGCAGCCGCGTGGTCTCTGAAGACGAGCTGGAAAACGCACCTTATGTCTTGGCTGGCCAGCGCGGCAACATCGTCGCCGGCGCCGGTGACTCAATACTGGGCCGTGGCGACTTTGGCGAACTGGAGAACTTTGGTATCTACCGCCGGGGCCAGGAATACCGCGACCCGGTCACTGGCGAGCGCCTGGGTATTGAAGCCATCGACATTGGCACCGTGCACCTGCTGGCCACCGAGGACGATGTCTCCACCCTGGCGGTGAACCGCAGCACCCAGGAAATCCGCCGCGCCGACCGCTTCTTGCCTCTGGAAGAGCGGCAGCTCACCGCCCGCTTTGAGCCCGATGCCCCGGACGAAGACGTGGCCGGCTTTATCATCGCCGTAGACGGCGGTGTGACTCAGATTGGTGGCATGGACGTGGTGACCCTTAACCTGGGTGAGCGCAATGGCATTGAAGCGGGCGACGTTTTGGCCATTTACAGCAGTGGCGTTGTGGTGCGGGATCCCGTTAAAGGTGACCGGGTTAAAGCCCCCGATGTTCGCGCTGGCTTGCTGATGGTCTTCCGGGTATTTGAGAAGGTCAGCTACGGCCTGGTGCTGCAAGCAGAACAGGCTCTCAAAGTCGGCGATAAACTGCGTAACCCCTAATTTCAACACCCTGAACTTACAAGCCAATCGGGGCGGCCGGCAACGCCGCCCCACCACACTGCAAGGACGCATATTGTGGACAGCTCTGCCCTCGCCTGGTTGTGCCTGCAGCAACAGGCCGATATCCCCGCCCCACAGTGGCGCGCCCTGCACAGCGCGGTGACCGATCCCCGGGCGCTGAACTCACTCAGCCCTCAGCAACGCCAACTGCTCATGCTCGACAGCGCCACCCTGGATCGCTGGAGCCAGCTGGTGAGCGAGCACCAACTCACCCGCTTTGGCACCTGGCTAGATGAGCTGGATTTGCAAGTGCTGTCGATTCACGATGCCGCCTACCCCGCCCTGTTAAAAGAGATCAGCGACCCGCCGGAGTTGCTGTTCTACCGAGGCCAACTGTCCACTCTGGATCGCCCCATGCTAGCCATGGTGGGCAGCCGCCGGCCCAGTCGCCGGGGTGCCGATGACGCCCGGGACTTTGCCGATATATTGGCCCGGGCCGGTATGGGCATTGCCAGCGGTATGGCATTGGGTATCGATGCCGCTGCCCATCGCGGTGCCCTGGCTGCCGAAGGTGCCACCGTGGCGGTGCTGGGGACCGGCGCCGATATCTGCTATCCCCGCAGTCATCGAGCCCTCTATGACGACATCGCCCAGCGGGGATTAATTCTCAGCGAACTGCCACCGGGCAGCCCGCCACTGCGCCACCACTTCCCCCGCCGCAATCGGCTGATCAGCGGCCTTAGTTTGGGCGTGCTGGTGGTGGAGGCGGCGATTAAAAGTGGCTCGCTGATTACCGCCCGCCTGGCCCTGGAGCAAAACCGCGAGGTCTTCGCCCTGCCCGGCTCCATCCACAACCCCGCCAGCCGGGGCTGCAATGGCCTGATCCGTAGCGGCGCCAAGCTGGTGGAGTCCATCGACGATATTCTTGAGGAGCTGTCCGGCTGGACCGCCTACCAGCGCGGTGAGGCTGCGGAGGGAGCCGCCGAGTCCCCCGACTCCGCCATCTACCGGGCCCTGGGCTATGAGCCAATGCCGGTGGATGCCCTGGCCGGGCAATGCCAGCTGCCCATTGCGCAATTATTGGCGGAGCTGGCTGAACTGGAGTTGGAAGGCTGGGTCGAACAGCAGGCCAGTGGATGGCAGCGCCGGCGCTGACACACTGGTATACTTGCGCCACTTTTTATCAGTGCTGACGGTGTTTATGTCCACGGCTACCTCCTCCACGCCCAGTTCTCAGTATCGCTTGCGCCGTGCCGCCGATGTGCTGTGGTCAGGCGGGGTCGTCTGCCACCCCACCGAAGCGGTTTGGGGGCTGGCGTGTTTGCCCGGTCAGCTCACCGCGGTGCAGCGTATTTGGGACCTTAAGCAGCGTGACCCCGCCAAGGGCCTGATTCTGGTCTCCGACTCCGCTGAGCGTTTTGCACCCCTTTTGGAAGGCTTGCCTGCCGAGGCCCGGGAGCACGTGCTGGCCTCTTGGCCCGGCCCCAATACCTGGGTGATCCCCGATCTGGATTTTATCCCGGTTTGGATTCGCGGACGCTTTAGCAGCGTGGCGGTGCGGGTAAGTGACCACAAACTAACCCGTGCCCTGTGCCGGGCTGCAGACAGCTTTTTGGTGTCCACCTCTGGCAATCCGGCGGGGGCGGAGCCGGCTGTTAATCAAGCCCAGGCCCAACGTTATTTTGCCGGCGATGTGGACTACTACCTGCCCGGCGCCACCGGCGGTTTGCAGCAGCCCACCACCATCCGCGATGCACTGACCGGTCAGGTACTGCGCTAGAGCCGGCAGCACAAAACACAAAGGCAAGATCATGAGTGAAGACGTCAACATCGCCGCCGTTAAAGACTATTTTATGGATCTTCAGGACCGTATCTGCGCGGCTCTGGAGACTGAGGACGGCGGAGCCCAATTTGAAGAAGACGACTGGGGTCGGGGTCGCAGCCGGGTGATCACCGACGGCGCGGTCATTGAAAAAGGCGGGGTCAACTTCTCCCATGTCCAGGGCGACGCCATGCCTGCCAGCGCCACCGCCCACCGCCCCGAGCTGGCCGGTCGCCGCTTTCAGGCCATGGGGGTGTCGTTGGTCATCCACCCTTCCAATCCCTACGTACCTACCAGCCACGCCAACGTGCGCTTTTTCGTCGCCGAAAAAGATGGCGAGGCGCCGGTGTGGTGGTTTGGCGGCGGTTACGATCTCACGCCTTATTACGGCAACAAGGACGACTGCGTGCACTGGCACCGCACCGCCCGTGATGCCTGTGCCCCCTTTGGCGATGACGTCTATCCGCGCTTTAAAAAGTGGTGCGACGAATACTTTTATCTCAAGCACCGGGACGAATGCCGGGGCGTCGGCGGCTTGTTCTTTGACGACTACAACGACGCCGGCTTTGACGACAGCTTTGCCTTTATGCGCTCGGTGGGCGACTCCTACATCAATGCCTACCTGCCCATTGTGCAGCGGCGGCGCAACACCCCCTACGGCGAGCGGGAGCGGCAGTTTCAGCTCTATCGTCGGGGGCGCTATGTGGAGTTCAACCTGGTCTACGACCGGGGCACCCTGTTTGGCCTGCAAAGCGGCGGTCGCACGGAGTCTATTTTGATGTCCATGCCACCCCTGGTGCGATGGGAGTACAATTGGCAGCCCGAGCCGGATAGCCCTGAAGCGGTGCTGACCAGGGATTTTCTGCCGCCTAAAGATTGGCTGTAGGCACTTATCTTCGAAAGGACTGGCTGTAGGCACTGTATCACTGGCACAGGCCCGATAATTGCTTACGCCGTGGCCACCAAGCAGCAAAGAACCGGATAAACACAACAAGCGGGACCATGGATAAAATCGATCAGTACGCGGTGTTTGGCAACCCGATAAAGCACAGCAAATCGCCCCAAATTCATACCGCCTTTGCCGAGCAAACCGGCCAGGCGCTGCACTATCGTGCCCACAAGGTGGAGGTGGGTCGCTTTGCCGATGCCGCCGCCCAGTTTTTTAAGAACGGCGGCAAAGGCCTTAATATCACCGTGCCCTTCAAGCTGGACGCCTACGACTTTGCCGACGAGCTCAGCGGTCGCGCCCGCCGCGCCGGGGCAGTCAACACCCTGGCATTGGGTGACGACCAGCGCATATACGGCGACAACACTGACGGCGTGGGCATGGTGCGGGACATCAAAGACAACCTGGGCTGGGAAGTCCACAATCGGCGCATTCTTATCCTCGGTGCCGGCGGCGCGGTGCGGGGCATCCTCGGTCCCCTGCTCAAACAGGCCCCTACCCAAGTTACCATTGCCAACCGCACCGCCGAAAAAGCCCAAACCCTGGCCGAGATGTTTGCCGAGCGAGGCGAGGTCCAGGGCGGCGGCTTTGACGGCTTGGCGGGTCGCCAGTTCGACTTGATCATCAACGGCACCAGCGCCAGCATGAGCGGCGATCTGCCCCCCCTGCCCAGCCAGTTGCTCAGCAATGAGGGCTGCGCTTACGATATGATGTACGGCGCCGAGCCCACCCCCTTTATGCGTTGGGCCGCGGCGGAAACGGCCTGGGCGGTCTCCGATGGCCTGGGCATGCTGGTGGAGCAGGCGGCGGAGTCGTTCTGCATTTGGCGGGGCGTGCGCCCCGACACCAAGCCCGTTATCGACATGATTCGACAATCTCTTTCGGCATAAACGCCGAATTTCGCGGAATTTACTTTATGTTACTGAGCTTAGCGGCGGTTCTCGTCGGCGTAGTAGTGCTGGTTTGGAGTGCTGACAAGTTTATTCTCGGCGCCTCTGGCACCGCGTCCATCCTGGGCGTCTCCACCCTGGTGGTGGGCATCTTGGTGGTGGGCATCGGCACCTCGGCGCCGGAGATGCTGGTCTCTGCCATCGCCGCGCTAGATGGCCAATCGGGTCTGTCGGTGGGTAACGCCCTGGGCTCCAATATCACCAATATCGGTCTGATTCTGGGCATCACCGCGCTGCTGATTCCCCTGAGCGTGCAGTCCAAACTGATCACCCGGGAAATCCCCCTGCTCCTCCTTATTATGATCGCCGGCTACATCCTGGTCTCTGACGGTGTGCTGGACGTGCTGGACGGCGTGATGCTGCTGGTGGGCTTTGGTCTCGTTGTGCTGCGGCAACTGTGGGAGGCCAAGCACAGCCGCGGCGACATTCTGGAGAAAGAGCTGGAAAAGGAAATCCCCAAAGACATCACCCTCAAGGCCGCGCTGGGCTGGTTGGTATTGGGGCTGATCTTGCTGGTGGCCTCCGCCCGTTTGCTGGTGTGGGGCGCCGTGGAGCTGGCGCTGTTGTTTGGCGTGAGCGATCTGGTAGTGGGCCTGACGGTGGTGGCCATCGGCACCAGCCTGCCGGAGCTGGCCGCCTCGGTAGCGGCCGCTCGCAAAAACGAGCACGACATCGCCATTGGCAACGTCATCGGCTCCAACATGTTTAACCTGCTGGGCGTTATGGCCCTGCCCGGCGTGCTTTCCCCCGGTGCCATCGATATCGGTGTGGTTAACCGGGACTACCCGCTGATGCTGGCCATGACTGTGCTGTTCTTTATCGTCGCCTGTTTGCCCAAAGGCAACGGCCGCATCACCCGCGTCGAGGGCGGCGTATTGCTGGCCATCTATTTCGCCTACACCGCCTACCTGCTGGTGGATACGGGCGCCATCGGCGGCGCCTGACACGCTCTGAACGCCTGAAATTAACCCCGCGATAAATCCATCGCGGGGCACCTTCCGTACCCTCTGGTTCAGCCGGTCAATACCGGCGACTACAACGATAACCGAGCGGAAGGGTCCTACCATGAACAAAGCACTCCCAATACTGGCGTCACTGGCGATGATCAGCGTACCGGCCAGCGCACTGGAAGACTGGAGCGGTCGCTACTACGGCCTGAGTCTGGGCGCCGGCTTTAATACCGGCGACGACGGCAAACTCAAATTCAAACGGGCCGACGGCTCCGACAACAGCGATGCCATCGACAACGCCTTTGGCAACAACTTCGAGGGCAAATTCGAGGCCGGCGCGGTGCTGGGCGGCGAGCTGGGCATGCGCATGCAAAGCAACGAATGGGTGTATGGCGGCGCCGTGACCCTGAGCATGGCGGACATCGCCCAAGAGCAAAGCGCGTTTTCTGCCACACCGGCCACCTATGTGGAGCGCCGGGAGGTCAACGCCCTGGCCACACTGGTAGGTCAAATCGGCTACGCCAGTGAGTTGCCCATCCTCCCCTACTTCACCCTGGGCCTGGCCTACGGCGATGTCGACTACAGTTGGGAAGGTAACTCCGGCGCCTTTCGCGGCAGCAAAGGTGACGACGGCGACGGCCTGGGCTACACCGCCGGCATCGGCGTGGAGTTTAAGGTCACATCCACCATGACCGCCGCCTTCGACTACCGCTACATCAACGTCGGCGACGCCGACTTCAAAACCAACTTCAGCGGCGAGCAAGACCTGCTGGGCAACAACGGCGCCTTCAATGCCTTTGGCAATGCCGCCTCCGGTGGCACCAACGCCCAGGGCACGGATGACGATTTTGATTTTCAGATCATGCGGGCGTCATTGCGGTATTGGTTCTAAGCCTACTTCGTTAGCCCAGCGTTGCGCTGGGCTTTGCTTATTCTTAGCAATCAAAAAGCGAAAGAACTGAAAGATTCGCCCTTGCACTGCTTAGTAAGCCTGCCTAAAATAAAGCTGGGATTTTAATAAATATCACAAAAGCAACTTAAGGACGAGGTTTATGAAAAGGTTAGTTACCTTCTGCTTTGCACTTCTGTTGGCTGCATGCGCGGCCTCATCCCATCAAGCTGATATAAACAGCGAGTCATCAGAAAAGCTAACAGTCGGGAAAGTTCAACGCGAAATCAAGGTAGGGATGACTTCTGCAGAGGTTGTTGAAATTCTCGGCTCGCCAAATATGGTGTCGACGGATGAGTTGCGGCGCGAAGTTTGGGTATACGACAAAGTGGCGACCGAAACGGCTTATTCAAAAAGCGAAGGTGGCGTCTGGCTACTAGTTCTTGGTGCATCTAAAAGTGCTGGCGCCCGCTCTCAATCCCAAAAAACACTGACTATCATAGTCAAATTCGATGAAAATAGTCGTGTCAGAGATTTTGCTTACCACTCCTCAAAATTTTAAAAGGATTTAAAAATGAAACTTAAACTTCCTGGAGCGCCAATAGCTCTAGCGGCTTCGCTTGCCTTTATTTTAAGTGGTTGTGCCGGTGTTCCTCAAGGCGCGTTAGCGCTCAGTCAGGAATCTCTGGAAACTAGACAGCTTCAATCCAAGAAATACGAAGGCATAAACGAGGAAAGAATTCTTTCGGCGTCAGCTGGCGTGCTCCAAGATATGGGATTTACACTCGTTGAGTCAGAAACATCACTCGGCGTTATTATCGGTAATAAAGATAGAAGCGCTGTAAGCGCTGGTCAGATAGCCCTAGTTTTTCTAGCGGCTTTGGGAGGCGCAAATGCAGCGTACGACAAGGACCAGAAAATCATTGCATCATTAGTTACCCGTCCAGCTAGGGGCAGTGAAGGTCAATTGATAGCAGACACTTATGTCGCACGAGTAACGTTCGCTCGTAGTGTTACCAATTCCCACAATATTATTAGGTACGAATCACTTGAAGCCCCGGAGCTTTACCAAGATTTTTTTGAAAAGTTGTCGAAATCAGTTTTCTTAGAAGGAGCTAACATCTGATGATCAAAATATTCATGGCGGTGCTGCTAAGCAGCATGGTTTTCATTACTGGTTGCGCGAACACAACTAATACTGTTTTGGATGCTGACCAAAGCCAGGTGCAATTGCGCAGTATACAAACCCGGTCTTTTGATACCCAGGATAAGAAAAAAACAATGCGAGCTGTAATCGCCACTCTTCAAGATTTGGGGTTTGTACTAGACAAAGCTGATGAAATGCTTGGTACGGTCAGCGGAACCAAAATGAAGGGTTACACAATAAAAATGACCGTCTCTGTTCGCTCAAGAGGCGAAAAAATGATGGTGAGAGCGAATGCTCAGTACGGTCAAAAGCCAATTACTGACCCTATCCCTTACCAGGATTTTTTTAACTCACTTAGCAAAGCGATGTTCTTGCAAGCAAACAGCGTTGATTAATACCCGGCCTACTTAATTCCGACGCCAACGATGATTCCGGCAAAGGAAACAAATAGTTTTTAGTGTTCTTAGCAGAGAACCCGCACTTTAAATGCGATGCCGCCGGCTTAGATCGGCGGCACTCTGTTTGCCCAGGGTTGGGCCCGCTCCAGTTGCCCGGCCAGTTGGAACAGCCGCCCTTCGCTGCCGTGGGGCGCCACAAACTGCACCCCTAGTGGCAGACCACTCTCACACCAATGCAAAGGCACGCTCATTGCCGGCACGCCGGTGAGGTTGGCCAACTGGGTATAGGGCACCCACTGTAAATTTTCCTGCACCATTTTTTCTACAATGCCGCTTTTAAGCATGGCTTTGGACAGGCCCAGTTTGATAAGTAACAGGGCGATTCTCTCTTGGGGAAATATGGGGACAGTTTACTAAATTAACGTTATGCCATTTTCGAAAAATAGCAAGAAGTCGCGTATTTCTTGCGCCGCTAATTGAAAAGGAATTCAAAATGAAGCAAATAGGGAAGATCGCTTTACTCTTTGCCCTATCAACATCTATTGCCGCGTGCATAGGCGATTCCAACGCCAGCAACGGCGGGAATGTTGAAACCCAGACCTTACACAAAGCCGAGTGGTCGTCATCGCTTCTCGATACGGGGCGCGTCCTCCAAGTCTTCAATACCGCTTATGACTATGAAGTTGCGTTGTCGTCCTATACCAATGATGACCCAGTAGAGGTGGATTTTACCCAAGGGCAAGTGGTGCTGGTTGACTACGGTACAACCCCAACCCAGTCGCCTGAGATTGGTGTTAAATCCGTAAAGTCGTCAGGTGAGCACGCTGTAGTGAATGTAAAAATAAAACGTCCCGGTAGCGGCTGTGGTGGAAATCATGCAATAGGGCGCCCCTATGAGTTCGTCTATGTTGCTACGACAAAGAAGTTAATCTTTAAAGAGTCCGTGTCAGTATCCGGCTGCGGCTAAAAATTAAACCGATAAAGAGGTGTCGTTTTTTACTTTAAAGAATGCTCCTTAAGTTGGCGATGATTTGCATGCAAAAAATAGTTCCGTTGGTAATAATTTTTCTGGTTGGCTGTGCAAACCAAAATAGGCTTTGCCATACCTTCGATGATTGCCCGCATCTGCTCTATGCTTGGGAGCGCAACCCTTCGGAAGAAACTCTTAAAGAGTACAATGCTAAAGGTATGCCGTATCTACTTGCGGCAACGCAGCCCTATTACCCACAGCATGCTTGGGATAACGCTATTTCCGGAGAGGTCGAAATGACATTTGATGTTGATGCGGAGGGTAAAGCGACCAACATCAAAATTAAAAGCTCTGTGCCCAAAGGGGTATTTGACCAAGCTGCCGTAGAAGCGCTTAAGCGTTCAAGGTACACAAAAACTGAGAAAGGCGCAGCGGGGTTTACTCGAAAGTTCACGTGGTCGATCGAGGAAAACAAGTAAAAATTCACACGAAACCCCTCCCCCACCTCTCTGTCACAAGTAACAACAACACATGCAAAAGACGGGAGGTACTATGAAAACAGGGAAACAGAAACTGACCTTTGCAGCCTTGGTGATGTTGCTTGCAGCTCCGCTGGCCTTAGTGGGCTGCTCTGACGATAAGTCTACTTCAAGCGGCGGTTCCGGCGGTGGACAGGAGCAATCCACTTCGCTCAGTATCGATACGGATGACGGATCGTTCTCTTACTCTAATGATGAGGGTGGCGAGAGCACCGAAGTAAATATCGATGCCGACGATGATTCCGGTAAGGGTAACAAATAGTTTTTATTGTTCTTAGCAGAGAACCCGCACTTTAAATGCGATGCCGCCGGCTTAGATCGGCGGCACTCTGTTTGCCCAGGGTTGGGCCCGCTCAAGTTGCCCGGCCAGCTGGAACAGCCGCCCTTCTCCGCCGTGGGGCGCCACAAACTGCACCCCCAGTGGCAGGCCACTCTCACACCAGTGCATAGGCACGCTCATTGCCGGCACGCCGGTGAGGTTGGCCAACTGGGTATAGGGCACCCACTGTAAATTTTCCTGCACCATTTTTTCTACAATGCCGCTTTTAAGCATGGCTTTGGACAGGCCCAGTTTGATGAGTAACAGGGCGATGCTCTCTTGCCATGCCGGGGTGGCGATCTGGCCGACCTGGGCGGGCGGCTGTGCCAATGTGGGGCTGAGCCACAGGTCGTAGCGTTGATGGAATTCTCCCAGCTGGCGGCTGTAGTCGTTCCAGCGCAGATAGCCCTGCACGTAGTCGCTTGCTCGGGCGGCGCGGCCAAAGGCGGCCATGACCAGTGTGTCGAGTTCAAAGCCGCTGTTGCCGCAGCCGGTTTGCTGTTTGACGGTCTCCACGGTGGCAGCGATATAAGAGAACCACATGGTGATAAAGTCTTTGGCCAGTTGCAGGCCGTCGACGGCGGGCTCGCCCTCTTCCACGTGATGACCCAAAGAATCCAGCAATCTGGCGGTGTTCTCCACTGCTTTAATCGCTTCTGGGGATACCGGAGTGCCGATGGGGGAGCGGGTGGAGAAGGCGATTTTCAGTGGCTCGGGGTCGCGGCTGACTTCTTCCAGGTAGGGGCGTTCCGGCGCTTCGATGCGGTACATCGAGCAGGCTTCCGGGCCGTGGCTGGCATCCAGCAGCGCGGCGCTGTCCCGCACGCTGCGGGAGACGACGTGATTCATGGCGGCGCCATGCAATTCTTCTGCATGGGCCGGACCCCAGGGGGTGCGACCCCGGCCGGGCTTAAGGCCAAACAGACCGCAGTGGGCGGCGGGGATACGAATCGAACCGCCGCCGTCATTGGCGCCGGCCATAGGCACGATGCCGGCGGCCACCGCCGCTGCCGAGCCGCCGGAAGAGCCACCGGGGATATGGTCGGTGTGCCAGGGGTTGTGGCTTGGGCCCCAGGCTTTGGGTTCGGTAATACCCTTGGCACCAAATTCCGGTGTGTTGGTGCGGCCAAAGATCACCAGCCCTGCATCCAGCCAGCGTTGGGTTAAGGTGGAATGCTCGTTGGGGGCAAAGCCGGCCTGCTTTAGGGCTTGGTTACCATTGGCGTTGAGTACCCCGGCGTAGTCCTGGAACAGGTCTTTGGTCAGAAAAGGCACCCCGGCGAAGGGGCCGTTCAGTGGAGCGTTGGCTCTGGCCCGGGCGATGTCGTACATGGGGATGATAATGGCGTTAAGGGCGGGGTTGACCGCCTCGGCCCGGGCAATGGCCAGCTCCAGTAACTCGGCGGCGCTGACTTCGCCTTTGGCCACCAGCTCCGCCAGGGCCAGGCCATCCAGTTGGCGGTATTCCTCAAAGGTCATGCTGCGCTCCCGTTTCTTATTATGTCGCGAGTTTTATTGTTCAGTGTGGCCGCCAAGCAATTTAAAGGGGGCGGAATTTAGTCGCCAAATTTAGTCAGCAAACAGGCGCCGGTTTAAGTCCTGCAACTCCGGGTCGTCCATCACCGAGTCAAACACCGCGCGCTCCTGCTCACTCAGGCGCTGTACCCGATCCAGTACGTCCATTTTCTGGCCCTGGTTGTCGAACTGGGTTTGATCAAAGGAGCTGCCGTCGCCCTTGGTGGAGACCCTGGACAGGCCCTCGTCGGTAAAGGTGTAGCCCAATTGCTCGGCCAGCTCGCGGCGAAACTCTTGATCGCTAAACCAGCGATTAAAGGGGATCACGATGCGGCCGGGAATATAACTTGTCTCCCCCAGACATTCCCGGGCGTGCATTTTCCAAGTGTCGATTACCCGCTGCATGTCGTCGTTGTGCTCGGTGGGGTAGGCTCGGGAATCCCGGCTCATGCCTTTCTTGATGCGGCTGGCCATCAGGTTTTCGATATCCCGAACAATGATTATATTGACCACTGGCAAGGGAGCGCTGTCAAACGCTCGCCAGTCCAGCCGGTGGTCTTCAAAGCTGGCGATATAGGAGCGGGGAGACAGGCGCTCAAAAGGGAAGAGTGCGCCCATGCCCTTCTCTTTATAGCGCGCTTTTAGCCACTGTCGATAGGGATAGGGTTTTTCGGGCAGCTCAATCTCACCGTCTAGCACCATGGCAATCCGGTAGACATTGTTAAAGTGGATAAAGCGGTCGTGGGCTTTTAGCCAGTTGAGCACGGCATGGTTGCCGCTGCGTTTCATGCCGTGGACGATAAACAGACGTTTCATAGGGTGAGGCGGGCTGATTCCATTCGAGTTGATGCACCGGAGTTTACCGGATATGCATGATTATTACTGATTCTCTTCGGTCAACGAGCGGATGTGGCGGTCTTTGAGCTTGGCGTAGTTGGCCGAGCTGTAGCAGAAGTAATCCATTTCCTTATCGCTTAATTCCCGCACTGGCTTGGCGGGGCTGCCGGTATAGAGATAGCCACTTTGCAGTTTTTTACCCGGTGGCACCAGGGTGTTGGCGCCAATCACCACATTGTCTTCCACCACCGCGCCGTCCATCACAATGCTGCCCATGCCGATCAGCACCCGGTTGCCGATGGTGCTGCCGTGCAGGGTCACCGAGTGGGCCACGGTGACGTCGTCGCCAATGGTCAGCGGATAGCCGTTGGGGTTGTAGGGGCCGGCGTGGGTGATATGGCAGACGCTGTTGTCCTGAATGCTGCAGCGCGCGCCAATACGGATGCGGTGCATATCTCCCCGCACCACTGCCTGGGGCCAGATGGAGGTGTCGGCCCCCACGCTGACATCGCCAATCACCAGTGCGGTGGGGTCGATAAACACGCCCTCGGCCAGTTGCGGCTGGTGGCCCTCAAAGGTGCGGGTATAGTCCTGGGCGTTGTAGGGCATGCTGGGCTCTCCGGATGTTGTGGCTGATCGCTGACTTGATCGTGAGGTCTATGATACGTGACAGGCCTGCCCCCTTGAAATCACTCTAGCGGGAGGCCATTACTACAGTATGCCCGGCGGCCAGTGAACGACATGCGCCCCGGTCCCCGTATGCACCCGTGCTCAATGCCCCCAAATCGCCCGGGCATTTGTGCGAAAATAGCGTATCGACTCGCCACTCACCGATTTTGAAAGAGCTGAATTAGCCATGAGCCAAGCCCTGCCCGCCTTTTCCCAACTCGATCCCCAGGCCTTTCCCGCCCAGTGTCAGCAGCTGCTGGACCAGGCCCGCAGCGAGGTGGCGGCGCTGACCGAGGATGCCGCGCCGCCCAGCTGGGACAACCTGATGGCGCCACTGGAGGCCATCGACGACCGCATTGGCCAGTTTTGGGCGCCACTGAGCCACCTGCATTCGGTGATTGCCGGTGACGCCTGGCGGGAGGCCTACAACCAGTGCCTGCCCCAGCTCACCGCCTACAACAGCGAGATGGGCCAAAACCGCCCCCTGTACGAGCGAGTCAAGGCATTGGCAGAGAGCGAGGCCTTTCAGGGCTTGTCCCGCCCCCAGCAAAAGGTGGTGGAGAACGTGCTGCGGGACTTCACCCTCTCCGGCGTCGGCCTGGAGGGCGACGCCGCCAAGCGCTTTACCGAGATTCAGCAGCGCCTTAGCACCCTGTCCACCGAATTTGGCAACCACGTGATGGACGCCACCGACGGCTGGGAGAAGTTTATCGACGACGCCGAGACCCTTTCCGGGGTGCCGGAGTCAGTGCTTACTAACCTGAAGGCCGCCGCCGAAGCTAAAGACAAGAGCGGTTACCGGCTGAGCCTGGACATTCCCACTTACCTGCCAGTGATGCAGTACGCCAACAACCGCGAGCTGCGCAAAGAGCTCTACGAGGCCTATGTGACCCGGGCCTCCAACATTGGCCCCAACGCCAGTGACGAGCTGAACAACGGCCCGCTGATGGTGGAGATTCTGCAATTGCGCCAGGAGCTGTCCAAACTGCTGGGCTTTGACCACTACGCCGACAACTCGTTGGCCACCAAGATGGCCGGCTCTTCGCAGCAAGTGATCAGCTTTCTGGAGGAGTTGGCCGAGGCCAGCAAGCCCATGGCCGAGCAGGAGTTGGCGGAGTTAAAAGCCTTTGCCGCCGAGCAAGGTTGCGACGATCTGCAGGCCTGGGATGTGCCTTACTATGGCGAAAAACTCCGGGAGGCCCGCTACGCCATTTCCCAGGAGGAACTCAAGCCCTACTTCCCGCTGGATAAAGTGCTGGAGGGCTTATTCAAAGTGGCCGGCCAGCTGTTTGATGTGAGTATTCAGCAGCTTGACGATCAGGACCTGTGGCACAAAGATGCCCGCTGTTACGCCATTACCCGGGGCGATGAGGCCCTGGCCCACTTCTATCTGGACCTGTTTGCCCGCCCCAACAAGCGCGGCGGGGCCTGGATGGCGGACTGTCGCGGTCGCCGCCTGTTGGGTGATGACGCCGTGCAGCGCCCGGTGGCCTTTCTGGTCTGCAACTTTACGCCGCCCAGCGCTGACCGGCCTTCCCTGCTCACCCACAACGACGTCACTACCCTGTTCCATGAGTTTGGTCACGGCCTGCACCACATGCTGACCCAGATCGACTATTTGGGTGTATCCGGCATTAGCGGCGTGGCCTGGGACGCGGTGGAGCTGCCCAGCCAGTTCCTGGAGAACTGGTGCTGGGAAAAGGCGGTAATCCCAGATATCTCCGCCCACTACCAGACTGGCGAACCACTGCCCGACGATATGCTGGAAAAATTGCTGGCGGCCAAAAACTTCCAGTCCGGCATGCAGATGCTGCGGCAGATCGAGTTCGCCCTATTTGATTTTAAACTGCATATGCAGGACAAAATCGATAGCGAAGCCGATATCGACGCGGTGATGCAGGCGGTTCGGGATCAGGTGGCAGTGATGCAGCCACCGGCCTTTAATCGCTTCCAAAACAGCTTCTCGCATATTTTTGCCGGTGGTTATGCGGCGGGTTACTACAGCTACAAATGGGCGGAAGTGCTCTCAGCCGATGCCTTCTCGCTGTTTGAAGAGGAAGGGGTATTGAGCCCTCAAGCCGGCGAGCGCTTCCGCCGGGAGATCCTCGAACAGGGCGGCGCCGAAGATGCGGCGGTGCTGTTTAAAAACTTCCGTGGTCGCGAGCCCGCCAACGATGCCTTGTTGCGCCACAGCGGTATCGTTAAAGAGAATAAAGGGGCGGCTTAGTTATGGCGACAGAGTATAGACCCAAGCGTTTTATCGCCGGTGCCGTCTGCCCCAAGTGCAGCGAAATGGACAAAATCGTCATGTACCGAGCCAATGACAACGAACAGGTGCGGGAGTGTGTGCGCTGCGGGTTTAGCGACATTATTCGCGACGATACCGGCCCCGAGGACGCGCCCCAAGAGCCTCCCACTCGAGTGAATCAGCCCCGCCCCGGCGAGCAGAGCCTGGCCCACGAGGACGAGATACAAGTGGTATCGCTGATCGACCCCAAAGCTGACGGTCGCAATCGCACTGATCACTGAAATGAGACCTAACGCGCCCCGGTGACAGTTTTGTTTCGTATCTTGAGACTGAATTGAACCTTAACCGCTAACTCCTTGACCCCGGTAATAATACCGGGGAACGCAAATCTCCAAATCTTATCTATACTGATAAAGGAGATTCGCTTTTGGAGAGCGAGGTTATGTTACAACTAATTCCGATCTCATCCCCCAATGTGGTGGGTATGAAGCTGGCGGGCAAAGTTAACCACGACGATATGACCACGGTGATGCACGAAGTGGAGCGCAAGCTGGAGCGTCAGGATCAACTGGGTATCTATATCGAGATGGATCACTTCAAGGGTTTTACCCTGCGGGGTCTGATCCGCGAGATGGGTTTGCTGACCCACCATATCAATCACATTACCCGCACCGCGCTGGTCAGTGACAAGCAGTGGTACAAGCGCTCCATTGCCATCATTACCCACTGGGCCCCCAACGTGGAGATTGAGCACTTCACACCCCTACAGCGGGACGAAGCCTTGATCTGGGCCTGTGAGCAGGATGTGGGAGCCTATTCCGCGTGATTGACGGACTGCTGCTGGATATCGGCGGCGTCCTGACACTCGATGGCGCGGCCCTCACCGGTGCGATTGATGCCGTGGCCGAGTTGCAGCGCCGCGATCTCCCCCTGCGTTTTCTCACCAACACCTCCAAGCGGCCGCGTCAGGCGGTACTCGATGAGCTGGTCGATTTGGGTTTTAGCCTACAGGCCGAGCAGTTGATCACCGCCCCCATTGCCGTCAAACAACTTCTGCAACAGCAACACCTGCGCCCCTTTATTATCAGTACACCGGCACTGCTGGATGATTTCGCCGATATCGATACCGACAACCCCAATGCGGTGGTGGTTTTCGATGCCGCTGAAGGGTTTTGTTACCAGGTCTTGGATGCGGCCTTTCAAGTGCTGCAACAGGGTGCGCCGCTGATTGCGGTGGGTGGCAACCGCTACTACCAAAGCGGCGGTAGCCTGCATCTCGACGCCGGCCCTTTTGTCAAAGCGCTGGAGTATGCCGCAGATGTTGAGGCGCAAATCATCGGCAAACCGGCGGCGACGTTTTTTATCAGTGTCGCCCAGTCCATGGGCTGCGACCCCGCCAACACCCTGATGGTGGGGGATGATATCGACGGTGATGTGCTGGGGGCTCAGGCCGCCTGTCTACAGGCGGCATTGGTTAAAACCGGCAAATACCGCAGCGGTGATGAACAGCGTGTTGACCAGCAAGCGACCATGGTCCTCGACACCATCGCCGACTTGCCGGCGCGTTTGTAACGCGCCTGTCAAAAGGGAAAAAGCCCGACTTATTCCTCTACCACACTGAAGGTCAGCCCGGCGTGCTTCTCCAAGCGGGTTTGCAGGGTATTGCCCAGGCCGCTGGCGGGGGTCCAGAAGCCACCGGGGCAGGCTTCTCTGTCCACGTCTTGCAGCAGGCACAAGCCCGATTGCGCCAGCATCTTGGAGGTAGAGCCGTAACCGGGGTCCCGGTCGCCGGTCACTTTACCCACCAGCGTGTTGCCCTGCTCGTCGCTGGCGTAGAAGCGCATATCGTAAAAGCCGGCCAGTTGCTCTTCGGGGCTGGGACCCTCGCCGGGTTCCGGCAGGATTTTACCCAGTAGCCAGCGACCGGGGCGCAAGCTGGCGGTGAGCATAAAGCCACCCAGTCCGGCGCCCATTGCGGTGGCCTTGGCGCGACCGCTTAACCCTTTGCCCACCAGGAAGGTTTCCTGATAGCGGAAATCGGGGCCGTACTGCTCCTCTAACAGGAAGTTACTGCGGTGGACGATGCGGGTATTGATGGCCGCCATGATAAAGGGGGCCGTCCAGTAATCGCTGAGGGCGTCATACTCGGCCAGCCCCGGATTGTGCTGGTGGACTTTGTGTTTAGCCCCCGGGCACAGCAGATAGGGGTCGGCCATTTTTTTACGCAGCTTGGGGTCGTCGGCGGCTTCCTTCATTACATTCATCAGGCTGGCGTAGGTGCCACCGGAGAATCCACCCTTGGCGGCCTTCATGCCCATATGCACGGTGCTGGCGGGCTTGCCGAATTTCTCCTGGAATTTCTGCTGGGTGTAATACACCCCCAGGTCTGAAGGGATGGAGTCAAAGCCACAGCAGTTGACGATCCGGGCGCCGCTGGCTTTGGCGGAGGCTTCGTGGGCCTCCAGCATGTGGTGAATCCACTGTACTTCGCCGGTGAGGTCGCAGTAGTCGGTGCCGGTTTCGGCGCAGCACTGCAAGAGGGTGCTGCCGTAGAGGGCGTAGGGGCCAACGGTGGTCATCACCACTTTGGTTTGTCGGCACATTTGCGTCAGGGCGACACTGTCGCTGGCGTCGGCGATGATGGTGGGCAGGTCACTCTGACCCAGCTCGGCTTTGAGTTGATCGAGTTTGGCGGCGCTGCGACCCGCGATGGCCCACTTCAATGCCGGCTCGGGGTTGAGTGCGACAAAGTCGGTCAGGTAACGGGCGAGGATTTTGCCGACAAAGCTGGTGGCGCCGTAAACGACGATATCGAAGGATTGGTTTTCCATAGTTTCCGTGTCTTATTGGTTGGTGAATGGTGGGTATCGGTCTAGTTCACACGCGTCGAGTGAACTAGTCGATGTAGTCGGGTGTGTTAGCTATACAGTTTTTTCGGTCAGTTGGATGGAGAATCTTCTCGCATTCCCGCAGCCGCCATTCCCGGGCATCGTCAAATTCCTGGCCGGCGCAGGCAACAAGAAGCCAGGCGCTTGCGGCGGCAACAAACAGGTTTCGCGCGCGAGGTGTCGTCATAATGCAGGCAGTAATCCTTTGATAAAGCGGTCGACATTGTCAGTGTAGCGGCTCTGCTCCCCCAAATCGCTATTGATGGCGCCGTGGCTCAGGTCCACCGGCAGCACCTCGGTGCGTACCGCCAGCTTGTCGGCCTGGGAGGCAAAGTGCTGGGCGTGGCTGCAACTGTTGTCGCGGCGGGTGGAGCACACCAGCAGCAATGGTTTGACGCCGGGATGCAGTTGGCGCAGCGGCGAGGTTTTGCGCCAGTAGTCGGGGTCGTCGCCAAAGGCGCGATCGTAGAGCCGGGGGTGGCGCTCGGTCATGATGGCTTCCACATCCAGGGCGGCGGTGTCCAGGGACACTGTGCCCAGCACACCGTCAAGGGAGCCGCCGAGCTTGGGATCGGTGGCCACCAGGGTGACCAAGTGGGCACCGGCGGAATGGCCCATGGCGACAATGCGATCGGGGTCGCCGCCCCACTGCGCTGCGTGCTGCTGGATATAGCCCAACGCGGCGGCCACATCTTCAGCCTGGGTGTAGGGGGCGGTGTCGGGGAGCATGCGATAATTGAGGGAGATAAACAGCCAGCCCTGTTTACCCCAATAAGCCAACTTGTTGTTCACTACGGCGCGGTTGGCTTTGTCACCGATACGCCAGGCACCGCCGTGCACCATCACCAGTATTGGCGCCCGTGTTTGGGCGTTGGGGCGATAGACATCCATGCGCTGGCGCTCGGCGTCGCCGTAAGCGACTTCGATGGGCGCGCGCCCGCTGGTAAGGGCACCGGCCTGGCAGGCACTGAGTGGCGCAACGGCCAGAGCGCCAAGCAAAACCAGCCACAATCGCCGCCCGCGACTGCTCCTGCCCGTGTGAGCTGAGCGGGATGAGCTCACTCGATCAGGCGATTTTGCTAGGGGCGTCGCAGTGGCTGCGGCTTTCCCACAGGGCCTGGAGAATGTCGCTGCGGGTGATTAGGCCCACCAGAGTGCCGTCGTCGATCACCGGGTAGAGCTTGGGCTTGTTTTTGCCCATGGCCTGGGCCAGGTCGACGATATTCTGGTCGGGTCGAGCCGACAGCACTTCGGTGAACATCACATCGTCCACAATGGGCGCACCCTCGCAGTGGTAGCTGCTCACCAGCATGGAGTGAATGCAGTCCTGCTCGGAGACAAAGCCCACCACCGAGCCGGTTTGACTTACCACTGGCAGGCCCATAACGCCATATTTGCGCAGTGTTTCCACCACATCGCCCAGCGCGGCGCCCTGCTTGATATAGGGCGCGGGGCTTTTCATTACATCGCGAACAGCTAGTCCTTCACTCATGGTTGTCCTCCTTGTTCAGAGGTATTCAAGGTATCGGGTGATTTGGCCTGTATTGCTACAGACCAAATAGTAAACGGTAAGTTTTACTATACGCCGGTTATGGGCGTGCCGGTATGCTTTCGCGCCTATTGTGGCAATAAGTGCAGCCTATCGAGGCTGTGCTATTGATCGGCGGTAAGAGCGCCGTCCCGGTAATCCCTTAGCGCCTGTTCGATCTCGGCGCTACTGTTCATCACAAAGGGGCCGTACTGGGCCACGGGTTCACCAAAGGGCTTGCCAGCCAAAACCAGGGCCCGCCCGCCACCGTCGCCGCCTTGCAGGCGCAAGCTGTCGCCATCGCTCGACACCGCCACCTCGTTGCTGCCCAGCACCTCATCGCCGAGGGTCATATTGCCCTCGTAGAGATAAACCAGGGCGTTGTACCCGGGGGTGATGGCGATATCCATGTCATTGCCGGCGGGCAGCTCGATATCTAAATACAAGGGGTCGCTGCTCAGCTGACGGCCATCCAGGCCATTGACGGCGCCCTGGCTGCTCTGGCCATTGAGGCTGGTGCGCCCGGCGATATGGACGACGCGGGTGCCATTCTCAAATTCATGGCGGGTGAGCTGGTCGGCGGGAATATCCCGGTAGGCCGCCGGCTGCATCTTTTCGCTGCTGTGGAGGTTGATCCACAACTGAAAGCCCCGCATGCGGCCTTCGGTCTGCTGGGGCATCTCTGAGTGGATCACGCCTCGGCCGGCAGTCATCCACTGCACGTCGCCGGGGCGCAAATCGCCGCGGTTACCCATGTGATCCTCGTGGAGCATATGACCGTCCAGCATATAGGTCACGGTCTCAAAACCCCGATGAGGGTGTGAAGGAAACCCGGCCAGGTAGTCCTCGGGCTGGTCAGAAAAAAACTCGTCCAACATCAGGAATGGGTCGAGCCGGGCCAGCTGCGATTGACCAAGGCTGCGCTTGAGCTTTACCCCGGCGCCATCGCTGGCCGGTACGGCGGCGAGCCGCCGGGCTATCTTGCGTGCTGTCATACTCATTCCTCCCCTGCTGTCGGTATATAAAGAGGATCGCCGGCTAGGCTGCGCGGCGGTCGATTTGCTGCTGGGCGTCGTGAATCGCTGGCTGTGCCTGCTCGTCGCCCATGTTCAAACCCTCGGCGTAAATAAAGTCCACCTGAGTCAGGCCCATCAGGCCGAGTATGTCCTTCACATATTGGGTCTGGCTGTCCTGGGGCGTACCGGCATACATGCCACCGCGGGCGGCCAACACGGTCACCGCTTTGTCCTCCAGCAATCCCTGGGGGCCATTGGCGGTGTAGCGGAAGGTCTCGCCGGCCCGGGCCACGTGGTCGATCCACGCCTTAAAGGTCGAGGGTACACCCATGTTGTACATCGGCAGGGCGATAACGATCTCGTCGGCGCGGCGCAATTCGTCGATCAACTGGTCGGAGAATGCCGCGACCTCGCGCTGTGCTTCGCTGCGCTCCGCCGCCGGGGTGGTGAAGGCAGCAAAGCGCTCACCGTCCAGGTGGGGGACGGGGTCGGCGTGGAGATCGCGACGGATAATGGCAACATCGTCGCCACGGTCCTGGCGCTTGGCGATGTAACGATCTGCCAACTGGGTGGATTGGCCGGCACTGCCGGATAGGCTACTGCTGATATAAAGAATCTGTGTCATGGCTGAGTCCTTGTGTTTGCTGTGCTGTGACTCCTATTTAATGATTGATTTTTTGATTTAAAAAGCGCAATTTACCCATCTAATCAATCAGTTTATTTGAACTATTATGCGTGGACCCCGGACCAGCCTGGATCAGTGGCACTGTTTTTTGGCGGTGGTGGATGAAGGCAGCTATGCCCGTGCCGCCGAGACACTGCACAAAAGCCAGTCGGCAGTGACTTACGCGATCCAAAAGCTTGAGGAGCAGTTGGGGGTGCCGGTGTTCGAGATTCGTGGCCGCAAGGCGGAGCTCACCGAGTCTGGCCAGATGCTCTACCGCCGTGGGCGGGCGCTGATTGACGAAGCCCTGCGATTGGAGGGCGCGGCCCACTCGGTGTCGGCGGGGGTGGAGCCCCAGCTGCGGATCGTGAGCGATACCCTGTTCCCCAAACCGGCGATGTTGGACTGCCTCACCGACCTGGCCGAGCACTTCCCCGATACTCGTATCGAATGCCTGGAAACTGTGCTCAGTGGTGCCGAGGAAGCACTGCTGGAGCGGCGCTGCGATATTGCCCTCACCGGCATCGTGCCGCCGGGGTTCTTGGGGGATCACCTGCTGCGGGTGCGCTTTGTGGCGGTGGCGGCGGCGAATCACCCGCTGCACCAATTGGGGCGGGAGCTGGACTACCGTGACCTGCGGCCCTACCGTCAGTTGGTGGTGCGGGACTCGGGGATGCGCAGGCAGCGGGATTCGGGCTGGTTGGATGCCGCTCAGCGGCTGACTGTCAGTCGCATCGATATGTCGGTGAGCGCGGTGGCCCGGGGCATTGGTTTTGCCTGGCTGCCGGAGGTGGCGATGCGGGACGAGTTGGCTCGGGGCGATGTGGTGCCGCTGCCCATGGTGGAAGGGGGCGAACGTTTTGCCGACCTGTTTCTGGTGGTGCCGGAGCGGGATAACGCCGGCCCGGCGACCCGCCACTGCGAGGCGCTACTGCGCAATGCCGTTGCCAATCTGGAGTGCTAGCAATGGACTTGAGTACACAGTTTCAGGGCTTGAGTCACTACAACCGGGATATGAATGCGCGCCTGTTGGACGGCTGCGAACAGCTGGACAGCACTGAGCTGGCCAAAGATCGCGGTGCGTTCTTCGGATCGATACTGGGAACGTTAAACCATCTACTGGTGGCCGACATCATGTGGATGCGGCGCTTTGTGGCGCTATCTTCTCCAGCGACTCAGCATTTACGCACTGCCCAGCAGCCACCGGAGCCGACCGCGCTGGATGAAATACTGGCGCCGGATCTGGCCAGGCTGCGCCCCTGGCGGCAGCGTTTGGATGAAGACATGGTGACGTTTTGCCAGGCGCTGACCCAGGATGACTTTGCTGCGACCCTGCACTATCGCAACCGCCGGGGCGACCCTTTCAGCAAATGTTTTGGCGCCGTGCTGTTGCACCTCTTTAACCACCAGACCCACCATCGAGGGCAGATCACCACCTTGCTTAGCCAGCTGGGCGTGGATGTTGGCGCCACTGACTACCTGCTGTGGATTCCGGAAGCCGACTGACCATAAAAAGCCCCGGCAGTCACCCGCCAGGGCTTTCGGTTAGCTCGGTTTTAGAAAGCGCTTTCTAAAACAGCCGCGCTTGGCGATGGGCCTCTAGTTGAGTGCCACAGCTACCGCGTTGTAGTGCCGTGCCAGTTGGTTAAATTCTCCGGCAATTTTTTCCAGGCGCATCACTGCCATGTTGTAGAAGAAGGGATTGTTCTCCCCATCGCAACGCTCCAGGCGGGCTTGGGCAGTTTCCACGTAGTTGTGCACTTCGCCCTGCAGTGCCAGCACTTCCTGGTAGCTGCTGTTTTGCAGCTCGGGAATTTTGGGTGCGCCCAGAACCGCCGCTTGGGTGCAGCTGGCGTGGGCATTGGCTGAAATAAAAGTCAGTGAAACCAATAATGTAGCGATTAAAGTTCTCATCAGTCATTTCTCCTGTCGGTGACTATGAACGGCGAACGTTGAGCAGTTTTGCTACCTATATACACAAATACGCGTATCTAGGATCTCGGCCTCAGTCACTTTTTCTCTCGGGGTGCTAGTCACCCTTTTCCACGTTTTTGCAGGATTTGGCAGCAAAGTTACGCCGTTTCTCACCCTGGCTGAGGTAGGAGACCAGTTCATCTGGTTTTGATTACCGCTGAACTGAACACCAGTGTACAACAGCATTTGTTACGCTAAGTAGCACTGTATGGATTTGTTACGAAATTTTAAGAAAAGGTGTGTTCAAGTAACACTATCTAGGTGAGCTTCCCCCTGCCGCATGGCGCAGGGGGTGGGGGGTTACTTGGTGGCGACCGTCACGGAGGCGTTGTGGTGGGAAACCAGAGCGTTGTAACGCTCGGCGACCTGCTCCAGGTGCATCACCGCCAGGTTGTGAAAAAACGGATAGTCCGGGTTGCTGGGGCTGTCGCACTTGGCCAGACGCTGCTCGGCATTGGCTATGTAGTCGTTGATTTCATCCTTCAGCTCGGCTACTTGGCTGAAGGTGGATTCTTGAACATCGGGCATTTTGGGTGTGCCAATGGTGGCAGCCTGGGTGCACAGCGTTTGGCTGTGTGCCGATACCAGCGGCAGTGAGGCAATAATGGCAATGATCAGTGTTCTCATGGGCTGGCTCTCCTTTGGATGACCATGAACGGCGAACAAAACAAGTGTTACCGGGGGTGTAGTAGCAAGGTGGCTGAGCCGCTTCCCCAGCAGTCAATTTCGGCTCATCTCGCGAGCCCTAGGGTGAAGTCGAGAGCAAGAAACGGGAGGCAAAAGCGCCACATGGCGGTGATTCGGGCCCCATTCCTGCCTAGTCAATTCGCTGTTGTTTCAACGAACGTTACCCACTGTATCAAAAAGTAACGTGTTGCGGAACGTTAAGGGGGTGTTGCGGGTAGTTGGCGGGGCAATTTAGGAAAAATTACCGCTAAACTGAGGCCGCGGGCGATGTG
The DNA here is from genome assembly GCF_016132545.1 of Spongiibacter nanhainus. GTDB lineage: Bacteria > Pseudomonadota > Gammaproteobacteria > Pseudomonadales > Spongiibacteraceae > Spongiibacter > Spongiibacter nanhainus. The sequence continues at coordinate 46,958 of NZ_CP066167.1, forward strand.
AAAGACCGCAAACGCCAGCCACAGGCCCTGGTTGCCCCACGGCTGGGTCAGCCACCAGCAGGGGAGATAGACAACAACAACGCTGAACAGCATGCACCACTGCATGGCTCGGGACGCCATAACGCCAATAAAGATCCCGTCCAGCACATAGCAAGTCACGCTGATCAGCGGAATCAATACCACCCAGCCAAAGTAGTGTTGGGCTAATTCTCTGATTGCCGGCAGGTCAGTCATGGTCTGTACGATCAGGTCCCGGCCCAGCCACAGCAGGGTACTGGCCACCAGCGCCGAGACCCCACACCAAATAAAACAGTATTTGCAGATCGCCAGAAAGCGGGCGCGATTACCCTCTGCCCAGGCCTCCCCAACCAGACCCTCGGTGGCGTGGGCAAAGCCGTCCATACCATAGGCGGCGGCCAGCACCAGCTGAATGAGAATGGCGTTAGCGGCGACGATATTCTGGCCCAGAGCGGTGCCCTGGGCGGTAAAAAACGCGAAGCTGAACAGTAAGGCTGCGGTGCGTATAAAAAGATGGCGGTTGCTGGCGATTAATCGGCCCATGGGTAATCCGCTGCGCCAGGCGGCGGGCAGCCCCATCCGGGCGATGTCGGCCAGGTTGTGGCGCAGCACATAAAGGCCCAGCCCCAGCCCGCTGTATTCGGCGATCACGCTGGCCAGTGCCGCACCGTCGCTTTGCCAGCCAAAGCCCACCACAAAAAGCAGGTCGAGAAAGATGTTGCTGAGGTTGGTAACCAGTGCAATGATCAGCGGCCACCGGGTTTGCTGCCGGCCCACCAGCCAGCCCACCATGCAATAGGTCACTAGCACCGCCGGGGCACTGAACAGGCGAATGCTCAGGTAGCTACTGGCCAGTCCGTGCAGGTCCCCCGGGGCATCCATGGCCGCCAGACCCATGGAGATAAGTAGTGGGCCCAGCGCCAGCAGCCCCGTGGCAATGATTAGTGCCAGGACCATCGCCTTGAACAGCAGCGCAGAACGCTCTTCCCGTTGGCTGGCCTGGGCGGCGGCACCGGTTGTGCCCATCCTCAAAAACCCGAAACCCCAGTAGAGAAAGGCCAGCAAACTGGTGCCGATGGCGACCGCGCTGAGATAGCGGCTGTCGTCCAGGTGGCCCAGCACTGCTGTATCTACCAGGCCCAATAGCGGTACCGAGAGATTGCCCAAAATCATTGGCCAGGCCAGGGACCAAAGCCGACTGGGGATGTCTCGGTTGTCCGTTATGTTGCTGTCGCTGCTGGGGCGGGTCGCCATGGAGTGTCCCGGATTTGCGCTGTAGTGAGGCTAAAGCTGCACACTAATGGGGCCAGTGGGATTATTACAGCTTTCTAGGGTCAGAATCATCCGGCCCACTAGATATTGTGGTTACCAATAAGCCAGCTCTATACAAATAGTAGTCTGAGCGGGCCCAGCGGATGATGGGCCGTTGGCACCGCAATTATAAAAGCACAGTTGGAGTGGCGCTGTCGGAATCTTCAGGTTTATAATTGCGGCGTTTTGTCGCACCCAAAGCTGTTGCCACGGGCGTGTGCTGCATACATTTCGGGGGGAGATGTCCTTGTCGCTTCTTTAGCTAGCTAGAGAGGCCGGGCCGCTTTCGCCCGATCCTGTTTCAGAATTCCTGTCGAATGATGGTGTTTCAATTGAAACCGATGTGTAGCGTGTGTCGTAGCTTGCTTGCGGGGTTTTTTCTCATTATTTACGGAGACACGGGAGATGGTTCAACAAGCGAAACGGCTTGCAAAGCTGGCGCTTAGTCCTGTGCTGATGCTGCTTGGCCTTTTCAGTTCTGGCGCATGGGCCGCTGAAGGCGCGCCCCAGCGTTGGCAAGTCAATATCACGCCGGGGGTTACCGAGGTCGGTGCCAAGATCTACGACGTGCACATGTTTGTGTTCTGGATCTGTGTAGTCATTGGCGTGGTTGTTTTTGGCATTATGTTCTATTCGGTATTTGCCTATCGCAAATCCCGTCACTCCGAACCTGCCACCTTCCACGAAAACACCAAGCTTGAGATCGCTTGGACTGTTGTTCCCTTCATTCTGTTGATCATTATGGCAGTTCCTGCCACCAAAACATTGATCGACATCTATAATACTGACGATGCTGACCTTGACATCCTGGTCACCGGGTATCAGTGGAAGTGGAAGTACGAATACATCAATCCCGATGGCGACAATGTCAGCTTCTTCTCCAATCTGCTGACTGACAAAGCAGAGATCGGCAACAGCGCCGACAAGGGCTCCAACTACCTGATCGAGGTAGACGAGCCGCTGGTGATCCCGGTCGACAAGAAAGTGCGCTTCCTGGTAACTGCCAACGACGTACTCCACGCCTGGTGGGTGCCGGCGCTGGCTGTTAAGCGCGACGCCATCCCCGGTTTCATCAACGAAGCCTGGACCAAAGCCACTGAAACCGGTGTGTACCGCGGTCAGTGTGCCGAGCTGTGCGGCCGCGACCACGGCTTTATGCCGATCGTGGTTAACGTCGTTGAAGACAGCGACTACCAAGAGTGGATGGACGGCAAGCAGGCCGAGGCCGCTGAGCTGAAAGAGCTGATGTCCAAAGAGTTCAACATGGACGAGCTGGTAGCCCGCGGTAAAGAAGTCTACAACCGCGCTTGTGTTGCCTGTCACGGCGCCAACGGTGAAGGCGGTGTGGGTGCAGCCATTGCCGGCAGCCCGATTGCCACCGGCCCGGTCAAAGACCACATTGACGTTCTGGTTAATGGTGTCCCCGGCAGCGCGATGCAGGCCTTCGGCGGCCAGCTCAATGAAGTCGACCTGGCGGCGGTTATCACCTACCAGCGCAACGCATTTGGCAACAACATGGGTGACATGTTGCAGCCGATTGATATCTACAACTTCAAGAAAGGTCAGTAGGAGGATTCGCCATGGGTGCCCACGGACCTGCCAAGGGTTTAACTCGGTGGTTGTTTACCACCAACCACAAAGACATCGGTACGATGTATCTGTGGTTCAGTTTCGCGATGTTCTTGTTGGGCGGCTCCTTCGCCATGATCATCCGCGCGGAGCTGTTCCAGCCCGGTCTGCAAATTGTGCAGCCGGAATTCTTCAACCAGATGACCACCATGCACGGTCTGGTGATGGTATTTGGTGCCATCATGCCGGCCTTCGTCGGCCTGGCTAACTGGATGATTCCGATGATGATCGGGGCGCCGGATATGGCCCTGCCGCGGATGAACAACTGGTCGTTCTGGATTTTGCCACCAACCTTCCTGTTGCTGGCATCTACCCTGCTTTGGGAAGGCGGCGGCCCCAACTTCGGTTGGACCTTCTATGCGCCGCTGTCCACCACCTACGCGCCGCCCAGCGTGACGCTGTTTATCTTCTGTATCCACGCGGCGGGTATCTCCTCCATCATGGGTTCCATCAACATCATCGCCACAGTAGTGAACATGCGCGCGCCCGGCATGACCTACATGAAAATGCCGATGTTCGTATGGACCTGGTTGATCACTGCCTTCTTGCTGGTTGCGGTTATGCCAGTACTGGCCGGTGCGGTCACCATGATGCTGATGGATATTCACTTCGGCACCAGCTTCTTTAGCGCTGCTGGTGGCGGTGACCCGGTTCTGTTCCAGCACGTGTTCTGGTTCTTTGGTCACCCCGAGGTATACATCATCATCCTGCCGGCCTTCGGTGTGGTGTCTGAGGTTATTCCGACCTTCTCTCGCAAGCCGCTGTTTGGCTACGACTCCATGGTTTACGCCACGGCGTCCATCGCCTTCCTGTCCTTCATCGTTTGGGCTCACCACATGTATACCGTGGGCCTGCCGATCGCCGGTGAGCTGTTCTTCATGTACGCCACCATGCTGATCGCGGTACCGACAGCAGCAAAAGTGTTCAACTGGATCACCACCATGTTCAAGGGCTCTATTACTCTTGAAACGCCGATGCTGTTCGCCATCGCCAAGGTCTTCCTGTTCACCGTGGGTGGTTTCTCTGGTGTGATGCTGGCGATTGCGCCGGCTGACTTCCAGTACCACGACAGCTACTTTGTGGTTGCTCACTTCCACTACACTATGGTGGCCGGTGCGATCTTCGCCCTGTCTGCGGCGGTGTACTACTGGATTCCCAAGTGGACCGGTAAGATGTACAACGAGACCATGGGTAAGGTGCACTTCTGGGTATCCTTTATCGGCTTTAACCTGACCTTCTTCCCGCAGCATTTCGTGGGTCTGGCAGGTATGCCTCGTCGTATCCCCGACTACAACCTGGCCTTTGCTGACTTCAACATGATGTCATCAATCGGCGCCTTCATTTACGGCACCAGCCAGCTGTTGTTCTTGTTCAACATCGTGCGCACCATTACTCACGGTAAGCCGGTACACGAGGACAAAGTTTGGGAAGGCGCAACGACTCTGGAGTGGACTGTTCCGACTCCGGCGCCCTATCACACCTTCACCACTCCTCCGGAAGTGAAGTAAGGGTAACGTTGATTTAAAAGAGGATCGTCATGGCAACAGAGGCAAACAAACGTACAGTAAAAACCGCGGGCAAATTAGGCGTGCTGGTTGTTGCGATGTTTGCCTTTGCCATGTGGGTGATGCCACCACTGTACAACGCGTTGTGCGAAGTACTGGGCATCAACGGCAAAACCGGTGGTCAGTACACCGTGGTAGAAAGTGCCGTTGATACCAGCCGCACAGTCAAAGTGCAGTTTGTGGCGCAGAACAATGAAATGATGCCCTGGGAATTTGGGCCCAATACCAACCAGATTGAGGTGCACCCCGGCGAGCCGGCAACCGTGACCTTCTATGCTAAAAACACAGAAGATCACTTTATGGTGTCCCAATCGATTCCCAGCATTGTGCCGTCCCGGGCGGCGGAGTACTTCCATAAAACGGAGTGCTTCTGCTTTAACCAGCAACCGCTGGAAGCAGGCAAGGCAGCCGATATGCCGCTGCGTTTCATTGTCGATCGGGATTTGCCCAAGGACATCCCGGTAATCACTTTGTCCTACACCATATTTGATGTGACTGAGATGGCGGCAGAACAGGATTCTGTAGCCGCATCCAACTAAGCTAGAGAAGTTTCTCTCAGACGAGAAAACGGAGACAATTACATGGCGGGTACAAGCAAAGCCGGGCACGAAACCTATTACGTGCCGGAGAGCAGCAGCCTGGCAATCAATGCCACAATTGGTTTATCGCTCACGGTATACGGTTTATCCAGCGTCATTAACGATGCCTCATATCGCCCGGGCGAAGACACCAATTCAGGCTTCATTCTGGCTATCGGTTTGATTTACTTTGCGGCAACGTTGTTCCGCTGGTTCCAAACCACCATTAAAGAAAACCGCGCCGGCATGAACAGTGCCCAGCTGAAACACTCCTACGTGATCGGCATGCAGTGGTTTATCTTCTCAGAAGTCATGTTCTTTGCTGCCTTCTTCGGTGCGCTGTTCTATGTCCGCAATCTGGCGGGCCCCTGGTTGGCCGGTGAAGGCGACGGTGCGATGAACAGCCTGCTGTGGCCGGGCTTTGAATACAGCTGGCCGCTGATGGAAACGCCGCAGGACGCTGTCGGTGGTGTGAAAGGTCAGGCTGCCGCTGGCCACCTGGCTAACAACGGTGAATTTACCGGTGCCGAGAAGCACTTGTCTTTCCCGGGCTTTGCCAACATCGGTCACTGGTTGCCGCTGTATAACACTGTGATTCTGTTGGCATCGAGCTTTACCTGCCACATTGCTCACGTCGGTCTGAAAAAGAACGACCGCAAAACCTTTAACCTCTGGTTGGGCATTACAGTAGCGCTGGGCATTATCTTCCTGTGCTTACAGTACATGGAGTACCACGAGGCGCTGGTTGAATACGGCATCAAACTGAACAGTGGTGTGTACGGTACCACCTTCTTTATGTTGACCGGCTTCCACGGCTTCCACGTACTGATGGGGACCTTCATGCTGTTGGTACAGCTGCTGCGTTCAACGACCAAGGGTCACTTCTCTGCCGAGGATCAGTTCGGTTTTGAAGCGTCTTCCTGGTACTGGCACTTTGTTGACGTGGTGTGGGTATTCCTGTTCCTGTTCGTCTACATCTTGTAGGCCGTCAGGCGATAAACTCGATGGGCCGGTGCAGTGCGCAAGCGCGACCGGCCCGTTTTGTATCTACTCCTGCTCTACCGTGATTAGCTCTGCTTCGCCCGACTCCAAATAGCGTTCATCCCACGGTGCCTTTGAGCCCAGCTTTCCGGTGTACAAGCCGTAGATCAGAAATGCCATCAGCAGTGTTGCCAGCGTCAGCCGCACACTCAATGACTGCCAGGTTCGCATGGTGGTGCCCTTGTCCTTAATCAAGAAAACCAGACCGCTGAACAGACTGATCACCAGGGCGACGAATAGAACCATGATGACGACTTTTAACCACATAAGCGCCTCGCTGCGTGTCGAATTGCCGCAGTATACACAATCGGTATCCCGGCATGGCTGAACACTACGGCTGGCAATGGCATCTGGATTGGAAATCGGCGCTGGTGACTGCGCTGATGCTGCCGGTATTGGTGGGCCTGGGTTTTTGGCAGTTGGCCCGGGCCGAGGAAAAAGCGCAGATGGTGGACGCCGCCGAGAGCCGCCGCCAAAGCGAGCCGGTGCCGCTGTCGACCTTGCCCAGCTACGATAACTATCAACCGGTGACCGTTACCGGGCAGTTTGATCCCGAGCGCTACTGGCTGCTGGACAACCGCATTGTTAACGGCCTGTTTGGCTACGAGGTCGTTGCTGTTTTTACATTGAGCGATGGCCAGAACTTGCTGGTACATCGAGGCTGGATTCCCGGCAGCCGCAACCGGGAGGTGATGCCCGAGGTGGCAATACCTCAAGGCGAGATGACAGTGCAGGGCGAAATCTATGTCAGCCCCGATAAGCCTTTTTCGCTGGGTGACGTCGCGGCCAGTGACTCCGGCTGGCCCCGCAGGGTTCAGTGGCTGCAAGTCGCCGATGCCCAAGGCGCCGTCGAGAATCTTGTCCCGACCATGGTGATGCTCTCAGAATCCAGCCCCGCGGCCTTCCGTACAAAACCAGTGAGCGTCAACGTGTCACCCCAGAAGCATCGCGGTTATGCACTACAGTGGTTTGCCATGAGTGCCGCCTTACTGGTGATATTTTTGCTCAGAAACAGTAATCTTGCCGCCCTAATACGGCGCCGGAAAGTCAATTAACGAGACCGATATGAGTACCCCCTCTTCCAGTAGTAACAGCAAGACCCAGGTTGCGCTAATCCTTGGGATTCCCGTTGTTGTGGTGCTGTTCTCCAGCCTGATATTTTTCCTGGCCCGCAATGGCGTGATCAACTTGGGTACCGTCAATCACGGCACCCTGATTCAGCCGCCTGTGCAGCTGGGCGACCTTCAGCCTCGGCGCTTGGATGGCGGCGAGTTCCTGTTTAACCAACCGGAATCCAAGTGGGTGTTTATGGTGGTGGGTGGCCGGGATTGCACCGGCGCCTGCGAGCGTATGCTCTACCTGACTCGCCAGACCCACACCGCATTGGGCAAAAAAGTGCGGCAGGTGGAGCGGCTCTACCTGGCCACCGAAGGTCCGGTGTCGGCGCCACTGCGGGACTTTATTGAGGCCGAGCACAGCGACCTGACCATTGTGAATGTCGACGGCGCCGAATTTGCCGAGGCCTTTGCCCACCTCAAGGTCAATCCACTGGATAAGCAAACCTTCTATGTGGTCGACCCACTGGGTTGGGTAATGATGCGCTACCGGGCCGGGAACACCGATCAGGATGCCCTGAATGCGTTGGGTAAGGATATTTTGAAAGATATGAAGCGCCTGGTGCGCTGATTATTCGCGCGCTGCGTTAACGAGAGGCCGACGCGGCGCGCCGTTGAAAAGAGAGCAGAAAAACATGGGTCTGTTTAATCGTCCTGAATCGCGTCGTCCTGGATTTAAGCTGGCGTTTCTCGCCTGTCTGGCGGCCATTATTGTATTGGGCATGGGCGTCTTTACCCGTTTGGCCGACGCCGGTTTGGGCTGCCCTGACTGGCCGGGTTGTTACGGCCATGCACTGTGGCCCAGCGAAGATCACGAGGTGGAGCGGGCCAATGCCGCCTATCCCCACATGCCGGTGGAGCACGACAAAACCTGGCCGGAGATGGTACACCGCTATCTCGCCGCCAGCTTGGGGCTGTTCACTATCGCCATCCTCGCCATGGCCTGGCGCAACCGCGGCCCCGGCCTGCCATTAAAGCTGCCGGCCTTTATTCTGGGCTTTATCATCTTGCAGGGCATGTTCGGCATGTGGACCGTTACCCTCAAGTTGTGGCCCCAGGTCGTGACCGCCCACTTATTGGGAGGGTTCACGACCCTAAGCATGTTGTGGCTGTTGACCCTGAGATTAAACAACCAGCGCGCCACCTTGCCCACGATTGAGATCAGTCGACTGCAGGCATTGAGACCCTTGGCGCTGGTTGGTTTGCTAATTGTTATCGGCCAGATTGCTCTGGGTGGCTGGACCACCTCTAACTATGCTGATATCGCCTGTCCTGACTTTCCCACCTGTCAGGGCGAGTGGCTGCCATCGATGAATTTTGCCGACGGCTTTAATATCTTTCAGCACATCGGCCCCAACTACCTGGGTGGCACCCTGGATAACGATGCCCGGGTGGCCATTCACTACAGCCACCGCGTTGGGGCGATAGTGACGGCCTTGTATCTGCTGTTCCTTTTTGTGAAGCTGCGCGGCCTGAATGCCACCGCAGCCAAGCCGCTGTCGGTGGCGCTGTTGCTGGTGCTGATTGTGCAAATCGGTCTGGGTATCAGCAACGTGGTGTTTAGCTTCCCCATCTCGGTGGCGGTGGCCCACAATCTGGTTGGTGCACTGTTGCTGTTGGTAATGGTGACCATTAATTATTTTCTCTATACCGCGTCGGTGTCCCGCGGAGGTGAACAAACATGACGGAAGCAACGGCCAGCAGCGTCAGCTGGCGCGACTACTACGAGCTGTGCAAGCCCAATGTCGTGCTGCTGATGATTCTGACCTCGGTGATCGGCATGTTTATGGCGGTGCCGGGCATGGTGCCCTGGAAGGTGCTGATTCTGGGAAACCTCGGCATCGCCCTGTGTGCCGGCGCGGCGGCGGCGGTCAATCACCTGGTCGACCGCCGCATCGACCTGGTGATGGCCCGTACCCACAACCGCCCGGTAGCGCAAGGACGGGTGAAGACTCTGCACGCCTCGCTGTTTGCTGCGGCGCTGGGCGCTATCGGCATGGCGATTCTGCTGATCGAAATCAACGCTCTCACCGCCTGGCTTACCCTGGCTTCACTGCTGGGCTACGCCGTGGTCTATACCCTCTATCTCAAGCGCGCCACGCCCCAGAATATCGTAATCGGTGGCATTGCCGGCGCGGCGCCACCACTGCTGGGCTGGACGGCGGTGACCGGCGAGATCCACGGCCACGCCCTGCTGTTGGTGTTGATTATCTTTGTGTGGACGCCGCCGCATTTCTGGGCTTTGGCGATTCACCGCCGGGATGACTACGCCAAGGTGGATATCCCGATGATGCCGGTGACCCACGGCATTGCCTACACTAAACTGCAAACCCTGCTCTATACCATTTTGCTGTTTGTGGTCACCCTGCTGCCCTTTGCCACCGGCATGAGTGGCCCCCTCTATCTGTTGGGCGCCGTGTGCCTGGGTGCTGGCTTTATTTATTGGGCGGTGGCGATGATGCGGGGCAAGGATCCCAAGGCGCCAATGTCGACCTTTAAGTACTCGATTATTTATTTGATGGCGCTGTTTATTGTGATGTTGCTGGATCACTATTTGTTTCCAGCCACCCTGATTTATGAGGTTCAGCGATGACCCAGGAAGGCCAAAGAGAGCACAGCCAAACGGACGAAGGCCAAACAGACGTCAGCCAATCCGGCGTTGCGGCGCAGCGTCGCCGGGGCATTCGTCTCACGGTAACAGCAATTTTGGTGGTGGCGACGATTCTGGTGGCGGGCTTCTTTTACGCCTTTACCCGGGCCCGGGTGATGACCACCGACGAGCTGCGCCAGCAAGGCGCCTACCTCTACGAAAACCCCCGCATGCTGCCCAACTTCGAGCTGATTGACGATAATGGCAAGGCCCTCGACCCCACCAACTTGCAGGGCCAGTGGAATCTGATTTTCTTTGGCTTTACCTACTGCCCCGATATCTGCCCCACCACTCTGGCGCAGTTAAAAACCTTCTATTCCGAGCTGGATCCCGAGGTGCAGAAAGATACCCAAGTCTGGCTGGCCAGTGTCGATCCGGCCCGAGATACCCCCAAGCAGCTGCACAGCTATCTGGAGTTTTTTCACCCCTCGTTTCGGGGCATGACTGGCGAATTCTTAGAGATGCACCGCTTTGCCACGGCCTTGAATATTCCCTTTGCCAAGGTGCCCGGCGGCGGCGATGACTACCTGGTGGACCACAGTGCCAACGTGGCGCTGGTAAATCCCAAGGGGCATTCAGTGGGCTTCTTTAAGGCGCCGCTGGAAATCACCAAGCTCAAGCGCACCTACTTGGCGATTCGCGAATACTTCGATTAGAGCGCTAGATTGACGCCCGGCGCCCCGGCGCCAGCAGGCTCAGTGCAAACAGACTGGCTGCCGCCAGCACAATGCTGGGGCCGCCGGGGCTGTCCCAGTACCAGCTTCCCGCCAGACCCAATACCACAGACAGTAGTCCCAGCCCCGTTGCCAGCGCGGCGCATTGCTCCGGGCTGCGGGCCAGCCGCCCGGCGGTGGTGGCGGGAATAATCAGCATTGCGGTTACCAGCAGTACCCCTACCACTTTCATAGCAATGGCCACCGTGGCGGCCAGCAGCAGCATAAAGATCAAACGCAGCCGCTGCACAGGTATACCCTCGACGGCTGCCAGATCAGCGTGGGCGGTAATGGACACCAGCGCCGGCCACAGCCGCACTAACACGGCCAGTACCACCGCCACTATGATGGCCAGTCGCACTAAATCTCCCGGCGTTACCGACAATAAATCACCGAATAAAAACGCGTTGAGATCAAAGCGTGCGCCCCGCAAGAAGGACAGGCACACCAAGCCCAATGCCAGGCCGGTGTGGGAGAGAATGCCCAGTAAGCTGTCCAGGCTGGCGGCGCTGCGGTATTGCAAGGCGAACAACAGGCTGGCAACTCCGGCGCAGACTACCAGTACCGACCACTCTACATCGGTGTGCAGCGCCAGCCCCAGTGCTGCTCCGAGCAGTGCGGAATGGGCCAGGGTGTCGCCGTAGTAGGCCATGCGCTGCCAGGTTAGCAGGCTGCCTAAGGGGCCGGTGGCGGCGGCCAACAGCGAGCCGGCCAGTAGCGCATACAACAGAATATCAACCATGATTGCAGCCGCCTTTGCCGTGCTCTTCGACGATATCGCCGTGAATATCGTGATGGTGGTCGTGATCGTGCTGATAGAGGGCGATTGCCTCGGCGTGGCGGCGGCCGAACAGTGCCAGGTACTCCGGATCGTTGCTGACCTGCTCGGGGTGGCCGTGGCAGCACACATGCTGATTGAGGCAAATCACTGTATCGGTCTGGGCCATCACCAAATGCAGATCGTGGGAGACCATCAATACCGCGCAGTTCAGCTCATCTCGCAGTGCGCTGATCAATTCGTAGAGTTCGGTCTGGCCGTTTAAGTCCACCCCCTGGGCGGGCTCGTCCAGTACCAGCAAGTCGGGTTGGCTCAGCAGTGCCCGGGCTAACAATACCCGCTGGGTTTCGCCGCCGGAAATGGACTGCATGGGGCGTTGGGCCAGATGGGCGATACCGGCCTGGGCCAGGGCGCGTTTTATCGGCAGTCGGCGGTGGTGGCCCATGCGCAGAAAGCGTTCCACCGTCAGCGGCATCAGCGGGTTTAGGTGTAGCCGCTGGGGCATATAGCCCACTCGCAGACGGGGCTTGCGGGTCACCTTGCCGGTGTCGGGCGGGAGTAAACCCAGGGCCACTTTGATCAGGGTGCTTTTGCCGGCGCCATTGGGGCCGATTACGGTAAGAATCTGCCGGGCTTCCAGTTGCAGGTGGATATTGTCCAGCAGGGCGTGGCCGCCCCGAGCCAAAGATACCCCTTCCAGCCTGAGCAACTCAGTCATTGTCCTGGTCTCCGCAGCGCCGGCAGCAACCGACGATTTCCACGCACTGGCTGTGGGGCGCAAAGTGCTGCTGACGGGCGGCGTCGGCAATGGCGGCATCCACCGCCGGGCTGCTGAGCTCGGCAGCTACGCCACAGTGTTGGCAGATAAAAAACTGGCCGCTGTGGTGATCCCCCGGAGTGGAACAGCCGACAAAGGCGTTCAGCGAGGCAATGCGGTGTATCAGGCCGTTCTCTAGCAGGAAGTCCAGCGCCCGGTACACGGTCGGTGGTGCCGGTGCCCTATCACGGTGCGTGGTGAGTTGCTCAAGAATAGTATAAGCTCCCACAGGTCGGTGGCTGGACCACACTGCGGTCAGTACCTCCCGGCGGATGGCGGTCAGACGCAGTTGTCGCTGTTGGCAAAGGGTGGATGCCTGTTGCAGTGCTTGCTCGATGCAGGACTGATGATCGTGGTGAGCGTGGGCGAGGTGCATAGCCGCCTCCAATTTCTAGAATGTTATAATATTGCATTTCTGCTTGATGTAGAAGGCGGACAGGATTAATACAAGGTCGAAAAGGTCATGGGGATGAAGTGTTGAGAGCGTTTCTGCTGGTTGTGGTTTGGGTGTGTATCGCCAGTAGTCCGGTCCGGGCGCAGTCTCTGAACGTGTTGGCCACCATTAAGCCGCTGCAACTGCTGGTGCAGGAAATTGGCGGCGAGGCCGTCGATGTCGACCTGCTGATCGAGCCGACGCAATCTGCCCACGACTTTCAATTGCGCCCCTCAGACCTGCAGCGGGTCGACGATGCCGATCTGGTAATCTGGATGGGGCCCGCGCTGGAGCACTATCTTAAAAAGGCATTGCGCAAGGCGCCCCAGGCCCAGGCGCTCTATCCCAAGTTGGATCAGGGCGACGACCCCCACCAATGGCTGGAGGCGGAAGCGGTACAGAAGATGGCCCGTAAAGTGGCGCGAATGCTGTCCGATCGCCAGCCTACCCGCAGTGCTTATTTCCATTCCAATGCCGCTCGGTTCAGCTCCGAGCTACGCCAGTACGATAAGGCCCTGGGTGATTTATTGAACCGCTGCGACGAAAAGCCCTACCTGTTTGTGCACGACGGCTACGGACTGTTTGAGGCCCGCTATAACCTGACCTCGGGCGAGGCAGTGATGAAAGACGAGGGGCGTCTCCCCGGAACGCGACATATGACCGAGTTGCGCCAGCGCTTGCAGGCTGGGGAGTTTGTGTGTGTGTTCAGCGAGCCGCAATTCCCCCAGTCGGTGCTGGGTGCGCTAATGGACGGGGTAGAGACACCCATGGTGGAGCTGGACCCCATGGGCATAAAGGTGCAAGCCGACCAAGGCTTTATGGCCCTGTATCGCGCAATTGGCGATGCCTTCCTCAACTGCGTTGGCACCCGTGAAACCCGGGCGATGATGCCCACCTGGATTGGCGGCTTGGGACGTAGTTCTTTGCCCGGAAGTCGCGCTGCGACCTCCGGGTAACACTTTGGCTTGGCAAGTTTGGGGCCGATCGCTAAACCTCGGCGCTCGGCATCCCGCGAAGCCGCTTAGCGAGTCTCTTCAGCGATCTTAAACTGATTGCTGTTGTCGAGCTCAACACTCAAGCTGGCAGAAACCACATCCAGGGTCTTGGCCAGAACTCGATCTGTCTTTGCTTCCGACACGTAAACCGGCTCACTGGCTGTGCTCATCTCGACACGGCTGGCTTCGTTGTAGGCCACCACCAGCGACTTGGTACCGGCTTGGGGCTCGGCAGCAGTCGCCACGGTACTGGCAACCAAAAGTGCGATTGCGCTGGTGAAAGTTTTCATCGTTACTTCTCCTCTTACGTGGGCGTTATGCCCGAACAAGGCGCTTTTGCTACCTTGTGTTACGTACGGTAACACAAACAGATTCAGTAAAAGGGTTAAATGTTGGTAATTTAGCCAGCTTTAGATTAATTTTTGTACATGAAGGTAACACTTTGGGCTCGCTAGGTAACACTTTTGCCCGGGGTGAGTGGCAGTAACCCTTCGCTGCGGTCGTGCTAAACTCGCCAGCTTCTGCTTTGGCGACGAAATAAGGTGATTGACCCGATGGCTGCGCTTCCCCTGGTTCTGGTAGACGGCTCCTCCTACCTCTACCGCGCTTTCCACGCCCTGCCCGCTCTGACCACCTCCTCCGGTCAGCCCACCGGCGCTATTAAGGGCGTCATCAGCATGATCAAGCGCCTGCACAAGGATTACCCCGACAGCCCCATCGCCGTGGTCTTTGACGCCAAGGGCAAAACCTTTCGGGATGAGCTGTTTGAAGACTACAAGGCCCATCGCCCGCCTATGCCGGATGAGCTGCGCAGCCAAGTGCAGCCCATCCACGACATCATCGACGCCATGGGCCTGCCCCGGTTGGTGATTGACGGCGTGGAGGCCGATGACGTCATCGGCACCCTCGCCGCCCAGGCCGAGAAAGATCGCCCGGTCATCGTCTCCACCGGCGATAAGGACATGGCTCAGCTGGTCAATAGCCACGTGACCCTGGTCAACACCATGACCGACACGGTGATGGACGAGGCCGGCGTCAAAGACAAGTTCGGCATTCCCCCCGAGTTGATTATCGATTTTCTGGCGCTGATGGGAGACAAGGTCGACAACATCCCCGGCGTGCCCGGCGTCGGTGAAAAAACCGCTCTGGCGCTGCTCCAGGGCATCGGCAGCATCAAAGACATTTACGCTAACCTGGACAAGGTCGCCGAGCTGGAGGTCCGCGGCGCCAAAAGCCTGGGCAAAAAACTGGAGGCCGCCAAAGAGCAGGCCGAGCTGTCCTACCAGTTGGCCACCATCAAGTGCGACGTGGATTTAGAGCTGGATCTGGCGGCACTACAACCGGGTGAACAAGACAGTGAGCGCCTACTTACCCTCTATAAAGAACTGGAATTTAAAACCTGGGTAGACGAGCTAAATCGCGGTGGCAGTGGGGAAAGCAACGAGGCTGACGCCGATAGCCCCGCCGAGGTTGAGGCCAACTATCAAGTGGTGACCGAGCAGGCCGACTTCGACGCCTGGATGAAAAAGCTCCGCAGCGCCGAGCTGTTTGCCTTTGATACCGAGACCACCAGCCTCAACTATATGCAGGCCCGGGTGGTGGGCGTGTCCTTCGCGGTGGAGCCCGGTGAGGCCGCCTATGTGCCCTTTGGTCACGACTACCTGGATGCCCCAGGCCAGCTCAGTGAAGACGCGGTGCTGGGCGCGCTGAAACCTCTGTTGGAAGACCCCAACGTCGCCAAGCTGGGCCAAAACCTCAAGTACGACGCCAATGTGCTGGCCAACCACGACATTGCACTGCGGGGCATTGCCGAAGACACCATGCTGGAGTCCTATGTGCTGGACTCCACCGCCAGCCGCCACGACATGGACAGCCTGGCCCTGAAATACCTGGGTCACTCCACCATCCACTACGAAGACATCGCCGGCAAAGGCGCCAAACAGCTCACCTTTAACCAGATTGCCCTGGACCAGGCCGGCCCCTACGCCGCCGAAGACGCCGACATTACCCTGCGCCTGCACCGGGAGCTGTCCCCCAAGCTGGCCCAGCACGACAGCCTGGTATCGGTCTATCGGGAGATCGAGTTGCCACTGGTGCCGGTACTGAGCCGCATCGAGCGCAACGGCGCCCTGGTCAGCCGCGACATGCTGGCCAAGCAGAGTCAGGAGCTGGCGGTTAAAATCGATGAGCTGGAGAAAAAGGCCCACGAACTGGCCGGCGGGCCCTTTAACCTCTCCTCGCCCAAGCAGTTGGGCGAGATTCTGTTCACCAAACTGGAAATCCCGGTAATCAAGAAGACCCCCAAGGGCGCGCCCTCCACCGCCGAGGAAGTGCTGGTGGAGCTGGCCAACGACTATCCCCTGCCCAAGGTGATTCTGGATTACCGCAGCCTGGCCAAGCTCAAGTCCACCTATACCGATAAACTGCCGGAACTGATCGACCCCAACACCGGCCGTATTCACACCTCCTACCACCAGGCGGTGGCGGCCACCGGGCGTTTGTCCTCCTCAGACCCCAACCTGCAAAACATCCCCATTCGCACCCCGGAGGGCCGTCGCATCCGCAAGGCCTTTATTGCCGAGAAGGGCTACAAGATTGTCGCCGCCGACTACTCCCAGATCGAGCTGCGGATTATGGCCCACCTGTCCGGTGACGAGGGGCTGATCAAGGCATTTGAGCGGGGCGAGGATATTCACCGGGCCACCGCCGCAGAGGTGTTTGGTGTGGCCAAAGAAGACGTTAGCGACGAGCAGCGTCGCAATGCCAAGGCCATTAACTTTGGCCTGATCTACGGCATGTCCGCCTTTGGTTTGGGGCGCCAGCTCCATATCGGCCGCAACGAAGCCCAGAGCTATATCGATCTCTACTTTGAGCGCTACCCCGGCGTGCTGCGCTACATGGACGACACCCGCAAACTGGCTGCCGACAAGGGCTATGTTGAGACCTTGTTCGGCCGCCGCCTGCACCTGCCGGAGATCAATGCCCGCAACGGCCAGCGCCGCCAGGCCGCCGAGCGCACCGCCATCAACGCGCCCATGCAGGGCAGCGCCGCTGACATTATCAAGCGGGCCATGATTACTGTGGACGCCTTTTTGCAGAAGTCCAAACTTGACGCCCTGCTGATTATGCAAGTCCACGATGAATTGGTGCTGGAGGTGAAAGAAGATCAAGTTGACGAGCTAAAAGCCGAGCTGGTCAAACTGATGTCAGGCGCCGCCGATCTGGCCGTGCCGCTGGAGGTGGATGTGGGCGTCGGCGACAGCTGGGACGAGGCTCACTAGCTTCTTCCCAGTCTCGTTTATTAATGAATACCGGCCTGGTAAAAAATGGGCCTCGCCTATTGAGTAAAGCTTTTGCCCGTTTGTTGCATGCGGCAAAAGACTATGAAATATTCAATTCAATACAGGTAAGTATTGATAGTGCGTTGGCTGAGTTCCCCCGCTAGCTATAAACCGCACTACATCACTGAGAAATGGAGATCTCTTCATCACTTTGCCCCCGCCCCTGAATTGCTTTATAGCGGAGCCTGTAGGCTTCGAGGTAATTTACCTTTTTCAAAAGGTGTTTTCTGATTATTTATAAAAAAGACAAATAATAACAGCGGGTTCCAAGTGGCTGGAGTATGTGTGAGAAATTATAGGGTATACCCGCTAATTACTATTATGAGGTCTTTGACCTCATTAACAGGCTGTTATGTTGAAAGGGATAGTCAGCGTATGAAGTCGAAGTGTGTGACTACCACTGAGTGAGGTGATGATATGGCTATTCTTAATACTACTGGGATGCAGCGCAAACCCACTCATCCTGGCGAAATGCTGCGGGAAGATTTTGTTCCGGACTATGGGCTGACGGTTTCGGGATTGGCAGAATCTTTGGGTGTCTCTCGTCAGTCAGTTAATGAACTATTGCGCGAACGTCGTGCTGTCAGCCCTGAAATGGCGCTCCGGCTTGCGCGTTTGTTTGGTAACTCGCCGGAATTCTGGCTGAACGCACAGCAATCTGTTGATCTTTGGGCGGCCGCGCAGTCGGTCAAGGAAGAAGTGGATCGAATCAAGCCGCTACATGCTGCATAACCAAGCCGTGCACCGGATGCCAAAACCTCCGCTTAGCTCCGGCTTTGTCACCGGTGACGGCAGGCGTTAGCTACCTGATGACAAAATGCACACATTCGTGCTGCGCTCTTCCACATGAAAATCAGCAATCGGAGTCCTGATAAGAATCAGGAGCTTATCGTTGGTCGAGGCGTTTCTTTTGAAGAGGCGATCTTCCATATTGAACATGGTGGTCTACTGGATGATATAGCTCATCCAAATGCCTCTGTTTACCCCAACCAACGGATTTTCATCATTTGCATCAAGGAATACGTTCATCTGGTTCCATATGTGGAAAACGAAGATGAGGTGTTTTTGAAAAAAATCATTCCCAGCAGAAAATTTACCAAGTTGTACCTTGGAGGTGGATCATGAGCAAAGGTAAGTTATCGAGGGAAGAGAAAGCTCTGCTTGAGGCCGTAGAGGCTGGTGAATTTGAGTCAGTATTAACTGAATCTCGTAAAAAGAAATTGGAAGCGATTGCCAGCAATACATTTAAAAAAGATAAAAGAATAAATATTCGGATTTCAAACAGGGATTTGGCTGCGATCCAGTCAAGGGCTTCGGAAGAAGGCATTCCGTACCAAACTTTTGTATCGAGCATTATTCATAAATACATTTCTGGCTCTCTGCAAGATCTCACAGCGAACAAGCCAATGCAGCGGACGCAAAAAACGCGCGGCTGATTTTGCGTTAAGTGACTATGCGAGTTTTCGTTTTTTCCACTGATGATCTAGGGCTGGAAGTTTTCGATTCCAAACAAGACGCAATTGACGCGTGTGAAGGCATTGATGTGGAAAACGGAGAATGCTTATTCTGGGATGAGCACGGAATCGGTCTGAAAGCTGAGTTCTCCACTCCAAATAAGAAGGGAAGCTTCACGGTAGTGTCTGGAACCTATGACTTAGTCCCATTTCCCGAAGGTTTAGAGCTCGTCGAGCTCCTACCTAAGGTGGGCTACGTCGAAGGTCATGGCCATTTCAAGGATGTCACTGAAATAAAGCAGTTCTTAACAAGGCCATGAAATTGGCCGCTGAAAAGCTCGGCCTGGGACGGGAGGCTGCTTTTGGCGTTAACTGCCAGAGTCCGATCATATATGCCGTACCCATAACTCGCTCAGAGTGATACTATAGTGTCACTCTGAGAGGGACACCCCATGAAAGTAGAACTAGTAACTAACCTGAAGCGCCAAGCGACCAAGATTCTGGCTGACCTGCACGAAAGCAAAGAGGCCATATTGATCACCGAGCACGGCCAGCCGTCAGCCTACCTAGTTGATGTTCAGGATTACGAGTTTATGCAGCGTAGGTTGGCGCTGCTGGAAGGATTGTCCAAGGGAGAGCGGGCGATTCTGGAGGGTAAGACTACCTCCAATACCAAAGCCAGGGAGCGGATGAAGAAGTGGCTGAAATAATATGGACAGATCCGGCGCTGGACCAGCTAGAGGAAATTGCAGAGTACATTGCGCTGGATAAACCTGATGCCGCTTCGAACCTTGTAAGTCAGATTTTCTCTACAGTCGAGCGACTTGAGCGGTTTCCTGACTCCGGCCATGTACCACCAGAGCTGCCTAACTCAATCTACCGTGAACTTTATGTTAGACCGTGCCGAATTTTCTACCGACAGGACGATGAACTCGTTTTTATCATTCACGTCATGAGAGAGGAAAGGCAGCTCCGGAAGCTCCTTTTAAGCACGGAGTCCGACAGCTAAGGGCGTTATGCACTAATAATCGCGGACTAGGGCCTGTTCACAACAGTCACTGCGGGCGCCATGGTCTTCGTTCTCGTTCAAATTATCCTCAAGTGGGTGATTGAACCTGACCTTTTCCTCGTATTTCATCCAGGTCACCGTCCCATTTTATCCGATCGCGTTGTTTTCGAATTTCCTGCTCCTGGACCGTCAAAAGCGCCAGGCGACCTAGACCTAGCTAGGCTGCCGCCGCTTGGCAATATAGGTGTACATCACCGGTAGCACGAACAAGGTAAACAACGTACCGATGACCATGCCGGCAGCAATCACCAGGCCAATATGATGGCGGCTTTCGGCGCCGGGGCCGGAGGCCATCAATAGCGGCAGTACCGCTACCACGATGGCGGCGGTGGTCATCAATATGGGCCGCAGGCGGATTGAGGCGGCCTCGATAATGGCCTCTTCAAAGGCAACACCCTGTTCTTGCAGGCGCCGGGCAAAATCCACCACCAAGATACCGTGCTTGCTAATCAAGCCTACCAGGGTGATTAAGCCGACCTGGCTAAACAAGCTCAGGGTGACGATATCTACACTGAGGAACAGCAGCGCGCCGCTGATCGACATCGGTACGGTAATCAATACCACCAGTGGGTCCCGCAGACTTTCGTACTGGGCCACCAGGAACAGGTAGATGGTCACCAGTGCCAGAATAAAGGCGATCAGCAGGGTGTTGCCCTCCTGCAGGTGGGTGCGGGATTTGCCGCCGTAATCGATACCGTAACCCTGGGGAAGGATGCGCTCTGCAGTAGTGTTGAGGTAGTCGATGGCCTCGTCCATGGAAACATCGGGGAACATGATCATCGACAGAGTGGCGGCGTTCATGCCTTCAAATTGCAGGCGACCACTGGGCTTGCTGGTGACTTCGGTTTCAACGATGGCGCCCAGCGGAATGCTGTCGCCGCTGCGGGTACGCACGTAGTAGCGCTCCAGCCAGGACTGATCAAAACGCTTGTCGACGCTGGCTTGGGGAATGACTTTGTAGCTTTCCCCTTCGTAGCTAAAACGGTTGATATAGCCTTCACCCATCATTGCCGACAGGGTGGAGCCGATGTCCGCCATGCTGATGCCCAGCTCGCCGGCCTTGTCCCGATCAATATCCACCTTGATTTCTGGCTTGGTGTACTTCAGGTCGCTGTCGACAAACATAAAGTTGCCGCTGGCGCGGATTTCTTCCAGAAAGCGTTCGCTGACCTGGGACAGCTCCCGGAAATCTTCGGTGGTTCTAATGGCCATTTGAATGGGCAGGTTGGCGCCGCCTGCAGCCGGGGAGATATCCAGAATAAAGGCGTTGGCCCGCACCCCAGTCAGGGTGTCGAGCTTCTGCTGGAAGGGGCGCTGCAAATCCAGCACGTTAAAGTCCCGCTCGCTCCAGGGCTTGAATTCCGCCACCGCCAGCGAGGTGCCGTCTTCCATCATCAATTCAAAGCGCAGGGTGTTGGCAACGCCGGGCAGCTCTTTAAACAGCTCCTCGATCATATCGCCGTGGCGAGTCACATATTCCTCGCTCATATGGGCTGGGGCGGTGTAGGCAATGTGTAGGTTGCCGGTATCTTCCAGTGGCACCAGCTCCTTCTCGGAGAGGTTGAACAAAAAGGGAATAGCCGCCGTCACCACAATGGCGGTCATCAGCCATACCGGCCGGTACTTTAATGCGCCGTGCAGTTTGTTGGCGTAGCCCTGGCGTAGGCGATCAAAGCGCTCGTCCAGCCAGTGGGCAATGGAGTTGTCTTCCTCGGTTTTGAGTATCCGGGAGGACAGCATTGGCGACAGGGTCAGTGCCACCACCCCGGAGATCACCACCGAGCCGGCCAGGGTGAAGACAAATTCGCGGATCAGCTGGCCACTCAAGCCCTCGATAAAGCCCACCGGCAAAAACACTGCCACCAGAGTCAGACTCATGGCTATAACCGGAGCGATCACTTCTTTGGCGCCCACCAGTGCCGCCTCCATGGGCGGCTGCCCCTGCTCGATATAGCGGTGGATGTTCTCTACCACCACAATGGTGTCGTCCACCACCAGACCGATGGCGATGACCAATGCCAACAGGGTAAACAGATTGAGGCTGTAGCCCAGTGACCACATGATCAAGAAGGTGCCCACCAGCGATACCGGAATACTGATCATCATAATCAGCACCGCCCGGGGGTTGCCAAAAAACAGCAGGGCGATCACACCGACGATCACCAGCGCCTCCAGCAGGGTCATGCTGACTTCTCTCAAGGAATCGGCAACAAACTTACCCAGGTCAAAGAACACTTCAAGACGCATGGTAGGGGGCAGCTGACTTTGCAGGGTATCTACGGCTTCCCGCACATTGTGACTTAGCTCCAGAGGGTTGGAGTCCGGCGCCATATCGATGCCCGCCAGCAGACTGGGTTCGCCGTTGACAAAGCCCTTCTGGCGCAGCGGTTCCGCACCCAGCTCAACAGTGGCAACGTCCCGCAGCCTTACCAGTGCGCCGTCTTTCTCGCGGATCACAATATCGGCAAATTCGCTGGCGGTATTGATGTCGGTTGCGGCGCGGATGGGTTGCACCACCATGGTGTTGCGAATCTCCCCCGCCTCACTGATGTAGTTATTGCTTTGCACCGCGTGCTGTACTTCGGCGGCGGTCACATCCATGGCCGCCATCCGCACCGGGTCCAGCCACAGGCGCATGGCAAAGGGGCGCTGGCCAATGGGCATCAAGCCGGCGGCACCCTCCACATTAAACAGCGCCGGACGCACCACCCGGTAGAAGAACTCGGTGATTTGCTCGGCCGACATCTCCGAGTCCTGCATCCGTATCCATACCGGTGCCAGGCCGCCGGCGAATTTGGTGACCACCGGCTCCATTACGTTTTCCGGCATCTCGCCCCTCACCGAGGCGATCTTGCCGACAATGTCGGTGACCACATCGTCGGCGTCAAAGCGGGTGTCGACCCGCACATTGATGGTGGACAAACCGTCCTGGGTGCGGGAGTAGTAGTAATCGATGCCCTCGGCCGCGACGATGGCGCGTTGCATGGGGCCGGTGACAAAGCCCTGCACCACATCCGCCGAGGCGCCGGGGTAGGAGGTATTGATAATGATCTGGGCGTTTTCAACGTCCGGATAGGGGCGCAGCTCCATATAGCTGAACGCCACTACCCCAAACAGCAGAATCAGTGCATTCAGTACCCAGGCCAGCAAGGGCCGGCGAATAAACAGATCGGTAAAGCGCATTAGGGCGACTCCGCTGTCTCAGAACGGGTCGCGGCGGGTGCCTCTGCTTCAGCAGGCGGCTCCGTGGTAGCTGATTCTGTGGGAGCGGGCTCTGCTGAAGTAGGCGATACGGTACCGGAGGATGCAGTACCAGAAAGCGATTCCAGATTCTCAATCGACACCGGCGTGCCGCCCAGCAGGCGGTTCTGAGTATCCCGGGCCACCAGGTCGCCGGCTTGGACTCCCTCCAGGGCTACAACCTCGCCGCGGACCTCGCCAGTACTGACCTGGCGGCGGGTAGCAAACCACTTGGGCTGTGAGTCCTGTTCTTCGTTCTGTTGCTCGCCACCTTCTTGATCCTTCTTGTCGGCTGCCTCAGATTTTTGCTCCAGCACATAAATGGTCTCACCGTAGAGGGAGTAGGCCACCGCCTCTCGGGGTACCGTCAGTACCTCTTTAAGCTGACCGAGATGAATAGTGGCATCGGCAAACATCCCCGGCAGCAAGTACCCTTCGGCATTGTCGACCTCCGCCCGCACCAGAATATTCCGTGAGCTGGACTGGATGCGGGCGTCGATAAACCGCACCTCGCCATTAAATTGGCTATCGCCCCGGCTGGGCACGGTAAAGCTCACCTGCTGGCCAACGCTGAGGCGCTCCAGTTCTTTCTCCGGCAGCATCATGTCCAGGTAGAGGGTATTGAGGGCCTGCAGGGTGACCACTTCATCCCCCGGCGCCAGATAGTGACCCTCGGCCAGGCTGTGGATGCCCACGGTGCCGTCGAAGGGGGCGCGAATAGACTTACGGAAGATAATGCCTTGGGTCTCTTCGGCCATGGCTTCCGCGCTTTCCACTTCGCTGCGGCTGTTTTCAAACTCCCCCTCTGAGAGCAGCTCCCGCTCGTACAGCGACTGATCCCGCTTAAAGTCGCGGCGGGCTTTGGCCAAGCGCACCTTGGCACTCTTTAGGGTGGCCTGCTCTACCTCGTCGTCCATGGTCACGATCAGGTCGCCGGCCTTCACCTGCTGGCCGGACTCCACATGCACGCCGTCGATTACGCCGCTGGCCTCACTGCGAATCTCAATGCCCTGCCGCGCCCGCAACGAGCCAATGGCCGGTAGCCGCTCTTCCCAGGTTGCCGGCGTCACCCGAGCGGCGTTCAGGGGCACGGTAGGTGTGCCCATATTGGCCAGGTAATCCCGGATCATTTCCCGCTTTAAGAGTTTGAAGCCAATGGCGCCACCAAAGATTACGGTGAGAACCACGGCCATAATGACGAGACGCTTTTTCATGTGAACAGTCTTTGTTTTGGGGTGCCCGGCGTTGAGAGCGCAGTCGAGAACCTGGGCAGAATAATTAGGATTTTCAGTTATAGATAAGATGTTACAGCCTGGCGGGGTATTTTTGACTGACCGTTACTGCATTGTAATGCAGACGGAGGGGCTTAGACCGGTCTCAGAAATGACGGCCTGCCGCTGGAGTCAAGTGGGTTGGGCTATTGAGGGGTATATCGAGGTATGGCAGCGAGTGGTGGAGGCTGGGCCCATAGTCGGTATGGAGTAGCCAGCTGTTTTAGTTAAACACCCGCCGCTCTGGTTTAACGAAATACCCGCCGCAGCGCTTTACCGAAACACCCGCCGCAGCACTACACCAATCACCCAGCGGTCTTGCTCCACCTCTGCACCTGATCCGCCAAGGGTCTCGTCCACCCACTCGGTTCGCACTGTGAGGTGGGGGTTGTAGTGAAAGCGATAGCTGAGGGTGGTGCGCTCGGGGTCTGTGCCCCGGGGGTTGTCCAGGCTGGTGTTTTGGCCCACCAGCACTGCAGCGGCGCCGCTGAGAGTGTTGTCCAGGTTGATGGATTCCACCCGCCCTGCCAGTTCGTGGCGGCGGTAGCGCCAGCTCAAGCCGGCCAAAATCGACTGGTATTCGCTGTCCAGCCCGGCCTGACGGTTGGACTCCACTACGTCGCCATCTTGCTCCAATTGAGACAGGCTGATCGACGCTGTTAGCGCAGAGTGGGCGGAGGCACGCCAGCTGGCGCTGAGGTCCAGGCCGGCGGCCTGTACGTCGCCACTGAAGGCGGCATCGTTGCTGGTCACGGTAACGTTGCCGTGGCTGTGGCCACCAAAGTAGCGGGTATCCCGGCGCTGTTCGGGCTCGGCGGCCAGTAGCCACGCACCGATCTGATAGTCCACGGGCCCTGTCGACCATTGGTAGCGGGCAAACACATCTGCTGCCTGGCCGTTGTCCGCCAGCCAGCTATGGCCGCTCCACAGCTCCATACCCAGGGTCCAGTTGGTGTTCAGGTAAGTCGCTCTCACCCCCCGGTCCACCAGGCTGCGGCCCCAAAAGATATTGCCGGTTAGAGTCGCTTCTGAGTAGGCGTCCCGGCTGGCGTGCCAGTTGCTGTGGGGAGCAAAGGCGGCAGCCATTTGCCCGGCTTCCAGCCTTACCGTGCCCGCGCTTAAGCGCCACTGTTGTAAGTACCAGTAGTGGCGAAAGTTAAACTCGGTCTCGCCATGGCCGCCGTGGGCCTCGGCAGTAATCTGAATACCGGCATCCGGGGTGAAGGCGTACTGGTAGTCTGCCAGGGCGTCATCCAGCGCGGCGTCGTCTTCCACCGGAAAGGCCTCGCCCCCCATCAAGGCACCGGGGATTTGCCACTCGCTGTCTTCGTCGCTGTAGGTTTTATCCCGATAGCTGTAAGACAGCGCCACATCCAAACCGGTGGTGACCAGCGGTGCCGACTCCGGCCCGCCGCTGTGGCTAAAGGCCAGGTTGGAATAAGTGGTAGCAATCGCCGCAGCCAGCGTCAGGGCGCGAAGTCGACTCATGGTTGGGCATCCCAGGGGTTGGCAAAGCGCGGGTTATTGATGACCTCGTAATCGGTGAGGCTCTCCAGAAAGGCAATTAAATCCTGAATCTCGTCCTCAGTGATCTCAAAGCCGGAGATAAACCCATCTTTAAAAGGGTTGGCGCGGCCGTCGCCAGCGTTGGCGCCGCTCACAATATTGCGACCGCCGGCGGCGTAGGTGCGGATCACCTCCTCCAGGGTGGCGATGCTACCGTCGTGCATATAGGGTGAGGTCAGGGCGATATTGCGCAGTGTCGGGGCCCGGAAGCGGCCCATATCACTGGCAATGCCGGTGATCTCGATAATGCCCTCGCTGATCTCGGGGTAGGCACCTTCGCCATCGATGTTGTACAGGCCGGTGTTGTGAAAGGGCGTATCCACAAACAGCTGACTGCTGTCGGCGGTGGAGTCGGTAAAGTTAAAGCCGCCGTGGCAGTGGAAGCACTCCAGGTCCTCGCTAAAAAACAGATCCCGGCCCCGCAGCGCCGCCTCAGTAACCACGTTAGCCTCGCCGCTCTCGTAACGGTCTGTGTCACTGTGAAAGGAGTTAATGCCCCGCACAAAGGTGGCCAGGGCTTTGACGATCACCTGAAAGTTAATCCGCTCACCCTCGGCCAGCTCCGGCACCGCCTCGGCAAACAGCGGCGGGTACACCGGCTCATTGGCGAGCCGGGCCAAGACCTCATCCCGGTTCTCTTCGTTGATGCCCTGCTCCACCGGGAACTCGCCAAACAGTGGCACCACAATCTGCTGTTCCAAAGTTACCAGTGAGGGATTGGCCCAGGTGTAGGTGGGGTTAAAGGCCACATTGACCAGGCTCTGGGCGTTGCGGGGGTGGAGCTCGCCAGTGGAGCCGATGGAGCGCTCCAGAGGCTCGGCAAAGGCCATGCTCTGTAGATGGCAGGAGGCGCAGGCCTGAGTGCCATTGCCGGACAAGCGCTGGTCGTAAAACAGGTGCCGCCCCAACTGAAACATCGGCTCGCTCACCGGGTTGTCGTCGGGCACGATGGGCAGCGGAATATGCTGGGGAATGCCCCAGGCAAACTGCCGGGCCTCGGTGTCGTCACCGGCCCGGTAGCGGGTCTCGCTGCCGCCGCCACAGGCGCTTAGCATCAAGCTGCCAGCAGAGAGAAGAATGGCCGCAGAAGCGGCCACAAGAGTCGGTCTTGCCATTACTGCCTATACCGATTGGGGCCCTACAGTGACTCTATGCTGAACACTGTTTGGCCGGGATTGGGGTCGCTATTCTCGCCGATACCCATACCCAATGCATCAAAAATACCCTGACACTCCGGGTCAGTGGGGCCAGACATACACCCAGGTGCGCCGCCATCGTCAGCCAGCAGTGAGTTGTTTTCCACCAGCTTGGCGTAGTCGATCACCACCTGCTGGTTGGCAATATCACTGACATCCAGGGTGATAGTGGGCCGGTTATCTGCCGAGCAATTGACGGTCTCGCCGGTTTGCGGGTCGCCCACACAACCAGTGCTGCCCAGGTGAATGTTGTAGGTGGCCGAGCTGCTACCGTCCTGCTTTAACACACCACCATCCGGGGCTACGTCCATGCGCAGATGTTTGTAGCCGGTTTGCCAGCTCCAGAACAGATCGCTGCGATTAAGGGGCGACGCCGCAGCGGTGGTGTCCTGGTGATTCATGTTGCTCGGTACGCCCACGGTAAAGCGCAGGCCGGTGACCTGGGCCAAGGTGCCGTCGATGGTGCCCGCCACAGTGTTGTTGGTCGGCTTGCTATTGGCACTGGCGCAGCTGTCCAACTTATCCTGATAATCCAGCAGTGCCACGCCGCCGCTTTGCCAATCGTTCTCCTCCAGAGTCACCGGCATCTCGCTGCCATCGGCATTAATCAGCACCAGATCGTGGACGTAGATGGCAAAGGCCTTCACCACCCCGTTGGTGGCGTCACTGCTTAGGCCGCTGAGCTGGGCGTCGCAATTAATGTCAGTGCCATTGGCACGGGCCGCAACGGGAATGCTGATGGAGGTCATGCTGGGCTCCGGGTCGTTATTCCCGTTACCGCCACCGGAAGAGCCGCCACCACAGGCGATCAGAGACGCAGCGGCGGTCGCCACCAGAGTAGAATGCAGTAGAAATTTCATCGCGCGGACCTGTGTAAAACATCGGACTAAATAACCCGCGTAGTTTAGCGGTGCGGCGCATCATTGAGGTGTGACATATTGTCGCACGGTTAACCCCTACAGCCCGCACTGGTCGATGCCTGACAGGGGCTTTAGACTAGCGCCACCTGCTTGCCGCGATATTTAGCCATGCCGCACACCCCAGTCACAGACGACACATCCGCCATTGCGAAGGGTCCAGCCGCAGAGGTCTCAACTGCACCCTTCCCCACCGAGCTGGGCCAGCTCCAGGTCAGTGAGAACTGGGTCACCCTAGGCTTTGATCAAGCCCGCCCCTGCCTCAGCAGCGCCGTGGTCAATGGCGGCCTGGTTAATGCCACCCGTTGGATCAACCTGAAAGTCAGCGGTGACCAAGCCGAGGCCGCTCACTGCCCCACCGCGACGGTGGCAGCGCTATGCCAACAGCAGCAGTGGCCAGAAGAGCCCGCGCCCGTGGCAATGATGACCGCCGCCTCCATGGACTCCCTGCGGGTCCGTTTTGCCGAGGTCTGCGGCGAACAGCTGGCAGTACTGGTCACCACCGGCCTGGCCAATGCCCGCCGCGCCGGTGACCGCGCCGAATACCGCCAACTCTCCGACCACTGCAACGAAGTCGGCACCATCAATATCGCTGTGGTCACCTCGGCGACCTTAAGCACCGCCGTGATGGCGGAATGCATGATGACGGCAACCGAAGCCAAAACTGCCGTGCTGCAAAAACACGGGGTCATCAGCCCGGTTTCCGGTGAGCTGGCCACCGGCACAGGCACCGACTCACTGGCCGTGTTTGGCGGCCACGGCCAACAGGCCGCCTTTGCCGGTAAACACACAATATTTGGAGAAGTGCTGGCTAGGTTAGTGATTGAAGGCATCGACGCCGCGGCGTACAAGGCTGCGCCCACTATCGCCAAGGTGGCGATCTCTTAGATCGCTGATTTCCGGTTAATTTAAAATAAAGCGGCGTTTCGTATTGATGGCGACGGCCAAAAGCGATAAAAGTGATGGGTAATAAGAAATAACGCACCACCACTACCGTATGTGGTGATGAATGGAAGCAAGTTGGTACTGAGTCTATGGAAGACGCCCTCGCCCCACTACAAAACTCTTTCCAGTTGGCCATAGCTTTTTGCATTCCATTTGTCGTGAAAGTTTTGCGGTTTACATCCAGTTTTATTTTTCGGGAAAATAAGGCCTTTAAATTTCAATTGCTTACAAAGATTCATTCGTGCGGATCATAATTATCGTGACTTCACGATAATTATGATGATGAGAGTCCTAATTAACAGGCTGTTAAGCGAATATGAAAAATATCGAATCATTTAATATCGCTGTGGCAGAAGTATTTGGTCAATGCTATCAAGCTTTCCCATTACGCATTAATTTATCTGTTATTGATTTAGGGAAAGCTATACAAGAAACCATTAACCCCGACTGCGACAATGACATAAATATGCGTAGCCCGGAGTATGCTATTGCTAGAGAATCAGTAAACTGGCTAATTGAATCTGGTTATTTATGGCATCGCAATGCAACAAACATGTCCTTCAACGCTGTTACTTTGTCACCCAAAGGGCTAGAAGTTCTTAATGCTGTACCTAAAGGCCTTAAAGTAAAAACGACACTGGGTGAAGAGCTTGGTAAGGGGGTTAAAGAAATTGGCAAAGAAACAGCTCTAGATTTTGTAAAAACTACACTATCTTATGGTGCAAGCCTTGTACTTGGCGCTTAACAAGCCGCTCAAATATGTTCCGGCCACAAAAAACGTGGCCTCCACCGGACTCGCTAGCGCTTGCCGTTTAGCGGGGTGCTACTCTACCAGCTTTTAAACCAAAATCAGTGATAATGAAACGGTTCACCCTCAAGTAAGCATAATAACGGTGGAAAGAAAAAGGGCGCCAATACAGCGCCCTTCTAAGTTCCAACTAAACAATAAACCCTTAGGGGTTATCAATATACACATCGTACTCACCACTGCCTGATGCGCTCTGCACTCTCCAACGGTAGGTGCCGAAGTTGCCTTGATAGTCGATGGCTTCCTCGCTTTCGGGGAGTTCTGAGCTGGCCACCACGGTCCATGAGGCAAACAGGAAGCCGACTAACTTCTCCAGATAGAGGTCGTAATCCGTGCCATCGGCGCCCCGCAAAAAGCCTCGGAATTGGCCGCCGTCACTGTAAAAGCCATTGCTTGAAGGCAGGTAGATTCGGCCACCGGCTGACAGCTGTCCGGAGGTTTTTTCACATTCCTCGCAGGGGGAAGGCGGCTCGGCGGAGAGGCTCAGTGTTTCAGTGGCGGACGCGGACTGGCCGGCGTCATCGGTGACCGTTAAGCGCACCTGATAGTCGCCATAGGCGGCGTAGCTGTGGCTGGTCTGTGCGCCGCTGCCGGTAGCGCCGTCACCGAATTCCCATTGGTAACTGGTAATGGCGCTGTTGTCGCTGGAGGCGCTGCCGTCAAAGCTACAGGCCATGTCGTCGCAATTGACGGTCAGCCGCGGCGTTGGGGCTCGGTCAATGCCACTGTTCTGGGGCGCCTGCAGCAGTTTGTTGGGGCTGCTGGAGATATTGCTCAATCGGTTTGAGACGGCGGCGGCCAGCAGGCGATCGGCCACCTGGGCAGGACTGGCACCGGGGTCTTCTTCAAGCACCAGGGCTGCGGCGCCGGCAGCGTGGGGTGCAGCCATGGAGGTGCCGCTCATATCCGCCGTTGCGGTGTCGCTTCTGTACCCCGCTGAACGGATATTGGCGCCGGGGGCAAACAGGTCGACACAGGCGCCCCGGTTAGAGAAGGAGGCACGACTGTCGTCGATGGTAGAGGCGCCCACGGTAATGCCGTCTGCCACTCTGGACGGCGACTCATTACAGGCATCGGCGCTGTTGTTGCCTGCCGCCAGTACCATGGTGATGCCGGCATCGATCGCGGACTGTACGGCATTATCCAGGGCGTCACTCGACCAGCCGCCGATGCTCAAGTTGGCCACCGCTGGCTTTTGGTGGTTGGCAATCATCCAATCAATACCGGCGATAACGCCGGAGGTGGAACCCGATCCGCCGCAACCCATAACGCGCACCGGATAGACCGTAGCCGATTTAGCCACACCCCATTGCTGGCCTGCCGCAGAGCCGGCCACGTGAGTGCCGTGACCGTGGCAGTCTTCGGTATCGGTGGGGTCCAGAGAGGTAAACAAAAAGCCGGTGCTGATAAAGTTGCGCCCGGTGCCTACTCGGCCGCCGAAGTCTTGATGGGTGGAGCGTATACCGGTATCGAGGACGTAGATGTGTACGCCCTGGCCGCTTAAGTCGTAGTCGTAAAAGCTGTCCAGTGGCAAGTCGGCTTGGTCCAGCCGATCCAGCCCCCAGGGCGCGCTGGACTGGCTGGCGCGAATGGCCATCACGCGGTTGGGTTCCACAGAGGCCACCAATGGGTTGGCGGCCAGCAGGTCGACAAGCTCGGGGGCAATCTCCACCACGCCGCCGCTCAGGGCATTGTTGAAGGTTTGCAATACGGTGCCGCCCAGTTCGGTGACCACACTTAACAGCTGATCAACCAGGGGAATATCTAAAAAGCCCAGGCCCAGCAGTTCAAGCAGATCCAGCTTTTGCAGGGTGACAATGTATTGGTCGGGAATAACCTCGCCAGCTGCGGGCCAGTCGATGGTGGGGTCTAGTGGTGTTTCGGGGGTGTTGCCTGGGTCGTCGTTATTGGTTTGACCGGAGACAGAGACTTGGTCGTTGGTAGATTGTTGACCATTGTTGGCGGTGTCGGCCTCAATGTTGCTCGATCCATTACCCGCGCTGCTGCCACCCCCGCAGGCAGTGACGACAAAGCTTATAAACAGGATACACAGTAGCGACCATCGACGTTTGACCATTGGATACCTCAATATTGTTATTTGATATGCCTGTGCAGGCTAGTACGCATTTTTGGCTTATTGAGCCATTTAAGCCGATACCGACCTTGTCCACATCCGTGCATATCCCTATATTGAGGGCCATCGAGGCCCGAGCTCAGCGTGAGCATATTGGCACGCTCAAGCCTGCTGCGACGAAGATATCGAGCCACAACACTACATTGATGGATGATGAGAAGTAGTGACCGGTGTCACAAAGCGGCGACTAACAGAAGTCTAAAGCTGGGCATGTAGGGCCATTCACAAAAAAACAAGGCAACAACAATGCGGATCAACAAGAAAAGCCAGTGGAATGAAAGCCAGATTATCAATTTTCTCGGCAACACGATTTCGCCACTTCGCTTGTCCTTTCTGAATAAAAAGAAGGAGCCGCAAATCTGCTCGCTGTGGTATCTGTATGACGAGGGCGTGATCTGGGCGGCCTCCCACAAAAACTCCTTCCTCATTCAACAGCTCAAGCATAATGAAAGAGTCGCCTTTGAAATCTCCTCCAATGACTACCCCTACTGGGGTGTGAGGGGCAAAGCCGATGTGGAGCTAGTGCAATCCAACGCCGAGCATATTCTGGAAAAACTGATTGCCCGCTACCTGGGCAACAGCAACGCAGAGCTGGCAACCTGGCTGATGAGTCGAGCTGATGATGAATACGCCATCAAGCTGACGCCGACTTATGTGAATGCCTGGGATTTCTCCAATCGTATGGAAAAGTAGGCCGCTCCGCTGATAAAGCCGTGCCAGCTTTTTTGCGTAGGTTAAATTTTCTAGAAGCCGTAGAGTGTAAGCCCGACACGCGCTATGGTATTGGCATTAGCTGTCTTCTTGCATCACCCATCACTTCATCTCCACCACGAGGAATCTGATATGGAAATCCTCTCCATCAACACCGCTTCAGCCGAGACGATGCAAGTAGGCGGCAAGTCGGTCACCACAGGAATATTCAAACGCCCAAGGCAGGGCGCCGTTACGGTCGGCGACTTGGGATTGGAGGGTGACACCATCGTCCACAAGAACGTTCACGGCGGTGAGGATCAGGCGATCTACCTGTACAGCGCGGCGGACTACGCCTGGTGGAGCCAGCAATTGGGCAAAGATATACCGCCGGGGATGTTTGGCGAGAACTTAACGATTACTGATTTTCACAGCGGCGATCTAACGGTAGGCGACCGCTTATTGATAAACGACCAAGTTTTGCTGGAGATCACCGCGCCCCGGGTGCCCTGCGTACAATTTGCCACCAAGATGGGCGATAGTGCTTTCGGTAAAAAGTTTGTTGCTGCCCGGCGCCCCGGTGCCTATGCAAGGGTGCTGGTGCCAGGGGACGTCGCCGTGGGTGACAAGCTGGAATGGCAGCCGACCAACGAGGATTACGCGACCCTCAACGAAATATTTGTGCAGTGGCACAACAAGGCCTGGTCGGAAGATGCAGCGCGGAAGGCCTTGAATTCGCCGATTTCGAAGATTGCTCGTCGTATTATTCAGGAGCGCAGCGGCGTAAGCGTGTAAGCCTGTATAGGGGAAGACAAGATGGAAGATGCAAAGCAAAAAATTGCGCTCTTTATCGATGCAGACAATGCGCCGGCCAACAAGTTTGAAGACGTGCTCAGTGAGGTTGCCAAGTACGGTGTAGTCACCATCCGCAAGGCTTACGGCAACTGGAAGAAAACCTCCATCAAGCCCTGGGAAGACCTGCTCCACGAGTATGCCATCCAACCCATTCAGCAGTACGACCTGGCCAAGGGCAAGAACGCTTCTGATATTGCCCTGGTGATCGATGCTATGGATGTGATGTATACCAAAGACATCGACGTAATGTGCTTTGTGTCTTCGGACTGCGACTTTACGCCTATGGTGACCCGGGCCCTGGCCGAGGGCAAAGTGGTGTTGGGCTTTGGTGAGCGCAAGACCCCGGCGCCTTTTGTGAATGCCTGCTCCAAGTTTTTGTTTTTGGATCGAGAGACCAAGGCTAGCGATGCGTCGCCGGAAAAAACCACTAATATCAAATCCGACGCCAAGCTGATTAGCTTATTGCGTCAGGCCATTGAGGCCACCGAGGAGGATGATGGCTGGGCGGCACTGGGGCCGGTGGGTTCCCACATCTCCAACAAAACCTCTTTTGATACCCGTAACTACGGCTACCGAAACCTTAGCAGCCTGATCAAAGCCATCGATTTGTTTGAGCTTAAACGCGGGCCCGGCAATTCGTATATGGTCAGGGATGTGCGCAAGAAAAAGTCTGCCTAAATCCCTTGCAGTCAGCACAGCGAAAAATCCTACCTTGCCGGAGCGATCTGGCCCTATGATAGCCCCAAGTACTCTGACTCAAGTGGAAGAACCGTGAGTTACACTTTAAGAGAGTTGGGCCTTGTCCCCTTCTTTATCCAACAACTGAGCGATGCCGATCTGTTACAGACTCGACTCGGTCGGGTTATGGCTGTTCAGCGCTCCAAGCTGACCGTGGCCTGTGACGCCGCTGAGCATCTGGTGGAGCTATCGGCTGCGTTGCGAGAGTCACCGGCGGCTGAGCGCCCCACCGTGGGCGACTGGGTGGTGCTGGATGCCTCGCTGTCGCTGATTGAGCAGGTGTTGGAGCGCAAGAGTTTCTTTAAACGTGTGGCGGCGGGCACGGCGGGGGAGATTCAGGCCATCGCCGCCAATATCGATATCCTGTTTATCGTGTCGTCGTGTAACGAGGAGTTTAAAGAGTCGCGGTTAGAGCGCTATCTGGCGTTGTGCGCCGAGGCCGGTGCCATGCCGGTGATTATCCTCACCAAGGCCGATCTGGCGGAAGACGCCGATGCCTTCGTGGCTCGGGCCCGTCGCACCCAGGCGGGTGTTCCGGTGGAGGTCGTCAACGCCCTCGATCCGGCCGCGTTGGATGGCCTTCGCTCCTGGATCGACGATCACACCACCGTGGCCTTGGTAGGTTCCTCGGGGGTAGGTAAATCCACTTTGCTCAATTCCCTGTCCGGCGGTGCGGTGGCCGCGACCGGCGCAATTCGTGAGCAGGATACCAAGGGCCGCCACACTACCACCCATAGAGAACTGCATGTGCTGCCCACCGGCGGCCTGCTGATCGACGTGCCGGGAATGCGGGAACTGAAAGTGGCAGAGCTGGAACAGTCACTGGCCACCGTTTTTGAGGATATCGAAGAGCTGGCTGAGCACTGTCGCTTTGCCGATTGCCAGCACGAGTCGGAACCCGGCTGCGCGGTGTGGCAGGCCATAGATGATGACCGGCTCGATGAACGTCGGCTGGAGAACTACCGCAAGCTAGTGCGTGAAAACGCGATGAATAGCGCCACCCTGGCGGAGCGCCGTGCCCAGGAGCGGGGCTTTGCCAAGATGGTGAAGGGCGCCAAGCGCTTCAAGCAGGATCATTTTGAGGGCTAACCTGGCCTTCACTGGGGGAGGTGTCTCCCCGGCTCTGTTCTGCGACACTAGCCGAGTGTTCAATAGCCGATCTTGCTTGTGAGAATGCTATGGTCTCCGAAGCTGAAAAGGGAATCCGGGAAGTTGCTATCTTTAAGCGTTTTGCCGAAGTGGCGCAGTTGCCCTACGAGTCGGTGGACAAGCAGTCCCCGGATGAAGGCAAGCCCGATCTGCGCTGTGTGATCAATGGTGAGGTGGTTTACTTCGAGCTGACCGAGGCCTGTTCTGAGGATGTTGCCAAGGCCATCGCCAACCCAGGCAACATCGATGACCCCGCGGTGATCCGCATGAAAGACTACACCTCAGAGACTTACAAAAAGAAAATCCAAAAAACCTATGCCGTGAGCGAGCCCATTGAACTACTAATCTATAACGTGGGCCGCACCCTCCTTCCCGACGATGTGTTGGTGGACAACATCCGCGACATCTCCCGCTACGACAAAGGCCCTTTCCGCAAGGTGTGGTATTTTGGAGAGCATATCAGCGAGTTGTAATCGAACGGAAAGAACCAGGCGTTTTGAGAATTTTACTTCTGTAGTCTGAGGCTGGTTCGACAAGGAGGCCGCCAGTGAGAGTTAGACATTACGCCGCTAAAACTATTCAGATTGGCTTTGCTCTCGAATGGGAATCTATCCTGACCGAACTGTTCATTACGTTTCTGCTGGGCGCCTTTGCCTTTATGGGTTATGTCGCCAAAATACCTTTACTGTTCTTTCCCTGCGCCTTGGGTGCTTTCGTCTGTTTAGTGTTAACGGTGCACAGAGCCGTCATGGCGGTAAAAGACCAGTTGGATGCGGCGAGAAAGCTTAAGGCAGAACAAGAAAACTCCCAGGATGGCGGAATATAATCACACTACGTAAACGTTCTTGTCCGTAGCGACAGCACTCTCCGAACCGCCAATGAGGTATGCCCACTGTGAAACCCATCAAGCTGGCGTTGTGGTTATTGTTGGCTGCGCTGACCGGGGTGTGGCTACTCGCGGATACCTTCCTACCAAGCCCTCTTAGCTATTTTTCCTTCCGGGAAGTCTTCGTTCAGTACACCGGTGTAATGGCCATAGCGGTGATGAGTGTGGCGATGCTGCTGGCGGTGCGGCCAGTATGGATGGAAAGGCCATTACATGGTCTGGACAAGATGTACCGCCTGCACAAGTGGCTGGGTATTTCCGCATTGGTGTTTGCGGTGCTGCACTGGTGGTGGGCATTGGGCACCAAGTGGATGGTGGGCTGGGGCTGGCTGGATCGGCCTCAGCGTCGGACTCGGGGCGCCGAGGTGTTGTCCGACCTGGAGCACTGGTTGCGGAGTCAGCGCGGGTTGGCGGAATTGCTGGGGGAATGGACCTTCTACGCCGCCGCCGTGCTGCTTATCCTAGCCTTGATTAAGTGGTTCCCCTATCGCTGGTTTAAGCAAACCCATAAGTGGTTGGCGGTGGCCTATCTGCTGTTGGTTTATCACAGCGTGGTGCTGCTTGAGTTCGACTACTGGAGCCAAGCCATTGCGTGGGTCGTGACAATTTTAATGGCGGCTGGATCGGTGTCGGCACTGTTGGTGTTGTTGGGTCGGGTAGGACGCCGGCGCCAGGTTAAGGGTGTGATTCGCTCGCTGTGCCGCTACCCCGGTGTGCATGTGATCGAGGGTTGTATCGAGCTGGAGAAAGGGTGGCCCGGCCACCGCCCCGGTCAGTTCGCCTTCCCCGCCAGATATGGGTGGGCGCCGGTATTGGCATTACCCCCTTTATCGCCAAGATGAAGCACCTGGCCCAACATCGCGGACAGCAGCAGATCGACCTCTTCCACACCACTACCGACTTTGATCAGGGCGCCATTGATAAGTTGTGTGCCGATGCTGCCGCCGCCAATATCAACCTACACCTTACTGTCACTACCCGGGATGGCCACCTGACGCCAGCGCAGATTCGGGAAGCGGTGCCCCAGTGGCGGGAAGGCAGCGTGTGGTTCTGTGGGCCGGCGGGCTTTGGTGAAGAGCTGAAGCGAGATTTTGTGAAGCAAGGTTTGCCCGCCGCGCGTTTTCATCAGGAATTGTTTGCGATGCGTTAGCCACAGAGGCATAACGCAATAACAGGAATCACCAACGTGACTAAACCGACCCTTCCGCCGTTAATTGCCCGTTTTATTGAAAAAAGTGGTGCGGACTCAACAATCAGCACAATAAGGCTTCAGCAGCAGGGCCAAATACGTATGGGCCCGGACAAACCCTGGCTGCCCTTTAGCGCCGAGCAACATATTAGTGCCAAAGCCGTGGAGTTTGAGTGGCGGGCCCGCGTTAAACAGGCACCGCTCTTTTGGATAAAGGTGGTGGATGCCTATCAAGGCGGTCACGGTAAGTTAGCCGCCTCTATATGGGGTGTTATCCCTGTTGCCAAGGCCCGGGGACCCGAGCTTGATCGCGGTGAGATCCAGCGCTATTTGGCCGAACTACCTTGGTGCCCTTCGGCATTGATGAGTAATCCCAGTTTACAGTTTGTCGAGCGCAACGACGACACCGTCCGGGTTTGGGTCGGGGATAAAGACACCTACGTGGATTTGATCTTTGACGAGCACGGCGATCTGGTCAGCACCTACAGCGACACCCGGGTGAGGGACGGCGTAGGCTGCCAACCCTGGCGAGGCCGGTTTACGGACTACCAAGAGATCGGCGGCTTGCGGGTGCCCCGCCGAGCCAACGTGATGTGGCAAACCCCGGACGGGCCCTTTGAATACTGGCGGGGAGAAATAAGCAAACTCACCGTCGTCAATGCCTAACACAAACATATCCCCACAACCGTGAGGTCAAAGACTAGCCTCCAGGGTCAATGAAAGCATGTGAACAGGGGACGCATTCCCACTAATACATAAGCCGCTCCCTTAACTTATTGAAATTTATAGGCAGAGGGATATGATCAGGGGAAAGGGAAGTTTGGCAGAAATAAAGGGAATTGGTCTTCGTTTGTTCCGCTCTGGTAATAGAAAATCCGCTATCTCATTGAATCCCCTCTTATTTTTAAGCCGGCATTTAACGTTAGCCTGTGATAAAGGGGCCAAAGAGATATATGGCCCTGGTCGTTATAATTAGCTGTTAGGTTTCTATGAGAGAGTTCAGTTTTCCCAAAGCAATCACGCTCCGCCTAAATTTGGATCGCGATGATAAAGCCAGGGGGTTTCCTTCTGCGGCGGCCGAAGATATTCCCATTATCGAGAAGAACCGATCTGAAATACTTGGCGCAATGATTACGATCGAAGATCGTATTATTGAGGCCATGAGTAAGTATTTGTTCAAAGAGTGTCAAGAAAGGCGGAATTTCTTTATAAATGAGATTATTGGAACCTCGGACTTTAGTTTTGCTTTTAAAAGAAAAGCCTTCACGAGAATGCTTGAAAAATTTGACCTTCTCGACTCTGGCAGTATTAAAGAGCTGAAGTCGAATCTGAATAAGCTAATGCAATGGAGAAATGCATTCGCTCACGGTCAGGTGATTCACGACCACCATGATGGGTATATTCTGAAATACTATAGTGGTGGCCATCAAGAACTGGTTTTAAATGATGATTTCTTTGAAGAGGCCGAAGAAACCTTTAGAAGCTGTCTCTATGTTTGCAATGGAATCATCCAATCCCGTGAAGCCGAAACCTAACAAGCGCAAGCAGGCAGGGACAAATTTTCCGCTGGAATTTGCCCCTGTTGCGGGCGTTACATTTCTTGGCACGTCAAATGAATAGGGGAGCAATATGCCAGCTAATATCATCCCGGTTTGGTATATATTTATTATCGGATTTTTACTCATTCAAGTACTCGTTTATCCGATTTATGCTAAAGCAAGTGAGCGGACAAAGATAAGTGTGTTCCTATACATGTTTAACCTCGTGAACAGGCAAAAACTATTAACCGATCTAGAGCGGAGAACTGCAAACAAACGTATAGTTTCAGTGTCTTTAGGTATTATTGTGTTGTCCTTGGTCGTAACTGTGGCAATTGAATCATGAGCGTAATTCAAAATGTAACAAGTTTAGGCAACATCGCCCCTTCGGGGCTGGACCTCCTTTCAGTCGGCCGTTGATAAAGGCTTTATGCATCAAATTAGACACATACGATGGCTTGCCGCTTTTCTGATCGTACTCTACTCCGGGTGTGCTGCATCAAAATTTCATGATGTCAGCACCGACCCCCAGTTCAACGGTTACATAGGGCAGGTTTATTGTAAGCGCTCAATAAACCCCATCTAAATTTTCTGCCGCGACTTGGCTACGCTCCGGATTTTCCTGACCTGGAGCATCCTATGAGCACTGAACCTACCTCATCCAAAGAGCAATTCTGGCAAGCGCACTTCATCGCCTGGGAAGCCAGCGGCCTGTCTCAGATCGAGTATTGCAAACAGCATGACCTCAAGCCGTCGAACTTCGCCTACTGGCGCACACGGGCTAATAAAAAGCGCCGGAAGTTCATGCCACTGTCGCCCCCGGTGACAAGCGATCGCTTGGTGCTCGGTTTACCCCATGGCATACGCCTCGAGTTGCCCGCTCACGCACTGGCCGAATTGCTGCCAACCGTGCTCCGGGCGTTGCGGGAGTCAGCGTGATGCTTCGCCCGTCGCCGAGCGTTCAGGTCTATTTGTACCTGGAGCCCGTAGACATGCGCAAGTCCATTGATGGGCTGGCCCTGCTCGTTGAGAGTGAACTGGCGCTCTCCCCGATGTCAGAAGCGCTGTTCGTCTTCTGCAATCGGGGACGAGACAAGATCAAAATGCTGTACTGGGAGCGCAATGGCTTTGTGCTCTGGTACAAGCGCCTTGAGAAGCAGCGTTTCCGCTGGCCACGGGAATCAGCCTTCTTGTATGAGCAGCGCGATGGCCGCGATTTGAATTATCTGCTCGACGGCTTTGATATCTGGGCCCAGCGGCCCCATCAAACCCTGCATTTTGACTCGGTATCCTGAGCTCCCTCCAGTATAATAGGGCGCTATGACAGCGCCTTCTCCACAGTCCCTGCCTGACGATATCGATGCACTGAAGACTCTGCTTCTGAAGAAGGAGCAGCGCATCCACCTGCTTGAAGAACAGATTCGCTTGTTCAAGCAAAAGCGCTTTGGGTCGAGCAGTGAGAAGAGCGACCAGCAGGCTGAGTTATTTAACGAGGCCGAGTTGATCGACATGATGGAGTCGGCGTCGGAAGCCGAAGCGCTTGAGTCGGCAGCGCCAGCTCAGCGAGAAGCGGCTCCCCGTAAAGCCAAGCCCGGCCGCAAGCCGCTTCCGGCAGACCTGCCCCGCATTCGCATTGAACATGACCTGCCCGACGCCGACAAAGTCTGCACCTGTGGTTGTGTGCGTGACTGTATTGGCGAAGACACCAGCGAACAGCTGGACATCATTCCGGCCAAGGTTCAGGTACTGGTGAACGTTCGTAAAAAGTATGCCTGCAAACAGTGCGAAGGCAACGTCAGTACTGCACCACTGCCGCCGCAGCCGATTCCCAAGAGCAAGGCCAGCCCGGGCTTGCTGGCCCACATCGCTGTTGCCAAATACCAGGATGCACTGCCGCTGTACCGGCAGGAGGGTATTCTCGGGCGCAGCGATATCGATCTCCCCCGCCATACCTTAGCGCTGTGGATGGTCAAGGCGGGCCAGTTGGCACAGCCGCTGATCAATCTGTTGCAGGATCACTTGTTAAGCTATCCGGTACTGCGGTGCGATGAAACCACCGTGCAGGTGTTGAAGGAGCCGGGTAAGGAGGCTCAGAGCCACTCCTATATGTGGGTGCGGGTCGGCGGGCCGCCCACGCAAACCACTAAACTTTACCATTATGCTGACAGTCGCCGGGGAGAGGTGGCCCAGCAGCTGTTGATGGGCTACCAGGGCTATGTGCAGACCGATGACTATGCGGGGTACAACGGGGCCTGCGCCCAAGCGGGTATTACCCAGCTGGGCTGTTGGGCACATGCCCGCCGCAAGTTTGTGGAAGCGCAGAAGGCCGTCGGCAAGCAGAAGAAGGCAGGTAAGGTCGATATGGCGGTGAGCATGATCGCCAAGCTCTACGCGATCGAGAAGCGGGCAGAGACCCTGTCGCCGGAAGCGCGCTACACCCTGCGTCAGCAGGAGAGCGTTCCCCAGCTCCAAGCCATCCGCGTCTGGCTGGACAAAACCCTGCATACTACTCTGCCCAAAGGATTACTGGGCAAGGCTCTGAGCTATCTGGAGAAGAACTGGAGCAAACTGACCGTCTACACGCAGGACGGTCGGCTCGGCATAGACAATAATCCGGCAGAGAACGCGATCCGCCCCTTCGTGGTGGGGCGCAAGAACTGGCTGTTCAGCGCCTCGACCTCGGGCGCCACCGCCAGTGCGAACCTGTACAGTCTGATTGAAACGGCCAAGGCGAATGGCCTGGAACCCTTTGCTTACCTGAAGCGGGTGTTTACTGAATTGCCCCGAGCACAAGGCCTTGAAGACATCGAAGCGTTACTGCCATGGCAGATGCCTACAAAGGCTCCCGAGGTAGTGAAGGTGGCCTCATGAAACGGGTGATGAAAATCGACATCGATCATCTCGATGCCGACGAACTGATGGCGTTGAACCAGCGTATTGTTGAGCGCCTGAAGATGCTGGAATCGATGCACGCACACCAGTCGATGATGCAGTTCCACCCCGGCGCTCGGGTCAGCTTCAGCTCCCCGCAGGGCGACCGGGTCCTCGCGACCATTATGAAATTCAATCGCAAGACGGTAACCGTGGTGACGGACAGCGGGCAGCGCTGGAATGTCTCACCGCACCTGCTCTCGGCGGTCAAGGATGCCACGCCGTCGTCCGTGATCGATGGGCGATTAGAAAACGACTGAACGCAACGGTGGGGTTTGTTGAGCGCTTACGGTTTATTCGGCTCTAAAACCAATTTATCTGCATGGCGTAAATCTCCCGCCGGGCTACGGCGATGAAATTTATACATATTTTGTGTATCCAGTCGCGACTACTGGCCCCGAGTATGTATACCGAAAAGAACTCCCAGCCGGCACGAAATTCGAAATTGTTTCTGTCGAAGAATGTACAAATTGCGTATTCGGTAAATACCAGAAACTTGTGATTAAAATTTATGGTTTGTCGCTAGATAAAAAAGTGAGCATCCCAATTCATCAACTAGAAAATATGCAGCTCGCGCTGGTAAATGATGCATAACAATACGCTGCAAAGGACGTTTGACCCGTCGCCGATTTCTTGGCTTTCAGCCAAAAAACGTCGCCGCCTCAAACGCCTCTGATCTTAGGCATTATGTGTCTTAAGCAATTTCAAGGAGTATAAGTACGGAGTGGAAAAAGAAAAACTTCAATCAATACTTATCTTGGTTTTCTCGGTAATCTTTGCTCTTACTGTATATATCTTTAGAGCTGATGTGCCAACAACTTGGTATCTGTCAGCAGAAGCACTTATGGCCGCAGCGGCAGCAGCAG
This sequence comes from Spongiibacter nanhainus, assembly GCF_016132545.1. Taxonomy (GTDB): domain Bacteria; phylum Pseudomonadota; class Gammaproteobacteria; order Pseudomonadales; family Spongiibacteraceae; genus Spongiibacter; species Spongiibacter nanhainus. The sequence goes on from NZ_CP066167.1 coordinate 89,384, forward strand.
CTTTGCACTCAATACTTTCATTTTTTGGTGTAATAGGTTTATGGGGCAGCAAGAAGAAAAAATAACAATACGGTCAATGGCGCCTGCGCGCTGGACAACTTTAAGCGTGGGGAATTCCCCCCCCCAAGGAGTACAGGCCTATCTCAATCCGATGGATTTCCCCGGGTAACATAGTCAGTGGAGCTTGCTGGCCTGATCGGTTGAATCCCCCACTCAAATTGGTCAACACCCATTTTTCCCATAAAATAAGCAGCCCGAACAATTTATGGGCCAAGCTTTGCCATGCTCCCCGATGATTTCCTCGACCGCTTCCATCAACTCTGCCCTGACGCCCAAAAAGACACTGCCCTCGCCTCCTTTGCCGAACCCAAGTCGGTCAGTTTTCGGGTCAACCAGTTGCAGGCTGAGCCGGAGCCGGTGGTGGCGGCCTTGGTCGATCAGGGCGTGGACCCGGAGCCGGTGGTGTGGGCCCAGGACCAGGATATTGCCGCCTTTACCTGCGGGCCGGAGCAGCGCGAAGCCCTGACCCACTCTGCCGAGGCGGAGTCCGGGGATATTTACATCCAGAGCCTGTCCAGCATGTTGGCGCCGGCGCTGCTGACCCCGGCGTCTGACGACTGGGTGCTGGACCTGGCGGCGGCCCCCGGCGGCAAAACCATTTTGCTGGCGGAGATGATGGGCAATCAGGGGCAGATTAGCGCGGTCGAGCCGGTCCGTAATCGCTTCTTTCGCCTTAAGTCCAACCTGGAGCGCTGCGGGGTGGATAACACCCGGGTGTATATGAAGGATGGCCGCGCGGTGGGCCGGCTTAAACCGGAGAGCTTTGATCGGGTGTTGCTGGACGCGCCTTGCTCCTCAGAGAGTCGCTTTCGCGCCGATGATCCCGGCAGCACCTTTCACTGGAATCTGCGCAAGGTAAAGGAATGCGCCCGCAAGCAACAGCGCTTGATCCTCAGCGCCTTTGATGCCCTCAAGCCCGGCGGCACGCTGTGCTACTGCACCTGTTCCTACTCGCCAGAGGAAAACGAGCAGGTGGTCAGCCACCTACTGAAAAAACGCGACGCCGCCCTCCTCCCCACCGAGCTACCCATCGACAACTGCTCGCCAGGGATCACCCAGTGGCAGGATAAGTCCCTGCCTGAGGAATTAGCCCATACCCGCCGGGTGTGGCCTACCGCCGATATGGATGGCTTTTATCTGGCATTGATTGCCAAAGCGGCCTGATTCCCACCCCGCCCTGCCGTATCATGGTGGGCCAACGCACCGCCTAACAAGCTGATAAGGATAATCCGTGCTGGAACTGGACGATCTACTTTCCCTCGATGGCCACAGTGTCGTGCTGATGCCCAGCGATGCCAGCGCCCGACAGCTGCGGGATGAGATCGCCCGGGCCCGCTCCGCCACTGAGGGCGATCAGGCCTTTTTGGAAACCCTCAGTGTGATGCCGCCAGAGCAGTGGTTGGCGGAGCTGTGGGATAGTCAGTTTGCCGACCGTCAGGTGCTGCGGCCGGTGCAGTTGCTGGCTCTGGCTCAGGCGGTGATTGAGGACAGCGACGCCCTGCCCGACGACTGTTTAAACAGCACCGCCATTAGTCGCCAGTTTGTGGATGCCTTTCAGCGCCACGCCGATTATCTACTCAGCGACGACCGCCAGCACTATTTGTTTTCCCGGGAGTACCAGGCCTTTTACCAGTGGCGTGAGGTACTGCAGGCCAAACTCGATGCCGACGCCGCCCTGGCCAGTAGTCAGTTGCCATCGGCATTGCTGGCGCGCCGGCAAGCCGGCGCTACCCTGCCCCTGCCCGATCATCTGTTGATTGGCGAACACCTGCGGCTGACGCCGGCTCAGCGGCGGTTTGTGGATGCATGCAGCGAGGCAATGACGGTGCAGGACTTCCGCCCGCCCCAAAATCAGCTGCCTCGCCGCTATCGCTTTTCAACTGATCAGATCCAGCAGGAATGCCGGGGCCTGGCGGCCTGGCTGCGCCAGCGCCTACCCGCCGAGCTGGATGTTCCGCCGCCGCAAATCGGCATTGTCGTGCCCGATGTGAACCGCTACAGGGCTACCCTGGATGCGGCGCTGCGGCGGGACTTTTATCCCCCCAGCGCGCTGCCCTGGCACGACGGTGTGGAACCCCGAGAACCCTGGGTATGGGAGGGTCAGGAGACCCTGCTGGGCTACCCGCTGATCCGCGCCGCCTGGGACATAATCGGTATTGGCCCCCGGCCTTTGCCCTACGAGCAATTGAGCCGAGTACTGCGCTCCCGCTTTGTGAGCGGCTGGCCGGAGCAGCGCTACACCAGGGCGGAAATAGACCTAAACCTGCGCAAATACGCCACACCGGAGCTAACTTTAACCGGATTTTTGGCGCAAATACCACAAAAATGGCGAAATGAGACAGAAGCTCTGGCACCCCTCTCCGCCGTTTCATCGGCGCTGTCGCAAGCGCCATCCCGGCAGTTGCCCTCGGAATGGGTGCGCTTTTTTGATGGCTTGCTGGTGACCGCCGGCTGGCCCAATGCCGCCGATGACGATCCGGTGGTGATGCAGTGCCGCAAGAGCTTCAGCCAGGCCATGGATGTGTTCCGCGCTCTGGATCGCCAACTGGGTCCGGTGGACCACAGTACCGCCACCCGCTGGTTGCAGCACATTATCTCCGGCAAACGCTTTGCCATCGCCCGGGATTGGCACTGCCCCATCCGCATTTTGGGCTACGACGAGGCGGTGGGACTGCATTTTGATCATTTGTGGTTACTGGGTTTGGACGACCGCGCCCTGCCCCGCCCGGCTCAACCTTCGCCCTTTTTGCCGCTGGCTTTGCAGCGTCAGGCCGGTATTGTCGACAGTGAGCCCCGGCTGCAATTGGCCTGGGACCGGGAGCTGCTCAATGCCCTGTTGGGGAGTGCCGGCGAAGTCGTGGCCAGTCACTGTCGGGAGGATGAAAACGGCGGCCCCCTCTCCCCTTGTTCACTATTGAACAATATCGAATTGATGCCACTGGATAATATTGACGCGGCAGAACCGGCCTATCGCATCAAGGCAGAGCTGCCGCTGCCGAATAACGATGCTGTGCGGGCCATCCCCCCCGAGCGGCGCTCCCGTATTCGCGGCGGCACCGGCCTGTTTAAAGAATACGCTCAGAGCCCCTTCTTCGCTTTTGCCAAGTACCGTCTGGCTCTGGGTGAATTTGAGATGCCGGCAGAGGGCCTGGATCACCGCAGCCAGGGCCAATTACTCCATGACAGCTTGCAAAAAGTATGGACAGAACTGAAAGACAAAGACCATCTCGACGCCCTCAACGATGGCCAGGTAGAGGCTTTGGTAGGCAGGGCTGTTGAGGCGGCGATTGCCAAGTCCACCATTCCCAAGGCGCGACTCAATAACGCCGTTATTAAAATGGAAGCGGCTCGCTTGGTGGCGGTCATTACCCAATGGCTGATTCAGCGAGAGAAGCAGCGCACCGAGCCGTTTGCTGTGGTTGAAACCGAGGTGCCCCGCGAGGGTGTGCTGATGGGCATTCCCCTGCGGCTGCGCTTGGACCGGGTGGATCAGATCGGCGACAAGCGTTTGTTGATTGATTACAAGTCCGGCGCGGTGGATAACAAAAGCTGGAATGTGGATGACCTGAGCGAACCACAGCTGCCGATCTATGCGGTGATGGAAGCAGAGCAGGGCAGAGCGGTGGACGGCATAATGTTGGCCCAGCTTAAATCTGCAGATGAATTAAAAATCGTTATGCGCAGCAACTGGGTCAATAGCGTGGTCAAGAAGCGCGCCGCCGGCAATGATGTGGATAGCGCTGAGAAATGGCAGGGAGATTTGCAATCCTGGTCAACGGCCCTGCAATCCATGGCCGAAGGCATTCTGGGAGGCGATATCGCCCACGATTTTAATCGCAATCACCACCGAGGATTTGGCGCCTATTTATTACCGTTAGTCAGAGAAAGTGATTTGCAGGATGGGGAGGGCGAGGCATGAGCGATTTTCCCCGACCCCCGGATCAAGATCACCGTCAGCAGGCGATCGACCCTGGCCAGTCAGTGTTGCTCAGCGCCCCGGCGGGCTCGGGTAAAACCGGTGTACTCTTACTCCGCTATTTGAATTGTCTGCTCACTGTGGCGCGTCCGGAGCAGGTGGTGGCCATCACCTTTACCAATAAAGCGGCGGGGGAGATCAAGGAGCGGGTGATCGCGGCGCTGCGTTCCACCGAGCGGGGTGGAGCGCCGGAAAACGGTTTTGAGGCCGATATCCAGCAGTTGGTTACCCAGGTACTCCAGCGCGACGCGGAACTGGGCTGGCAGCTCAAGGACAATACCGCGCGCTTGCGGATCACCACCTTTGACAGTTTCTGCGGATCACTGGTGCGACGGTTGCCGATATTGTCCGGATTGGGAGGCGCCACGCCGGATACCGATACCGACGCCCTCTATAACCAGGCTATTGCCAATTTATTCCGCAGCCTGGCTGATGAGTCCTGCCCGGCGCCCTTGGCCCAGGCGCTGGAAAATCTGCTGGCCTATGGCAGCAATCGCCTGGATTCCCTCAGGCCGCTGCTGGTGAATCTACTGGCCAAGCGCGATCAGTGGATCAGCGGTATTTTACAAGGCGATATCGACGCTATGGAGCAGGCCCTGGCCGAGGAAGTGGAGGCCCGTTTTACACCTGCCTGGAAGAGTGTTCGCCAATTCCGAATTCAAGAGCTAATCAGCGCCTTTGTTGAGTCGTCAGGCGTTAACGAAAAGCACGCCTGGGCGGCGGCGTTTGTGGACGAGTTGGGCGACACTCTCAGACCAGAGGATATGGGCCGGATTCAGCAGCTCGCCCGGGCGATCCTCAATAATGACGGCGCGCTCTATAAACCCGGTTCTGTGCGCTATGCCGGTTTTACCAAGGGGCAGCCCGGCACCGACCTGGCCAAAGCCTGGCTGGCAGATATAGAGGAGCAGGGCGCCAGCGATGCAGTTGCCGAGGCACTGTGTGTGATCCGCGAGCTGCCACCACCGTTTTTACCAGAGTTTAGCCGCCAGCGGGTGGAGGACTTCCGCATTGCTCTGCGTTATTTGCTGGCCCATTTGCGACTGGTCTTTGAGCAGGCCGGCAGCATGGATTTTGCCGAGATCGCCCAGCGTGCCATTACTGCGGTGAGCCAAGAGGGCGGGGAGGTCAGTGATGCGCTACTGGACGAGGACCGCATCCAGCATATTCTGGTGGATGAGATGCAGGATACCTCGGTCAGTCAGATCGATTTACTGCGCCACCTGACCCGGGAGTGGCAGCCCGACGATGGCCGCAGTGTGTTTTTCTGCGGCGATTTGCAGCAGTCGATCTATGCCTTTCGGGGCAGCCTGGTGTCGCTGTTTGATCGGCTCTCCCAGCGCAGCGAGTTTGCCAACCGGCCCTTGCAGCAACTGCAGTTGACCGCCAACTTCCGTTCCTCGCCGGATCTGGTGCAGTGGATCAATGGCGCCTTCCGCACTTTATTTGCCGACAAAGGCCGCCACTACACCGCCGCTCAGCCCCAGCGTACCAACCCCGGTGCTGTGACTGTTCACCCGCTGGTGCAAGGGGCGGGCATCAAAGCTGAAGGTCGCGCCGCCCAGCGGGAAGCCGATGAAGTGGTGGAGATTATCCGCGAGGTGCAGCGGGACAAGGCCGATGCCAGCATTGCTATTCTCGTGCGCACCCGCAGTCACCTGAGCCGGATTGTGCCGGCGCTAAAGGCGGCAGGTATCGCCTTTTCTGGCCAGGATATCGACCGTCTGGCCGAGACCCCGGCGGTGTTGGACTTTACCGGCCTACTGCGGGCGCTATGGCACGAGGCCGACAATGTCGCCTGGGCGCGACTGCTGCGGGCGCCCTTTGTTGGCCTGAGTTGGGACGATCTGTGCCGGCTGCGGGAAGAGGGCGCGCCACTGCTGCGCCAGGCTGTGTTGGAACCCGGTGCTCACAGCTTGAGTCCGGAAGGGGAGACGGCAACAGCCAGGTTGCGGGAGGTGATTCAGTGGGTGGAGGCTCAGCCCCAAAGCCGGGACCTGCGCTGGGCCCTGTCCACGGCCTGGCACCTGCTGGGTGGTCCGGCCTGCGTCAACGAGGCCGAGCGCCGGGATATCGACCGGGTGATGAGCCTGCTGGATCGCTACGCCCCCGCCGGCTTGCTGGAAGACATCGAAGGTCTGGAGCGGGCCATCGATAGCCTCTACGCCACGCCGCCGGCCAACCCGGTGGAACTGATGACGGTGCACCGTTCCAAGGGACTGGAGTTCGACGTGGTGATTGTGCCGGGACTGGGGCGCCGGGGTCGCAATCAAGAAAGCCCCTTGCTGGCCTGGTATGCCGCCGGAACGGCTCAGGGCACTGAAACCCTGTTTGCTCCCAAGCCGCGCCATGCCACCGCCGATGACGAACAGCTCTACAGCTTTATCGACGGTTTGCAGCGCCGGGCCGCCACCGAGGAGACGGATCGTCTAATCTATGTGGCCTTGACCCGGGCCAAGTCACAGTTGCACCTGTTTGGTCTGGCCCGGATCGATAGCCGCGGCGATGTCAGCGCCGAAAAGGGCGCCTTTCTTCATCACTTGTGGCCGGTGTTGGCGGAGGAGTTTGAGCGCGCCGAGGTGCTGGAGGAGGCCGATACTCCCCTGCCCAATCGGGTGCCGATTGCGCCGCGCATGACCGCCATGAGACGGCTTGTGGCGCCCCATTATCAACCCTCAGCACTGGCACCCACCGCCCTGCAAAACGCCCAGCGCTTTGCCGAAAATGCGGTGCTGGAGGACAACATTGAGCAGCGGGCGGTGGGCATTGTCTTTCACGAATTGATGCAGGGCCTAGGCCAGGGAACGTTAAATATTGGCGACTCTGTAGATAGTGAGCACTTACGTTTTGCCATTGAACAGCGCCTGCGCCACCACTGTCACCCGGAGCCGGGCCTGGCGGCCAGCCTCGATCATTTGGTCGAGCTGCTGGACAATACCCGCCGCTGCAAAACCGGCCAGTGGATACTGAGCAGCTATGGCTGGCAGGCCAGCGAACAGACCTTGCGCCGCCGTATCGGTGGTCAGTGGCAGACGCTGATACTGGATCGGGTGTTTGTGGATGAGGCCGGTGACACGCCCCGGTGTTGGATTGTCGATTACAAGACTGCCCGGGCCCGGGGTAAGCAAGAGGTGTTTTTTGCCGAGCAGATCGCCCGTTATCGAGAAAAAATGCATCTTTACCGGGAGGCTCTGGCGGCAACTGGGGTAGAATACCCGATCACTGCGGCGCTGTACTTCCCCGCTCACCAGCACCTGCAGATACTCGAATAACGCGGTTGGACACAAAGACTGAATGAACGCTCGATTAGCACTCCTGTTGGCGGCGCTTTGCACGGCTGCCTGCGCACCACTGATTCCCCAACCCAGCCAAACCGGGGAGTCGGGCTTGAGCTCCTCCAAGCTCACTGAGGAATCACTGGCACTGGGCTCCCTGGACGAGGAGCTGAGCTTGGATATACCCACCGCCGAGGCGCGCAAAACCCTGCTTGGCAAGTGGTACGGCATTACCCGCACCGCCGACGGCGGCCGCAAAGAGTGGCTGGTGAATCGGGCGGTGGATGGCACTTATCGCATTGACTTTCGCGTTACTGATGCGAAAGGGCAGGTCAGTGCTCAGTCCGAGGTGGGTTTCTGGGGTGTGTCCGGGGGAGTCTACTTCCGCATTTTTCGCGGCTGGGTGATGCTGGACGGCATGAAGACCGCTGACCCCACCGACCCGGGCCACTACGACAGCTACGAGGTGGTTAGCCTGACTGGCGAGAGCTTTCAGTATCGCCACATCGACAACAACACCCTCTACACCGTCAAAAAAATGCCTGCGGATTTCACCTTGCTGGTACCGCTGGATGCCAAGCGGGAGCAGACCCTGAAGTTTGAGTTTTAACCGCGATTAGAGCGTGAGTGCGGGTGAGCGAGGGCTCACCCGGATGATGGCTTGCTTAAGATTAAATACTGATACCAAAGATCTGAATGCAGCCCACCGCAATCAGGTAGGCGGCAACGATATAGTTCAGCAGCTTGGGTTTGATCAGAATGGCGACGCCGGCCACCACTGACAGCACCGGTGTTAATTCAAGATACAGAGTCACGACGTCTCCTTACTTCTTCATCTGGCGATACAGCGCCAACAGACCGATGGCGCCCAATACCGCCAACACCATACTGCCCAGATTAAAACCGCTGATGCCGCCAAAGCCCAGCAGCGTGCCGACAAAGCCGCCCACAAAGGCGCCGGCGATACCGATACCCATGGTGACCAAAAAGCCGCCCGGATCCTTGCCCGGCATAATCCACTTGGCCAGCGCACCGGCAATCAGACCAAAGACAATCCAGCTTAGAATTCCCATCCAGTATTCCCCTTCTTGTTTTGTTGGCGTATTTAGCTCAATAGCGTTGAGCTAAAAGCGTCGTGCCTGTGTAGTTGTAGCACGAAATTGTGACCGCTGCCGAAGCAACAAATTCAGCCAATAAACCAGTCGGCGGCAATAGGCACAAAAAAAGCGGTGAAGGCACCGGTGAGACAGAGGCCAAGGCTGGAGAAGGCGCCGGCCACCGGGCTGCGCTCAAAGGCACGGGAAGTGCCGATGGCGTGGGCGGACAGCCCCAGGCAGAAGCCCCACAGCCGGTCGTCATCGATGCCCAGGCGTTTGAACAGCCATTCCACGGTGGTGATGCCGGCGATGCCGGTGAGGATCACCGAGGCCACTGCGATGGTGGCCAGGCCGCCCAGCCCTTCAGTCACGGTGATGGCGATGGGGGTGGTGACGGATTTGGTGGTCAGCGACAGCAGGGTTTGCTCGTTGGCGCCAAACAGCCAGGCCATGACCAGCGCCGAGGCGCAGGCAAAGCTGCCACCCAACAACACGGTGGTTAGCAGCGGTGCGGCCATGGCCCGCAGCAGATGTAATTGCCGATAGAGAGGCACCGCCAGAGCGACGGTGACCGGCCCCAGCAAAAAGGTCAGCCAGTGCACGTCTTGGTAGTAGCTGCCGTAGTCCTGACCCAAGGCCAACAACACCCCGGCGACCAGCACCGCACCGCCGATGGTGGGGTGGAGAATGGCCAGCCGACCGCTGCGTTGATAGAGCTTAAGGCTGAGCTGAAAGGCCAGCAGGGTCATGGTGACCGCAAACAAGGGGCTGTGGAGCAGCTCAGTCATGCTGCGACTCCGCGCCGTGTTTGTCCCGCTTTTTGGTCAGTGTCTTTAACAGCAGGCCGCTAAAAATCAGGCTGAATACCGTGCCCAGAGTGACGGCGGCGAGAAAGCCCGGCCACTGGTCGGCAAAACCGGCGCCGAGAAAAAACACCCCGGCGGCGGGGGCCATAAACAGCAATGGCATCATGTCGATCAAACGCTGACTGCCGGTTTCCAGGTGCTCGGGCACCTCGCCCCGCAGGCACAGAAAGCCGAACAGCAAGAACATACCGATCACCGGCCCGGGCAGGGGTAGGCCCAGCAGGCGCTGCAGGGCTTCTCCCAACAGCTGAAAGCCCAACAGGGTCAGCAGGCCGGTAAGCATTAGTCGGCCTTGGGCGTTATCAGCATGTTGAACAGTGCCAGCAGCCCCAGGGCGCAGAACCAGATCAGCGACCAGGTGGGCATGCTCAGGCCCCAGAAGGTCCACACCACTTCGGCGCAATTGCCGTCCCCCATCATCAGCGTGCGAAAGGCTTCGGCAAAGGGCAGGTTGTCAAACATGTACTCCAGGCTGGGGCCACAGGCGGGCACCTGATCGGGGGGCAGACCCTGCAGCCACACCTGGCGGTAGGCCACCGCGCCACCGCCAATGCAGCTCAGCAGCATCAGACCATTGGCCACATAGCGCCCCAGATGCACCGGGTTGAAGATCAGCCCCATCAGCGCAAAAAAACCGGCCAGGGCAAAAAATGCGCGCTGGGTGATACACAGCGGGCAGGGGTGAAGGCCGTCGACATGTTGAGCGTACAGGGCGTAGCCCAGCAGCCCGGCACAAGACAGCAGCACAAACAGGTAGATCCAACGGGGATTGATTGCGGGCATGGGCGTTCTCTTGTTGAGGTCTGGTTATCTGGCGCTGTGTGCAGGCAGCGGATTGCGGCATACAGTAAGGAATTGGACACCGCCAGACAAGGTTTTGATCAAGCGGCGCTAAATTCCTCACTGAGCTGGTCGATCAATGCCGGGTACAGCTGAGCAAAGCCCTCGCGCACAGTGGGCAGTGCTCTGGCCAGGGTCGGCCCGGCCTCGGCCAGCGGCGTGGGGCGGCGAAAGCGCTGATCAATGCGCTCCAGCATCGCTTCTATCTGGGGCCAGTGGTCCATCCCTGTCAGCACGTCGTAGCGGGCCAGATAGTAAATCTGCCGCGCCGCTGTTGCAGGGTAGTCGCTTTTGCCAGGCAGCAGCTGGTGGTAGCAGTGCTGACTGAAGTCCGCCAAGGGCTGGGCTTCGTGTTGCGGCCAATCCAGGCTCAGGCAGTGGTCAAAACACACATCCAGCATGATGCCGGCAAAGCGGCGGTAGTGGTCGGGCAGGGCGGTGGTCAACGCCGCTACGGTGGGGTGGTGATCGGTGAGGGCGTCGATGCGCCGGTGCAGTCGAATGCCCACCTCCCAGCCCTCGGGGTAGTGGCCCTTCAATGGCCCTTTAACGGCATCCCCCAACAGGGCGCCGATCAGCAGATCGGATTCGTGTAGGCCAGTGTTGTGGGCAACCCGGCGGGCCAGATGAAAATGGGCCAGGTAGTTCACCGCCGGCCCCGCCTACAAGTCGTCGTACTGTTTGTAAAAACGGGCCAGGTAATCATCGAAGGTGCCGGTGGACTGGGCTTCGGCCTCCCTAAGCTCGACCAGGGACTGCTCCCGCATTGACGCAAATCGCTGATTTTCGGCGGCGTCCAGTGGCCGCTGGCGCAGCTGCTCGGCATGTTGTTGGGACTGGTCCATGGCAAAGGCGAAGAAGGATTGCTGGTCCCGCTTCATGGCGGAGAGTATCTGCGCCGAGGGCGTCAGTGCCGGGTCGCGGACTTTGTCGCGCTGGGCGTTGCAGGCAGCGCGATAGTCGTGGCCGCCGTGGGCGGCATCCAGCTGTTCGGCAACGGCACTAATGCCGTCCAGTAGTCTGTCGGCCCACTGGCTCAGGGTTAAGGAATCGCCATTGTGGCGCAGGGTCAGCCCCGGCTCACGGCCCCGGTTGACCACATCCAGCAGATTGTCGATCACCGCCAGGTTGTCGGCGTCGTCGCACTCCGGGCTGTCTTCGATCAGGCAGTAGAGCAGGAAGCTGTCCAAAAAACGGATCTGCTGGGCGTCGATGCCCATGGGCAGCAGCGGGTTGACGTCCAGGCAGCGCACTTCAATGTATTCCACGCCGCCGCGGCGCAGAGCGCCCAGAGGGATCTCGCCGGACGCGGTAACCCGTTTGGGACGAATGGGGCTGTAGAACTCGTTTTCGATTTGCAGCAGCCCGGTGGACAACTGCTCGTCGGCGGGGAAGCGCTCGTAATCCGGGTGGGAGGTGGTAATCGCGCCCCGCAGGGTTTCGATGTAGTTATCCAGCCGGTTGTAGCAGATATTGAGGTTTTTCTGGGCGTCGCTTTGGTAGCCCAGATCGCCCATCCGCAGCGAGGTGGCGTAGGGCAGATACAGTGTGTGGGAATCGAAGTCTTCCAGGCTGTGGGGCCGGCCGTTGAGGAAGCAACGGGATACCGCCGGCGCCGCGCCAAACAGGTAGACCAGCAGCCAGCACCAGCGGCGGAAGTTGCGGATCAGGCTGAAGTAGCGCTCGGTCACATAGTCCTGTTGTGAGTGGCCGTTGCCTTCAAAGTCGTGCAGGGCTTGCCACAGCGCCGGTGGCAGTGAGAAGTTGTAGTGAATGCCGGCGATAGTCTGCATTTTGCGACCGTAGCGGTGGCCCAGTCCCAGCCGGTAGCGGGTCTTCATGGTGGCGGGATGGCTGCTGCCGTATTGAGCGACGGGGATCTCGTCGTCCTGTTCGCTGAGACGACAGGGCATGCTGGCGTTCCACAGGGATTCGCCCTGAAGTTCGGCGTAGGCGAAACGGTGGATGGCCTCCAGCTCTCCCAGGGTGGCGCCGATGGAGGTGCTAACCGGGGTGATAAATTCCAGCAACGCCTCGGAAAAGTCGGTGGTGATCGACGGGTGGCTCATGGGGGAGCCAAAGGCGGCGGGGTGGGGCGTTTGTGCCAGTATGCCCTCGCCGTCCATGCGCAGGCTCTCTTTTTCGATGCCCCGGCACAGCCGGGTCAGTAATGCCTGTTGTGGTGCCTCGCCCAAAAAGGCCAGTCGTTGATCAAGCTTGCTCGACAATGTGTTGTCCTCAGTGGGCCCATGCCGACATGTTGCCAGCGACCACAATTTAAAGGCTGCCCAGTGTAAATCCGCGCCCCTAAAGGAACAAGACGCTATTGTCAGCAACTGGCATACACCTAATAATTATAAGGAAATGAGATTAGACAGGAGACTCCCCATGCCCACGCCTCAGCCCGGCATCTTTGCCGAGCGCACCCACTCCCACATGCTGCTCGAGTATCAACTGAAGGACGGGGTCGATGACGCCAGCCTGTGCCGGGCCCTGGGCGCCGCCGTGCGCGGGGAAGGGCAGACCGCCGAGGTGACCGAGCTAACCGGCCAGCAGAGCCCGGTCAATGTGGTGTGGGCCTTTGGTGCCGACTGCTGGGCCCGGCTCGATGGCGACGCACCGAAAGGGCTGCGGTCCTTTGCCGGTGCGGGCAAAGGCGACACCGTGGCACCGGCCACCCAGCGGGATATTTTTATCTGGTTCCACGGCGACAACCACAGTGCCAACTTTGACGCCGCGCTGGCCGCCCATCGAGCCCTGACGGCGGTGGCCGAGCCGCTGTTGGATAAAAATGGCTTTTTCTACTGGGACTCCCGGGACCTGTCCGGCTTTGTCGATGGCACTGAAAACCCCGAGGGCGATGAGCAAAAAGAAGTGGCGTTGATTCCCGACGGTGAACCCGGTGCCGGCGGCAGCTATGTGTTTTCCCAGCAGTGGATTCACAAGCTGGACGCCATGCATGCCCTGTCCCAGGCCGACCAGGAAAAGATGATCGGCCGCACCAAGCTGGACAGCGTCGAACTCAAGGGCGATGCCATGCCGGATAACTCCCACGTCAGCCGTAGCGACGTCAAGGTAGACGGTGTGGGCCAGAAGCTCTACCGCCGCAGTGTGCCCTATGGCGGTGTGACGGAAAGTGGCCTGTACTTTTTGGCCTTCAGCCGGGATATCGAGCGCTACGAGCGGATACTGGCCAGTATGTTTGGCACCAGTGGCGATGGTGTGCACGATCGTCTGACCGAAATGTCGACGCCGGTGACCGGAAGTTATTGGTTTGCGCCCAGTGCTGAGGAACTTTCTCGTATAGCCGACTTCTAAGCTTTCGAAGTCTCCTACTCTAGGTAAGTATTCGGCGCCCACTGGGCGCCTTTTTTTTGTCTGTCGCTCTCTGTTTTCTACCTGTCTATTTCCTACCCTGTTTTTTCTTACCCACCGCTGCCTTAGCCGGCGTGTTCGGTAGTCATCTCTTTGTGCCCGGCAAAGCCTCGGGTTACTCCCAAATCTGCCGAGCCAGCGCCACAGGCAATAATGGATTTAAAGGCGGCGTCCAATTTGATATCGGGGCGCAGTTCCACACACTCCTCAGGCAAGTGGTAGATAAAGCCCGAGGTGGGGTTGGGGCCAGTGGGGACAAACACCGAGTACCAGCCGTTGCCATGACGGCTGGTGACGATGCCGGTAACCCGCGCCGGTGATTGCAGGCCGTAGAGTTGGACGATGGCCACCTCGCCGCGCTTGAAGGGGGAGTCGGCGTCGTTGCCCAGCACCTGTTTGATAATGTCGCGGATCAGCCGATAACCTGGGGCAAAACGGGACAGCTTGTTCTCCAGGTAATGTTGCGCCAAGCGGCCGACATTGGTGGCGATCAGCGTACCCACCAGGAAGCACACCAGGATAATCAGTGCCACCACCAGCAAATCGATAAAGAGTGGCGGTGCCCCGGTCAGTTTGATCAGCGGCGCCGTGAGTGGCTGAATCAAGCCCCGCACCGCATTGATGGCCCAGCGAAAGGCCAGCAGAAAAATAATGATGGGGGCGATGACCAACACGCCGCCGACAAAGGACTGACTGATAAAACGATTGAACTTGTTCATGGTGTTTAGGCCGGTTGGGAAAGGGGGCTGATCACAGCAATAAGGTTAATAGACCATCCAATAAGCGTTCCAGTTTCTGCACACTGCCACATTCGGCCACATAGTGGCAGGCGGTCTGGTAGCGGCGAATCTCAGAGTCACCGGACTGCCAGCGGCTGCGGGCCTCGGGATTGAACCACAGCACCAGCCGCGAGCGCAGATATAACTCCCGCAGGGCCTCCAGGCCTGGGTCGCCGCCGTTGTTGCGGCCGTCGCCGAGGATAATCACCGTGGAGCGGCGGTTCACCGTGTCGATGACCTGGTCCCGAAAGGTGCGCAGGGCGGCGCCGTAGTCACTGGCGCCCATGCCGTGGCGCTGTTGGATGAGCGCCAGCGCGGTGTCGGGGTCGTGCTGTTTGAACAGCTCGCTGACCTCCACGCTGGGGCCGCAGAATACAAAGGTGCGGGTGTGGGGCAGCACCCCGGCCAGAGACTGCACAAACAACAACAGCACTTCCGACCAGCTGCTTACCGAGCCGCTGAGGTCACAGAGCACATAGATATCGCTTTTTTCCCGCCGGGTATTGCGCCAGTGGCGTTCAAAGGGAATACCGTCGTAGGCAATGCTGCGGCGCAGGGTTTTGCCCACGTCCAGCTTGCCCCGCTTGGCCCGGCGATGGCGCTGACGGTGTTTGGCGGCCAGCTTTTTGGCCAGTTTGCGGATCAGCGGCGGCAGCCGGTCGCGGTAGTAGCGGTCCAGGGCGGCGATATTGCTCTGTTGTATGAGCTGTTCCTGGTAGGCGCGGCTGGCGGCGTTATTGTTCAGCAACAACTGGCGATCCATCAGTGCCTGGATCATCTCCAGTTGCGCGTCCCGCTGGCCCTGCAGCCATTGAGCTTGGGCTTGCTGTTCGGCATCGCCAGCCTCTAACTCGGCGATCTGTGCCCGCCGCTGCTTGTCATTAAGGGCGTCCAGCATGCGCATACGGTAGATGCCCCGCTGGGTGGACAGGGTCATATTCTCCAGGCCCACGTCGGCGGCGGCCTGCATCACTTCGGCGAAGGCCTCCTGGTTATCCCGCTCGCTGAGGCCCATACCGCCGCCACCGCCCTGGCTCTGCCCGCCGCCATCGCCATTGCCGGGCTCGTCCGGGGTATCGCCCTCGGCATCCTCGCGAGCTTCGCCATCGGCAGATTCGGTGTCGTTGCCTGCCGTTGGGGAGGGATCAAACTGAAAAAACTGGCCGAAGCAGCGGGCAAAGGCTTCCTGATCTTCCTCGGATTTGGCCAGGCTGGTGCGCAGCCCGTGGTAGAGCAGGCTGCGGTCGGCATAACCCAGCGCTGCGGCGACCTGCATGGCGTCGAGGGTTTCCGAGGGCGACACCGCCACGCCGTGGTGGCGCAGGTGTCGAATAAACTGCAGCAGCGGTGCGTCCATTACGCCCCCGGCCGGTGTCCCTTGAGGAGGTCGGGAATTTCCGGGGTGACGATGGCGATGTCCTCTTCGTACTTGAGCAATAGATTGAGGCTGTCGCTGACCAGCTGGCGGTCAAGGTGCTCGGCATGAAGCAAAATCAGGCCCCGGGCCCAGTCGATGGTCTCGCTAATGGCGGGCTGCTTCTTTAGGTCCAGGGAGCGCACGTTGTGGACAAATTCCACCAGCTGCTTGCGCAGTTGCTCGGGCACATCCGGCACCCGGCTCTGGACGATGCGCTGCTCCAGGGCGGTCTCGGGAAAGGGAATGTAGAGGTGTAGGCAGCGGCGTTTGAGGGCATCGCTGAGATCCCGGGTATTGTTGCTGGTCAGCATTACCAGCGGCGGTACCTTGGCGCCCAAACGGCCGATTTCGGGGATGCTGACCTGGAAGTCGGCGAGGATTTCCAGCAGCAGGGATTCGAACTCGTAGTCGGCCTTGTCGATCTCGTCGATCAGCAATACCGCGCCGGCATCGCTTTGCAAGGCCTTGAGCAGGGGGCGCGGCTCCAAAAAGCGCTCGGAGTAGAAAATATCGTCGAAGCCATGCAGGCGATCCACCGCTGAACTCAAGGTGTCGGCGCCGCCGAGAATCTCTGCCAGCTGTTCCTTGAGCACCTGCACATACAGCAATTGCTTGCTGTATTTCCAATCGTAAAGCGCCTTGCTTTCGTCCAGGCCTTCGTAGCATTGCAGGCGGTGCAGGGGTAGTTCCAGCATGGCGGCGGTGGCGTTGGCCAGCTCGGTTTTGCCCACCCCGGGTGGCCCCTCTATCAGGATCGGGCGCTGAAGCTGTTGCGCCAGATAGAGGGTGGTGGCGATGGCCTCGCTGGCGATATAGCCCTGCTCCGCCAGATTCGCGATCAGGCTATCGATGTTGTTGCGGGCGGGATTGCTGTGGCTCATAAACGGGTCGTCTTGTTGTTTTTTAGTCGCAATTTTCAGGGGCGCACCAGGGACGCCAGTGTTGGCCAGTGCTGTGGATAGCGGCGCTTGATCTGCTCAGCGTCGGCCATGCTGTGGTCGGCAAAATCAAAGCCCGGGCACACCGCTTCACTGATCAGTCCGTAGCCGGCACTACTGTGCTCCGCCATCAGTGCTGAGGCCTTCCAGGTGCCGCCGGGGACCAGCAGCTGTAATTGCTGGCCCGCCACCACATTGGGGCCCACTATCACTGTACGTAGTTCGCCCTCTGGAGAGAGCAGAGTGTAGCGGAGTGGGTCGCCAGCCTGCCAGAAGTGCAGGATATCGGAGCGGTTGCGGTGAAGATGGCCCACCGGGCTGTCTTCGGTGAGCAGATAGAAAATACTGCTCATCGCCGCTTTGCCGGAATCGGTATCCACCGGGGCAGTCTCTACTGGGGCGCTATCTACTGGGGCGACAGTCACCGGAGAAGTGTAGGTGCGGCGAAAGTAGCCTCCCTCCACATGGGGATCCAGCGCCAGTGCCTGAATCAGCGCCTCTTTGGTCAGTGCCTTGCTGGAGGGGTGGCAGGCCACCGGCTAGCCGCCAGTGGTATTCATAAAGCGCACGATCTGGGGTTCGTCATCGAGATCGAAATGGTGGCGCTCGGGTTTGAGGTCCATGGCCTCGACAATGGCGGCCTCCAGGCGGGCCTGATCGCCGGGGTAGCGGTCGACAATGGCCTTGAGGTCCATGGAGTGCTCGTTGCCCAGACACAGCAGCAGGCGACCTTCCACGGTGAGGCGCACCCGGTTACAGAGGTGGCAGAAGTTGTGGCTGTGGGGAGAGATAAAGCCGATGCGGCTGGCGCTGTCCGCCATCATGTAATAGCGCGAGGGGCCGCCGGTGCTCTCGGTGGTCGGGGTCAGCGGATAGCGGGCGCTGACGATCTCGCGAATTTCGTCGCTGCTGCAGAAACTGAGCGCCCGGTTGTGTTCGTCGATATGGCCCAGGGGCATTTCTTCGATAAAGCTGAGGTCGACGGCGCGGTCCCGGGCAAAGTCCACCAGGTCGAGGATTTCGTCGTCGTTGCGGCCCTTAAGGATCACCGCGTTGAGCTTGATGCGGCGGAAGTCTTGGGCCCGGGCAGCGTCGATGCCGGCGATGACCTTATCGAGGTCGCCAAAGCGGGTCAGTTGCTTGAAGCGGTCGGCGCGCAAACTGTCGATGGAGATATTGATGCCGGTGAGACCGGCCTCCCGGAGCGGGCCGGCAAACTGGGTCAGCCGGGCGCCGTTGGTGGTGAGGTGGAGCTGCTCAAGCTGCTCCAGTTTGCCCAGCCGGTTGATCAGTTCGATGACGTTATTGCGTACCAGGGGCTCGCCGCCGGTTAAACGTATTTTTTTCACACCCAGGCGGACAAAGCTGTGAGCAATATCGTAAAGTTGCTCGAGACTGAGTATTTGCTGGCGGGGCAGAAAGGTCATGTCCTCCGCCATGCAGTACACACAGCGGAAATCGCAGCGGTCGGTGACCGACAGGCGCAGGTAGTCCACCGTGCGGCCAAAGCGATCTTGCAGTGTCGGTATTTCAGTCGTCATACAACAAGTCTAACACAGGCCCCGCGGGCAACCGTATGGGGTCGATTCGGGGGCAGTAAACATGATTCGATTCCTTATCGCGGCGGCGCTGGCAGCCGCAGGTACCGTGGCCATGGCCGCTCACACACCGGAGCACGTACCGCCGGGGCAAGCCAAGTCGGCAGAGAGCGAGGCTGAGCAAACCAAGCCCTATGGGGTATACAACCGCCTCGGCGCGGCCATCACGGCCCGGGAACTGGGCCGTGCCAAAGCGGTGGAGCGGGCTGTTGAAGAGGCCGGTGCACCGCCCACCTCCGACGAAGCCAAGATGATCCGCCTCAGCATGGGGCAGTCGCCGGAGACTGCCGGTCAGCCCAATGATCAAGCCTATGACGAACGGGGCAGACCGATCAGTGACCAGCAGGCCGCCGAGCGCTATGCGGCGCTGGAGGTGATGGCGCGCACTGGGGTCGACCCCAACTCCGATGAGGCCAAGCAGATTATTGCCGCCTCTGAGGGCGATATCGAAACCCCCGACGGTGAGCCGGTGGAGCAGCAGACCATGGAAGAGATGGCCAAGGAGATCGCTGTGCAGGAGGCGATTGTCCGCTCTGGTGCCCAGCCCGGCTCCCAGGAAGAGGCGCTGATTAAAACCGGTGCCGATGTATTTATGGACAAGATGCGGCGCTGGTGGGGCGACTAATCGCCCGCTGAGCCGCGCTCTGGCGGAAATTGCCATTGCTCTGTCTCTTTTTGTCATTGTTTGGCGAGGGGTGGGGGGTAAAGTGAGGCGCACAGGCTTCAATAGGGAGAGACCACCATGACTGCCGTCGCCATTCAACGTTACCCCATGCCCATGCCTTTTGGCTGGTTTGCTGTTTCCTATTCCGATGAGCTGGCTGTGGGTGAATCCCGAGCCGTTCACTACTTTGGCCAGGAGTTGGTGCTGTTCCGCACGGAAAGCGGTCGCGCCGTGCTGATGGAGGCCTACTGCCCCCACCTGGGTGCCCACCTCGGTCACGGCATTCACGAGCAGTCCGGCAAGGGCGGCGGTCGCATTGAGGGCGAGAACATCGTCTGTCCTTTCCACTCCTGGAAGTTTAATCCCGACGGTGAGTGTGCCGAGGTGCCCTACGCCAAGAATATGCCTCCCAAAATCAAGGGCAAGAAATGCCTCAAGTCCTTCCCGCTGCGGGAGACCAATCAGGTGATCTGGGCCTGGTACCACCCCGATGGCGAGTCACCCAAGTGGGAAGTCATTGAGCACGACGAGGCCAACAGCAGCGACTGGTCGCCACTGGAGCGCTACGAGTGGATCATCGACACCCACAACCAGGAAATGGCGGAGAACGCCGCCGACCCCGCTCACTTTAAATATGTCCACGGCACCGCGTCCTTCCCGGAGTGGGAGACCACCTACGACGGTCCGTTCTCTCGCGGTCTACAAAAAGCCAACATGCCCACCCCTCGGGGTGAGGTGAAGGGTGCGATTCACACCGGTAGCGCCGGCCCCGGCCAGGGCTTTACCAAGTTTGAAGGGATTGCCGATACCTTCCTGATGGGGCTGACCACTCCCATCAGCGAAGAGCAGGTGCATGTGCGCTTTGCCTTTACCCAGCCCAAAGTGGACGGTGAAGTGAAAAAGGGCGGCGTTAACGCCGCCATCATCGCCAATATCGTCGGCCAGCTGGAAGAAGACAAGCCGATTTGGGAGCACAAGATCTACCGCCCCCTGCCGATTCTGTGTGACGGCGATGGGCCCATTGCCAAGTTCCGCAAATGGTTTGGTCAGTTCTACGCCGGCGGCTTTGATCCCAAATCCCTGTAGATTGGGTTGAAGCATGAAACCCAACATGGGTGCTACATAGCCCCGGTTGTTGGGTTTAACAACCCACCTAGGGAACGGCGGACACGAAACACCGTGTCCGCCCTACCGGGCGGGTTAGTATCGGTAGATGGTTCCGAGGTACATTGCAGCCGTAGGGTGTACATCGCTTTTTATGTACGCCGCACTCCCTGGGTTATACTGCGACGGCATTCCCAATAATCAAGTTTTCGACACTATGAGACGAATCGCCGCCGCGCTGACGTTGCTTCTTTGTTTTTCGCCTTCGCTGTTTGCCGCCTGTGTGATGCCGGAACCCGGCAAACTGCAGCTGCCGGATGGCGCCAGCAGCGACCGGGAACAAATGCTGGTGGCCCGCAAGCAATTGGATGCCTACCTGCGCGACCTGGATCGTTTTATTTTGTGCCTGGATGCCATGGAGAAAACCGCCAAGGGCACCGGGCACGACAATATCCTGCGCCAGGATCGCCGTCGCCAGCAGTACAATGAGGCCATGGCGGCTATCAGTGAGGCGATTTCTGCCTACGACCGGGAAGTCGAGGCCTTTAACGGCCAGTAAATTGGACCTGGCGTTGCTCAAGTTTCGCCAATAGCGCCTTACTGGCTCGATCTATCCCCAACACTCGCGCCTCTTGCTTGCCTTGTTGCACGTCTTGTTGCGCGGTGAGCCTTGGCCACCCGGCCTCGCAGAGCAAATGATCCACCCGCCGGGCGATAGCCTCACCAGAATCTACCCACTGCAACGGCGGCAGGTGCGCTGCGAGCTGAGTTTTGACCAGCGGAAAGTGAGTGCAGGCCAGCACCAGGGTATCCAGCTCTGGAAAGCGCGGGTGTTGCTGTAGTTCGGCGACGGCGCGCTGCCATACCGCTTCGGCCACCGGCTCCCCCCAGAACAAGGCTTCCACTGCCGGAGCTAACTCTTTGCTGCCCACCGCAATAACGCAGTGCTCGCGGGCGAAATCCTCGATCAGCTGGGCGGTATAGGGGCGGGCAATGGTGCCGGGGGTGGCCAGCAGGCCGATCACCCCGCTTTGGCTCATGGCTGCCGCGGGTTTAATGGCCGGTACCACGCCCACCACGGGAATGCTCAAGGATGCCCGCAGAGCGGGCAACACCGCGGTACTGGCAGAGTTGCAGGCCATGACCAACAGGTCGGCGGGCTCCTCGGCGAGCACGGCAGTGACTTCGCGGCAAATATGCTTTACCAATGCCGCCTCCTGCCATTCGCCGTAGGGAAAGCCCCCGCGGTCCATAATGTAGAGCAGGTCGATATCGGGGCGTTGTCGATGAATTTCGGCGCCGATGCTCAGTGAGCCGACGCCGGAATCGAAGATCAGCACACGGGGTGTGTGCGGGGTTTGGGTCACAGCTGTTCGAGGATTTTTTCTGCCGCGCTGACGTCAACACCACCGGCAGGTTCCACCGCCAGGTGAGTCACTTTGCCGTTTTCCACAATCATGGCGTAGCGCTGACTGCGGGTGCCCATGCCAAAGCCGCTGGCGTCCATCTCCAGGCCCACGGCCTTGGTGAAGTCGCCGTTGCCATCGCCCAGCATAAGGATTTCATCGGCGTTTTGGGATTTGCCCCAGGCGTCCATGACAAAGGCATCGTTAACTGATACGCAGGCAATGGTGTCGACGCCCTTGGCTTTGATGGTGTCGGCATTGACCACATAGCCGGGCAGGTGGGTCACGGTGCAGCCGGGGGTAAAGGCACCCGGTACTGCAAACAGCACAACTTTCTTGCCGTTGAAGATATCGCCGGTGGCGATGTCCTCGGGGCCTTTTTCGCCCATGACTTTCAGCTTCATCTCGGGAATTGCATCACCAACTTGAATCGCCATAGTTCTATCCTTATTTCTTTCAGTGAGTGAAATCTGCTGTGAGTGTAGCAGATAGGGATTTTCCGAAGCTCAAAATTTGCTTCAGATATCTTGAAAAGGGTTTTGCTGTACCCATATTTAAAGCAACAGCGATCGCTTAAATCAAACTGTTAGGCATCCAGCTAAGCCTGGATTTATAGGAGGTGTTTACCATGAACAGCTATCTGCCTTTTGCATTGTTTAATGATTTACAGCGTGATGTTAACCGCTTGTTTGATAATCGCGTCGAGCCCTATTCAAGCTCCGGCCGTTGGTCGCCAGCGGTGGATATTGTCGAGTCCGACGCTGGCTACCTGTTGACCATGGATGTGCCCGGCGTCAGTCGCGAATCCATCGACATTACCATCGACAGTGGAGTGCTGACGGTGAGCGGCGAGCGCAAGGTCGACCACGGCGAAGAGGCCAAGGTTGCGATCAACGAGCGCTGGCAAGGCCAATTTGTGCGCCGCTTTAACCTGCCCGACACGGTGGACGAGGAGCAGGTTGCCGCCAAGGTGGAAAACGGCGTCCTGGCGCTGCACATTCCCAAGGCGGCGGCCGCAGCACCCCGCAAAATCACCGTTCAGTAATACCCCACCCCTTACCCGGCCCGCTATTGTGGGCCGGGCGTTTTTGTTGCTGTTACAGCATTTCCTTCATCACCGCTTGTAGTGCGGCTTCCCGATCTCCCAGCAGCTGGCTGTATTGGCCGAGGATGTCTTTCTTCTGCTGCAAGCTGGCCAGCTGGTCGCCATACTGACTTTGCAGCTTGTCCTGCAACTCAACTTTAAGCTCGTCGACCCGGCCTTTGAGCTCTTCACCCAGCACGTCGCCGAGAATCCGGTCGAGGTTGGACTTCAATCGGATAATGGGGTCGTCCACAGAGCCTTTAACATTGAGGTCCATCACCAACTGGTTAACCCCCTCCAGCGCCGAAGCCAGCCGCTGCATGGTGGGGTTGCCCTCTGCCGCGTTGGCCACCAGTAGTTTGACTTGATTGACCAGGCCATCGATGGAGCCCGACAGGCTGTCGCCCTCGATAGAGAAATTGGCGGCGATGTCGGCGATGCCCTGTTCCAAGGTCAGCGGCAGTGCCGGGTTCTGGGACAGCGCCACGCCATTTAGCGACAGTTGCTCCAGGCCCATGGTCAGTACGCTCTTGAGAATATCGTCGCGCTGGTCGAACACGCCATCGATCAGCAGCTGGGACTTCTCTGCCATGCCGCCTTTGATGGCCATGGTGATGGGCTTGTTCCAGTAGTCCTGATTGTCGGTAACGTCGCGGATTTCACCGGAGTAGGCCAGTTTTTCCTCGCCCACCATCTGGTAGCCGTCGATAAGGATTTCCCGGATCAGGATATTGACCGGCAGCTCGCCGCCCTCGGTACTGGGCTCTGGCTCGGCGGGGGGCTTGGACAGCTCCGCCATGGTTTGTTTGTAGAGGGTTAAACCGCTTTGCACCATGGCGGTGGCGTCGTCACCCAGCAGGAAGCGCAGCATACCATCGGTGCCTTGATCGAGGCCGTACTTGGATGCAATGCGCTGGGATTGGGCTTTGGGCAGGTTGGCGGCGCGCTTGGCCAGGGCCTGAACCTCGGCGATATCGGCTTGCAGGTCTTTATTAAAGGACTTGTACTGCTTCAATTCTGCCTTGATATCGTCCCGCAGCTCCTTGGCTCCCTGCAGCCGGACCACCATGTTCTGTTCTTTCAGCTCTTCCCAGCGTTGTTTGTACTCCTCTACCTGTGCCTCCTCCGGCATATTCTGGGACTTCTCCTCCCAGCGATTTTGGATGGCCTTGAAGCCCGCCTCGATCTCTTCTACCTCGGCCTGAACGATGGCCTTTTCCTCGTCCATGATGGCGCTGGCATCGGGCAATTCAATGCTGGGCAGACCCTCTTTTTGCTCCGGCTTGGGGGGCGGCATGCTGCCGTCCAGAGTGCCGGGAGTGCTGCGCTGGGTGTGCATTTGCAGGCCTGACAGCAGCACCTGATCGGCAATCACCTGCTTTTTCAGCAGTGCCTTGATATCCACATCGGCGGAGACCTTCTCACTCTGCATCAGGTTGCGCATGGGCTCCTTGGGGTTGGCAACAGTTAAACCATTGAGGGCCACATGGGTGGGGTAGAACTTGATGTCGACACTGTCCACCTCCACTTTCGCGCCGACTTGCTTGCTGCCTTCGCTCTCGATCGCCCATTTGGCAATGGGCTCAATGGCGAAGACCACCACGGCGACCAGCAGGATCACCAGCCCAAGAACAATTTTAAGAATCCGTTTCATAACTCCCCCGATGATTGTCGGTAATGGCCCACAGCATAGCCGGTTGCCATTCACACTGAAACTACAAGACAACGCCACACCAAAAGAGTGCCCTAATTTACACGCGGTGCCGGATCGTGCAATTCACCGGCGGTGGCCCTAAACTGCTCAACAAACAATCACTATAAAAAAGGAAGGGGATATGCCAACACAGCTATTTTTGGGGTTTTCCGCATTGGTCTGGGCGGGCTACGGCCTGTACTGCTTTATGGTGCCCACGGCACTGGCTGACATGAATGTGATCACTGCGGCCAGTGCCACCGGCACAGTGGAGATCAAGGCCATGTATGGCGGTTTGCAGACGGCGTTGGGGGTGCTGGCACTGATGGGGCTACTGCGCAGCGCGATGATAAAACCCGCCTTGACGGCCCTGGCCTTCGCCACCGGGGGGCTCTTTATCGCTCGATCTCTGGGGGCGTTGATGGCCGCCAATTTCAGCGCTTACACCTCCGGGGCATTAGTGTTTGAGTTGCTGGCCACGCTGATTGCGGTGTGGTTGCTGAAAAAGCAGCCGGCCTAGGGCCTAGCCTTTGTCATGGCTTTGGATTCACTTTTCCGGGTTAAGTGTGTTGGACAGTGCTGCCGCGAAGGTTGCGAAATCTTCAATATGGGGCAGGTGGCCCAGGCCTTTTAGCTCGATCAGCTCAATGCTGGGGTTGCGGGCTTTTACTTCTGCGCCGAGTCGATCGTAACGCCCCAGCTCACGGGTTACGCCATCGCGCTTCCAGTTGCGCCCGGGGCCGGTACGATCCCGGGTGCCGAGAATCAGCGTGGTGGGCACGGCCAGGTGCTGAAATTCGTTGATTACCGGGCCGGTAAAAATCATATCGTAGGCCCGGGCGCTGACCTGCGCCAGCTGTTTCCAGTCCGGGCCTTGTATCCAGCCGATCAGCGGTTCAGCCAGTGCGGCGTAATCTTCCTTCCATTGTCCGTCGTAATAGTTTTTGCGCTGGTAGGCCAGTACCCCCTCGGCGCTGGCCTTGAGCTCATTGCGGTAAAAGAAGCCGATGTCCTTGTACTCCACATAGCGAAGGTAGTCCTCCAGGCCGATGGGGTTGAGGAGGATCAGCTGTTCCGTTCTCTTCGGGTAGAGCAAGGCAAAGCGGGACGCCAGCATGCCGCCCATGGAGTGGCCGAGCACCCAGGTTTTGTCGATGTCCAGCTTGTCCAACAGGGCGCGGGTATTGTTGGCCAGTGCGGCGAAGCTGTACTGGTAGTCGGTGGGTTTGCTGGATTTGCCGAAGCCAATCTGGTCGGGCATCAATACATCGAAGCCCTGTTCGCTGAGAAAGAGCGCGCTGTCTTGCCAGTAGGCGCCGTTGAAATTCTTGCCGTGAAGAAGAGTGATAACCCCCTTGCGCTCTCCCTTTGCCGGCAAATACATGTAGGCCATTTGCAAGGCTTGGTTCTGGGAGCGGAGCTGGAAGGTCTTAACAGCAAAGGGGTAGGCGTAATCTGACAGCTGGGCGTCGTAACTTGGTGACTTGGCAGTGCTTGTTGAATTCGCCAGGGCGACACTGCCCCAGGCCAACATCGATATCGCGATAAGTCGTAACATGACTGTCATAACACTCTCCTTTTCTCTGCATGTGTGAGGGAGGCACTTTCTCATTGTCGACCTGCGGTGAGAGCCGTAGCTGGGCTTGTTAAGGCACCAGCATTAAAAAGTGTGAACCAGTCCCCGTTTCTGCCCCGATTGCGCCACTTATTACGTAGTTATACCTATTAACGAGGTAAGGGCTTCTACGTACCTTAATACGCAATTTCCTGTTCCATCCATTCACCCGTACCTTTTTCTAGCTAGGGAGAGCACTGATGATTGCCCGCCTTGTCGCCGTATTGCTCCTATCCACTGTTTTTTTAAGCGCTTGCGGTGGGGGCGGTGATTCACGGAGCCCCGATCGACCGGCTTTATCCATAGACCCTTCGACACTGCAATTGGAATTCATTGGCGGTACCGTACTGCCGGGCACCGGCACCAGCAAGATTTCAGCCCGAATGTTGGCGCGCACCACTGATGGTGTTGAGCTGGGGCCATTCAAGGTGATTACCGAGCGAGTGGAGTGGTCCCTGGCCGAAGGGCTCGGTGTGCCACCAGAAGCGGAAATCGCCACTGACAACAACGGGCAGATGGCCTTTCGCGAAACGGTACGCAACGGCATAGTGGTGGATATTCTCAGCACTGAGCGACTCAGTATCACTGCGCCTGCTATTGCCTCCAGTCTGGTGGGTACCTTTGTTAAGGCGGGGAGCGAGTACAGCCGCAGTGGTAACTTTACCATTGTGCCGCCGACACCTGACGGTCAGCCGAAATTGGTTGGACAGACGACGATTCTCCTCGACCCTCTCAACCCCAACGACTCCCAGACCAGCGGCTATCGGCTGCTGCAGTATTTCACCAATACCACCATTGCCGAGAACCTGACCCATACCGTCGTCATTTGCAGCAGCGATTCCTCGCTGGCTGCCATCGCCGAAAACCAGCCGGTGAGTCAATCGGATGGCGAAGTGGATGTCACCTTCAGCAACCCCTTCTCTGCCGACGGCGATAACCCGCCGCACAGTGTCACTCTGTTTGCCATCGATGGCGACAGCAACAACGATTGTGTTGGCGCGGTCTCCGACGGTGTTCGCGAGCTGGAAGTGGTGCTGACGCCGGGTACCTTTACCACGGCCGAGATTTGTACCGTGATCAACCCACCCGCTGCGCCCTGCGACAATGCCGGCTTCTTGTTACCGGAACTGGTTGAAAGCTGTCGTGGTCTGGACAGCGACAGCATTCAGGTACCGGCCGAACAGCGTTTGCAGTTTGCTGCCCGTCTCAAATACAACCGCGATAATAATCCCGAGCAAACATCGGAAGTGTTTGTTTGTAATGACAACGGCGCACCGAGCTGGTCTGCCAGCAGTGACATCATCTTTTCCAGCGAGCCGCCAATCGATCCGGTACAGGGTTTTGCTACCACTATCGACCGTTTTGCCTACCGGGATCTGATTGAGCTGACGCCGTCTCCAAGCAGTACCGTGACTGGCAATTTCGGCAGTGCGGATGCCCTTCAAGACGACCTGCGTCTGGACCTGGTGGCGGCTCGGGTGGACGACGTTAAGATTGTGCGGATCGATGGCGTCAACAATGACAGCAACGGGCCGGACACCCTCTATATCAATAGCTTCATCGATGGCATTGCCTATCGAGCTCTGTGTCGCTTTGCTGAAATCGACGGTGGCGAAGGCCCTTATGAGGTGTGCCCGCAAGGCAGTGTGACATGGTCTTCCAGTGTGCCGACTACCGCGCGCCCTGTGCCTGAGCAGGGTGTTGAGACGCTGTTGACGGCTCAGCCCAATGCCCAGGAAGCGACCCTGAATCTCACCGCGACGTATATCGCCAGTGACGAGCCGGTGACCGCAAGCCGTCAGGTTAACGCGGTCGACCCCGGCGAGCTGGTGGAGCTGCGGATGTTTATGGTGTCCAATGCCGACGAGCCGGATACCTTAAACGTGGACCCCTTTGCCTGCGTTGGCCGGTTGGAGGTCGTCGACACCTTGTCCGCAGGGACACAGTATTTGCAAGGCGGACAGCAGTTTGAAGTCTTTGCGTTGTTCGAGCACGCCGGTGTGGCCACTACCCCCCAGGCCTGGTTGGACGACCCCAAAAGTAGTGAATCCATGCTTATCCCGGTAACCGGTGAAGACGAAATCCGCTTCAGTGCTATACCCGGTTTTTGGAGTGGCTCCTGGGCAGACATTCCCGCTTGCCAAACCGCAATTCCAGAGGGCACGGGATTGGACGACATTACCGATCAAACCGGTGGCATTGTGGTGTCGCCAACGAATGGTGCTGCCAGTTTCAGCTCTGACCACAAAGGCTTGTTGGGGCGCCGATGGTCTACTGCGCCTGAGCACGACCTGCGTCGATGCCTTCCTGGACGAAAATAGTGATGGCCAGCGGGGTGACGGCGAACCCGGTACTGTGGATGGTTCAACAGTGCTGGTATTGCCGGCGGCCGATGATGCCCTGCTCAGCTTCTCCAACGAGCTGTGCGAAACCCTGGAGCCGGTGCTGACTCTCGGTGGTGGCTTCCCAGGTGCCGAGGGCCCGGGCATTGTGTTGCCGCTGGTTTACGGCCTGGGCCTGGTGGTCGATCCCATCCTGGGGACCTTGATCTCCAATGACGATGGCGGCGCCCTGCCGGTGGAAGAACTGATCAGCGCGTTGATTACCGGTGATTTCTCGTCCTTTGGCGAAGGGGCGCCGGATATCGGCTTTGGTTTGGGTACGCTGACCAGCGCATTGCTCGACGGCGTGGGCTCGGTGCCGGGTCTCGGCGAGGTTGTCGATGTCTTGGATGCCTGCTTGCTGAATCCCACCCTGTCGGTTGTCGATGGTCTGTTGACTCTGCTGCTGAATTTCAGCACCGAAGGCTTTGAAAATATCAATGTCGACGACTGCGGAGCAATCTTTGAATAACACGGAGCACTCTGGGGGGCGTGGGTGGCGCCGCTGCCCCGTCACCCCATCGTCAGTGTAAAAGCCTCGCCTAGAGGTGTTTGTTGACCGGGCCTCTCGATGGGTACACATCGAATGGGGCTCGGAAAACTCGGTCTTAGTAAGGGCGCAAAAGCACTGACATCAGTGACAGCGTGAGACAGCCAGCGGCGCTGCAGTTGCAGATCATTGGGCAGGAATAGTGGCGTCGATTTACTGTGAATGTCCCGCCAGGCTGGGTGTGGCGGCGTGGTGATAACACTGCAGGAGCGCTGTATTTCCCCGGTGTCGGTATTTAGCCATTCCCGGTATAAGCCGCCCAAGGCAAATTGTTGCCCGACCGCTTCAATGCGGTGATAGCGTCGCGCCTGCTTGGGCCCTTCACCTTCGATGATGTAGGTGGCTGGGATGATGCAACGACTGTGGCGATAGGCTTGAAAACCGGCACTGCGGGATACATTGAGTTTGTCGCTGCGGGTATTGAATGAGGTGTATCGCGACGGGCGGAGCTGGCCGTTTTCTCCCCGCTCCAGCAATAACCACCAAGTAGCCTGCTCCACCTGGGGCGCGCCATTGCGCTCCACCACCATGTCGATGGTCGACGCCGGGCCGGCAAAAATGACCTCGCGGATAATGTCGACCATATCGGGGCGGTCTTTGATGATCTCGATCAGCGTCAGGGTCTTGTCTTGATGGGTATTGCCGATAAAACCGCACATGTTTAAGCCTAAACCCTGACTCCGCCCTGACCCTAAGCCTGGATCGGCACCAGCCCGCTTTGGCTGATGCCGTCGAAAATAAACTGCACCGCCAGCGCCGACAGCAATACCCCCATGATGCGGCTGACCACATGCATACCCGTTACGCCCAGTATCTGATTGAGCCTGCCGGAGAGCAGCAGGGCAATAAAAGTCAGCAGCAGAGTGATCAGTAGCGCGGCCATCACGATCAACTGGCCCAGCAGGTGGCCTTCCTGGTTGGCCATCAGCAGAATCACAGCGCCCATGGCACCGGGACCGGCGATGAGTGGTGTCGCCAGAGGAAAAACTGAAATATCGTCCTTGGCCACTGCCTCTTTGGCCTCCTCGTCGGTGGTGGTGGTCACCCCCGAGGTGCGGGCGAAGACCAGCTCGATACCGATCAACAGCAGCAGAATCCCCCCGGCTGCCCGCAGCGCCGCCAGGGAAATACCCAGGCTGGACAGCAGAAACTCACCCACCAGGGCAAAGGTGATCAGTATGGCGCCGGCAATCAGCGTACCCCGAATCGCCATGGTGCGTCGGTAAGCCCCAGTTTCCCGGGCCGTGAGAACGGCGAACATGGCGGCCACATCCAGGGGGCCAATGGTGGCAAAAAAGGTGGCCAAAGCCACGGTGGCGGTTTCCAGCATGGTGTCAGTGGCGGCCCGTTTTAATAAAAGGCCGTCAAGAGTAGCGTCACTGGCTGCCGGCGTGCAACGGCTTCGATGCCGCCAGTTGCGACTATCGCTGGCTTTAGCTGGCTTTCCAGTCCACTTCGGTCGATTGGTCGCTGTTGATCAGGGAAGCGATGATATCGGCGCTGGTGGGGATGTAAAAATAATAGCCCTGGGCCGAGTGACAACCGGCGTCCAGCAACAGGTCTTTTTGCGCCTCGGTTTCGATACCGCTGCAACTCAAATCCAGATTCAGTGCGTTGGCCAGCGCGGCAATGGCGCGAATTTTGGCAACCGCATTGAGGGCGGTGGCGGATTGGGCAATCAGCTCACGACCGATTTTAAGGCGCTGAAAGGGTAACTCACTGATACGCTCCAGGGACAGGTCCTCGACCCGGTCCAGCGTCAAGCTGACACCCAAGTCCCGCAACTGCACCAGCTGTAGCAGCTGGTCGGCCTTGTTGTTCTGCAAATCCTTGTGGCTGACCTCCAGCTCCAGGCGCTCTGCAGGCAGGGAAAACTGCTGCAAAATACTCTTGGTCTGTCTGGCAAACTCCGGGTGGGAGAACTGCGCGGGACTGACATTGACCGCCACCTTGCCGAAGTCGATATTGTCGTCCAGCCAGGCCCGGGCCTGGCGGCATACCGCCTGCAAAACCAGACTACTGAGTTGGGTGCTGAGCCCGTTGCTGTCAGTTAAGCTGATAAATTCACTGGCGGTGACCGAGTTGTTGCTGGGGCAGCGGACCAGGGCCTCCAGGCTGCGGATATTACCGGTGGCGAGGTCCACCTCTGGCTGGTACAGCACTTGAATGTCGGAGGCCTCCATGGCCTCCATAATCGCTTTGGAGGTGCGCTGGTAATCTTCCAGTGAGCGGTTTAAGTGATTGCCCGCAAAGCAGTAGCCCAGCCCCCCTGTTTTGGCCCGGTACATAGCGTCGTCCGCCTTGTCTTTCAGACCCTTGGCGCTGTCGCCGTCGGCGGGATACAGGCTGATGCCAATGCTTACGCTCAGCGGCAGTTCGATACGGTTCAGTTTTACCGGCTTCTCCAGCGCTTTTAGAATCCGCTCAGCCATCCGGGCCGCCGATTCAGGATCGCGCATGTCCCGGCACAGGGCGACGAACTCATCGCCACCCACCCTGGCGGCCAAGTCGTTTTGGCGCAGGCAGTTCTGCAGGCGAGTAGCAAATTCGCGCAGTATTAAATCACCGGCGGCGTGGCCGTAGGTGTCGTTAATCGGCTTGAATTTGTTGAGGTCAAAGTAAAACAGCGCAAAGCCGTGGTCGTTACAGCGGTTCTGATGCAGAGCTGTCTCCAGCTGGTTATCCAGCATCACCCGGTTTGGCAGCCCGGTCAGGGCGTCGGTATGGGCCATGCGCTCCAGTTGCAGCAAGCGCTGAAAGCCTACCTGGCGATCGATCCAGGTGGCCAGCAAACTCAGCAACAGAATCACCCCGGCGAACATACCGATGCTGGCGGCCATGGAGCCGTCTGACAAAAAGGTGCCGTGGGAGGTGCCGTCGCCGACATGGTGGAACTGCGCCGCAGCCATCGCTGTGTAGTGCATGCCGGCAATGGAAAGGCCAACCACCGGCCCGGCAAAGTAGCTGACGGCATTTTCCGGCATGATCCTCATGGCCCGGAGTCTGGCGCGGATGCTCAGTGCGGCAATGGCCAGTACATGGGCGATGGCGATGGACAACACAAACAGACCGAAGTCGTAGCGCAGCCCGGGCATTCTCATGGCTTCCATTCCGGTGTAATGCATGGCGCCAATACCGCTGGCGAGGAGCAGCGATCCCAGCTGCAAGCGCCAGCCCCTGGTAGAGGCGTCGGCAATAAAGTGCAAGGCGACCATGCTGCCGATAACAGCGGGGAACAATGAGAGCAGGGTGAGGCCTGCATCGTAGCCGCCGTGGTCGTGCCCTGGCAGTTCGAAGGCCAGCATCCCGGTAAAGTGCATGGACCACATGCCGCAGGCCATGGCCACGGCGCCGCCGGTAATCCACCAGGCGCGGGTGGCAGCCTCGCGGGCGGCGGTAATGCGATCTGCCAGTGCCAGTACGGTGACCCCGGCAAAGCAGGCGATCACTATAGACAGAGTCACCAATAGTGGGTCGTTCTGACCCTCTATCATCGCGCCCAGTGTCGGGTTGTCAGTGTCGAATCGCCAAAAATTCATCGCTATTTCCACGTCAGTGTGGTTCGCGCTTAGTCGATAGGCGGCAGCGCTGGACCCACAGAGTCGTTTAATGGTCGCTCAGAATAGGGGTGGCGCGCTTACGTCACAATTGCGACAAATACGGATCATAGGCGCTGGCTGGTTGATGACGGGGCGTGGTCTAGCGTTGCTGCAGGCGTGTCAGCAGCTTGGCAAGAGCCTGACCGCGATGGCTGACGGCGTTTTTTTGCGCTTTGGGCAACTCCGCCGAGCAGCAACCCAGCGAGGGTATGTAGAAAAGCGGGTCGTAACCGAAGCCGTTGTCCCCCCGGGCCTGGTCGACGATTTCACCCCACCACAGACCCTCGCAAATGATAGGGGCCGGGTCATTTTCGTGGCGGACAAACACCAGGGCGCAGTGGAAGTGGGCACGGCGATTGTCGACGCCGGTGAGATTGGCCAGCAGCTTGCGGTTGTTGGCCTCATCGTCGCCATGGGTACCGGCATAGCGGGCGGAATAAATGCCCGGTGCTCCCCCCAACGCGTCAACACACAGCCCCGAGTCGTCGGCCAGAGCCGGTAAGCCGCTGTGACGGGCGGCGTGACGGGCTTTGATCAAGGCGTTTTCTACAAAGCTAAGGCCGTCTTCGACGGCATCGGGAACGTCAAACTCTGACTGTGGTAGCACCTCGGCATCCAGGTCGGCGAGAATGTCGGATAACTCGGCGAGCTTACCGGGGTTGCCGCTGGCCAGAACCAGTTTTAGTGCCATGGTGTTAACTCCTGTTGTGCCTGTGGCTTTTACAGGTCAACCCTACAGGCCGTCCCTACAGGCCGTCCTTCGAGTGGTAGAGCTGTTTGTTGAACTGAATGTCGTAGGGTTGGCTGCGTCCCTCGACGCCCACTTGCAGGCGAAAGTCCCGGCGCTCCTCTTTGCCGTCGGTTTCAAAGGCGGCAATGTAGTAGAGCGCGTCCTGCTCGATCACCTCCCGGAAGATAAGCTCGGTGCGATGGATCAGGTCGGAGGTGGAGCCGCTGACCTCGGCACGGATGGGTGCCTCGCCATCGTCGCCGCGACGAATCACCGAGATGTTCACCAGAAATTTATCGTCACCCCGTGTAATACCGTAGGCTTGGGCAACCTCCGGTGACAAAAAGGTGGTGTTAAATACCGTGTAGTGGACGGTGTCCCGGCCAAAGTCGGTGGAGGTGGGTGTCGGCGTTTGTGACTCTTGGGCTACAGCGGCGGTACTTGCCAGGGCGACCACCAAAACCAGATTCAATAAGCGGAGTGCAATGCGTGTCATGCTTTGGACCTCGTTGCAGTCTGTTCAGGTCTGTTTCAGCCACCGGGCCACCCGGTGGCAGTTATCACTTGCTGATATGGTATACGGCGGTCACACCTAACAGATTGGGGAAGCGATCAGCCAGGGCGCTTTGGCGGTTGTCGCCGCCAATCACCGCGCTGTTGAGTATGCGAATGTCTTTTTCTTCGCACAGTGCTTCAAAGTCCCGCACAGTACAAAAGTGAATGTTGGGGGTGTCGTACCAGGTAAAGGGCAAAAACTTGGACACCGGCATGCGGCCCCGGAAATTGAGGTGCCAGCGACTTTGCCAATAGCCGAAGTTGGGGAAGGTGACAATGCACTCCCGGCCCACCCGCAGCATTTCATCGATGACCTTGTGGGGGTAGCGCAGGGTTTGCAGAGCCAGGGTCATCACCACCATATCAAAGCTGTCGTCGAGGAAATTGCCGAGCCCTTCGTTGAGGTCGTGCTGGATAACGTTGACGCCTTTGGTGAGGGCCTGGGTGATGTAGTCTTCATCGATTTCCAGACCGATACCGCTGACCTGGCGCTGTTCGGCCAGGGTCTTGAGCAAGGTGCCGTCGCCGCAGCCCAAGTCCAATACCCGAGTGCCGGGGGTGATCCAGGGTTGGATCATGGTGAGATCAAGACGCATGGCACTCCTCCTTAACCCGCTGCATATAGGCGGAGAAGACATCGAGGTAACGGGGAATCGGCATCAGAAAGGCGTCGTGACCGTGATTGGCTTCGATCTCGGCGTAACTGACTGGCCGGTTGGCGGCCACCAGGGCGTCGACAATTTCCCGGGAGCGGGGCGGGGCAAAGCGCCAGTCCGAGGTAAAGGACATCACCATAAAACTGCAGGTGGCGTGGCGGAAGGCGGCAATGGGATCGTCGCCGTACTCCCTGGCCAGGTCATAGTAGTCCAGTGCTTTGGTCATCAACAGGTAGGTGTTGGCGTCAAAAGCGGTGGAGAAGGTCTCGCCCTGGTAGCGCAGGTAGCTTTCTACCTGGAATTCCACCGGGCCGTCATCGGCGCCCATCAGCAGGGAGCCGGCTTTCAGGTCGCGGCCAAATTTTTCCTTCATGCCATCGTCGGAGAGGTAGGTGACATGGCCGATCATCCGCGCCAGTGACAGGCCCTGGCGGGGCAGGGTGCCGTGCTCCAAAAAGCGCCCGCCGTGGAAGTCAGGGTCCGAAGTGATGGCGGCCCGGGCGATTTCATTAAAGGCGATATTCTGGGCCGATAATTTCATCGCCGAGGCGATGACCACGCAGTGGCGCAGCTCATCCGGGTGTTCCAGGGCCCAGCGCATGGCCTGCATGCCGCCTAAGCTGCCGCCGACAATCGCCGCCCACTGGCTGATACCAAAGTGCAGCATCATTAGCCGCTGGCTTTCCACCCAGTCCCGGCAGCGCAGGGTTGGGAAATCCGGCCCCCAGGGTTTGCCGGTTTCGGGATTGATGGAAGCCGGGCCGGTGGAGCCGTGGCAGCCACCGATATTATTGATGCTCAACACAAAAAAGTGATTGGTGTCGATGGGTTTGCCGGGGCCGATACAGTTGTCCCACCAGCCCGGCTTGCGGTCGTCTTCGCTGTGATAGCCGGCGGCGTGGTGATGGCCGCTGAGGGCGTGGCAAATCAGAATGGCGTTGGACTTGTCGGCGTTCAGCGTGCCGTAAGTCTCGTAGACAATATCGTGCTCTGGCAGGGCCCGCCCGCAGGACAGCATCAGTGGCTGGTCGAAGTGCACGGTCTGTGGGGAGACTATACCCACGCTGCCGGCAGTGGTGTGTTTATCGGACTGTGTGTCGCTCATCCGCTGTGTGTAAATTCCTTGCCTTATTGGGCCGTAGCCGGGCCGGCGGCGTCGAGCTGCAGGGCCGCCGGAAGTTTTACAGGTGCTCGGATTGTAAGGGTTTTTTGCCGGCTTTGCGCGCCGCTGGTGATTTCCACCGCCTGCTTTTTTACTCCGCAGGCCTTGGCCAGAAATTGTTGTAGCTGCTTATTGGCCCGGCCTTCGGTGGCCGCGGCGGCGATACGAATTTTGAGCCGCTCGCCGTGGAGACCGGCAAACTCCTCACGGCTGGCGCCGGGTTGGATGTAGCAGAACAGTTTTAAATCCTCGCCCTGCCAGCGGTAGTGCTTATTCATATGCGGCTGTGGAATCGCTTACAGTCCTATTACCAAGTGCCTAACGCCCAATAACACCAGTGCCTAACGCCCAATAACACCAGTGCCTACAGCCCCATAACCAAGGCCGGGTGCAGCCCCATTGAGGCGCCCACATGGCGCAATAGCACTTCCAGTACATTGATAGAAAGAAACACCAGAATTGGCGACAGGTCCAGTCCACCCAGCGGCGGGATCAGTTTGCGAAACGGCGCCATCACCGGCTCGGTGATTTGATGCAGCAAGGCGGCAGCGGGGTGGTGGGTGCCCTGGGCCACCCAGCTCAAAATAATGTGGGCGATGATGGCAAAGAAGTAGAAGCTCAGTATCGCGCCACACAGTCCCAATATCGCCCAGACCAGCAGTTGAGCGGGGTTGGGGATGCCACCGGCGTAGATTTTATAGAGCACGGCAATGCCGATGGCCTGGACCAGGACTGCCAGCAGCAGCGACGAGGTATCCACCCGGCCCACGGGTGGCAGCACTTTGCGCAGTGGCAGCACCAGCGGGTTGGTGATTTTGACAATGGTTTGGCTGATGGGGTTGTAGTAATCCGCCCGCACCAGCTGCAGTAATACCCGCAGCAAAAAGACAAAAATTGCCAGGCTGATCAGGGTGTTGACGACAAGAACAGTGATCTCGTTTACGGCGCCCATTGCGCTTACTCTCCTTCCAATTCTTTAGCCAGTTCGTCGGCCCGGTCCCGGGCTCCGGTGAGGGCCTGTTCGACCAGTTGCCGCAGGCCGCCTTGTTCAAATAGACCGATGGCGCGCTCGGTGGTGCCATTGGGGGAGGTGACCCGGCGGCGCAGCTCGGCCACATCCACGTCTCCTTCCAGTGCCATGCGGGCGGCGCCCAGGGCGGTTTGCAGTGTCAGTTGGCGCGCGGTATCGGCATCCAGGCCCAGTTTCTCGCCACTGGCCTGCATGGCTTCCATCATTAAAAAGAAGTAGGCGGGGCCGCTGCCGGAGACGGCGGTGACCGCGTCCAACTGCACCTCTTTTTCCACCCAGACTGCCAGGCCCACTGCCTCTAGAATGGCGCCGGCCTGCTGACGTTGGGTGTCGCTGACTGCCGCATTGGCGAACAGGCCGGTGGCGCCGCTTTGCAGCAGTGCCGGGGTGTTGGGCATGCAACGGACGATGGCCAGGTTATCACCCAGCCAGTCGTTCATGGCGCCGGTGGTCACTCCGGCGGCAATGGAGATTAGCAAAGGGCGGCGCTCTCGCAGCGGCGTTGCCAGAGATTCCAGCACGCTGCGCATGACCTGGGGTTTGACCGCCAGCACCACGATATCCGATTGGCTGATCACAGCGTCGTTGTCGGCACCGACCTGAATATCCCCCAGCGCCTGGAGTTTATCCCGGGATTTGGCATTGGGCTCGCCGACCCGAATGTGGTTGCCGGGCACGCCACTGGCCAGCAGGCCGCCGATAATGCTGGCTGCCATATTGCCGCCGCCGATAAATCCGATTGTTGCCGATATCACGCCAAAAGGCTCCTTGATTGTGCTGTGGTACTGGGATCAGGTTGGGATTAAGTTGGGCAGTATATCAGGCTCGCGGCCCAAAAATGGCGGTGCCGACTCTGACGATGGTGGCCCCCTCAGCGATGGCCGCCGACATATCCCCCGACATCCCCATCGAGAGTGTGTCCAGGGGAGCCTCCGGCCAGCGCGCTTGCAGTTGCTCAAGTAACTGTCGCAGCGCCGCAAAGCTGGCCCGCTGCTCTGCCTCGGCTTTGCCGGCGGCGGGAATGGCCATCAGCCCGCGCAGTTGCAGGTGGGGCAGCGGCATTATCGCCTCAGCCAGCGCCAGGGTATCCTCCGGGAGTGCGCCGGATTTGCTATCTTCCCGGTCGATATTCACCTGCAGGCAAATATTCAGAGCTGGGCTGCCGGAGGGTCGTTGCTCGCTGAGGCGGCGGGCGATTTTTTCCCGGTCGACGCTGTGTACCCAGTCGAAGTGTTCGGCGATGGGGCGGGTCTTGTTGGATTGAATGGGGCCGATAAAGTGCCAGCAGGGCGTGGGCAGGTTGTCGCGATCGGCGGTCAGCTCCGCCACGGCTTGCTGTTTGTCTAGCGCCTCCTGCAGGTAGTTTTCACCCAGGTGCCGGGCGCCGGCCTCCAGAGCGGCGCAGACCTCCTCGGCGTCACGGGTTTTGGTCACGGCCATCAATGTCACGTCGCGCCCCCCGGCGTGGTCGTGGATGCTGGATTGGATGCGGTGAATGTTTTCCGCTATATGGTGGAGATCGCGCATTGTTTGATTATGCCTGATATCGTATAAACGGTGTCACTAGCGCCGATTGGTAAAGCCAAAGGAATAACATGGACATCACCGAACTGCTGGCCTTCAGTGTTAAACAGAACGCCTCGGATTTGCACCTCTCCGCCGGGTTGCCGCCAATGATCCGGGTGGATGGCGACGTGCGCCGTATCAACCTGCCGCCGCTGGAGCACAAAGAGGTTCACTCGCTGATCTACGAGATCATGAACGATCGCCAGCGTCGGGATTACGAGGAGTTCCTGGAAACCGATTTCTCCTTCGAGGTGCCCGGTGTGGCCCGTTTTCGGGTCAATGCCTTCAACCACAACCGCGGCGCGGGTGGGGTATTCCGGACCATCCCCTCCCGGGTGCTTACCCTGGAAGATTTGGGCATGGGCAAGGTTTTCAAGGATGTATCGATGATGCCCCGGGGGCTAGTGTTGGTCACCGGCCCCACTGGCTCGGGTAAGTCCACCACTCTGGCGGCCATGGTCGACTTTATCAATGACAACAAATTTGACCACATCCTCACCATTGAGGACCCCATCGAATTTGTGCACGAGTCCAAAAAGTGTCTGGTCAACCAGCGGGAAGTGCATCGGGATACCCACGGCTTTAACGAGGCGCTGCGCTCGGCACTGCGGGAAGACCCCGACATTATCCTGGTGGGCGAGCTGCGGGACCTGGAAACCATCCGCCTGGCACTGACGGCGGCGGAAACCGGTCACTTGGTGTTTGGCACTTTGCACACCACCTCTGCGGCCAAAACCATTGACCGGGTGGTGGATGTCTTCCCCGGTGAAGAGAAAGCCATGGTGCGCTCAATGTTGTCGGAGTCGCTGCAGGCGGTTATCTCCCAGACCCTGCTGAAAAAGCCCGAGGGTGGCCGGGTGGCTGCCCACGAAATCATGATCGGTACGCCGGCGATACGGAACTTGATCCGGGAAGATAAAATCGCACAGATGTACTCGTCGATTCAGTCTGGTGCCAATGTAGGTATGCAGACAATGGACCAGTGTCTGAAGGACCTGATGGCCCGGCGCCAAATTACCCGCGAGGGTGCCAAATCCAAAGCCCGTTTCCCGGAAAATTTTTAAATGCTGTCCCGGCACTGGCAAAGCAATAAATAGGAGATTCCCTTGGAAATTGAAAAGCTGCTCAGAATCGTGCAGGAGAAAGGGGCCTCCGACCTGTTTATCTCTGCCGGCGTGCCACCTTCCATCAAAGTTCACGGCCAGGTACTGCCCATCAGCAGTAACGCGCTGAGTCCCGAGCAGGCCCGTGAGGTGGTGATGGGGGCAATGAACGACACTCAGCGCAAGGAGTTTGTGCAGCATAAAGAGTGTAACTTTGCTATCAGTGCCCGGGGGATTGGTCGTTTTCGGGTGAGCGCGTTTTACCAGCGCAACCTGGTGGGCATGGTGCTGCGGCGCATCGAAACCCGGATCCCCACCACCGAAGAGCTCGGGCTACCCGAGATTATTAAAGAGCTGTCCATGCTCAAGCGCGGCCTAGTGATCTTTGTCGGTGCCACGGGTACCGGTAAATCCACGTCGCTGGCGGCGATGATTGGCCACCGCAATGAGAATTCCAAGGGACACATTATCAGTGTGGAAGACCCCATTGAATTTGTGCATCAACACCGGGGCTGCATTATTACCCAGCGGGAAGTGGGGATTGATACCGAATCCTTTGAAGTCGCGCTGAAGAATATGCTGCGTCAGGCGCCCGATGTGATCATGATTGGGGAGGTGCGGACCCGGGAAACCATGGAGCACGCCATCACCTTTGCCGAAACCGGCCACCTGTGTCTGTGTACCCTACACGCCAACAACGCCAACCAGGCGCTGGATCGGATACTGCACTTCTTCCCCCCGGATCGCCACAGCCAATTGTGGATGGACCTGTCCTTGAACCTGCGCGGCATGGTGGCTCAACAATTGATTCCCACCAAAGATGGCAGCGGCCGACGCGCCTGTGTTGAGGTGTTACTGAATACGCCGCTGGCTGCCGATTTGATTCGTAAAGGCGACGTCGCCTCACTGAAGGATTTGATGCGCCAGTCCAACGAGCACGGTATGCAGACCTTTGACCAGGCTTTGTACGAGTTGTATTCCACTGGCGAAATTACCTATCAAGACGCCATTGCCCACGCCGATTCGGCCAATGACCTGCGGCTGCTTATCAAATTGGGGGCAGACCACAACAGTGATCGCATGAATAAGGCGGCCAAATCGCTAAGCATTGAAGATACGCCCGGAACCACGCCGCGGCATGACAGCGGCGTGGTTCGGCGCCGTTAACCGGCAAAGGGCGTAAGTCAGATTCCTGTCATTTTTGACGGCTAAGATGGTGGCACTGTCTCAAGGTGTTACCGTCTGCGATGATCAGCGTACTTGCCAATGTCGACCACTCCCATGTAGTCCACCAGCCCTACCCCCACTTGGTGATACCCAATGCCCTGCCTGATGCAGAGTATCGCGAGCTGGAGGCCAGCTTTCCCAGCTCGGCGCAGTTCAAACAGATCCTAAAGCACGCCTGCGCCCAAACCGACGACAACAAGTCATTGAAGCGGGGCTTGCGCCACCTTAGACGCAGTAATCGGCGAGTTAACCTATCTGCCCGTTGGCTCGTGGATGCGCCGGGAGTGGCAGAGAGTTGGCGACAGTTTATCGATTTTCACAGTTCGGACGCCTTTTATCACCAGCTCTGCAGCGTTTTCGCCGAGGCGTTGGCGGCCTATTACCCTTCACTTTTGGCAAAGCCGTTGCCTGCGGCACGGCGCGGGTATTTGCAGGGTGAAGGCATCAGTTTGGATGCGCTCACCGCCATCAATACGCCCGCCCGGCGCCGCAGTGAAATAACGGGCCCCCACACTGACCACCCCAGTAAACTGTTTATCGGCCTGTACTACTTTCAGATACCTGGCGATATCGGTGGCGGCGATCTGGTCTTGTATCGCCGTCGTGAGCCGGTGAACGAAAAAAATCTGAAATGGCCCAAACCCGACACCGTCGAGGCAGTGAGAACGGTCAGCTATGCTCCCAATACCTTGGTGATGCTGCTGAATAGCCCCGAGTCGGTACACGGTGTCACGCTGCGGGATAAGTCTCCCCATGCCCGCCGCTTCGTAAACTTTGTCGCCGAGTATAAGCAGGCGAAAGCGTGGTGATGCTCTGTTGCTTCCCCGATTGAGGGTATATGATCGAGCGAGGCAGAAAACGCTAAGGGTCAGAGAGCGTGATGAGCAGGAGGCGCAATGAACATCGGGATTTTTATCTACCCCCTCTGTCAGGATAGAAGTCGTGTCCATTTTTCAACCTAAAACTCAACGAGGGGGCGGTCAGTGAGACCGAAGTGGCACGATATAGCGAAGAGTTCAAAGAACAGGCGGTCAGGCGATTGATGCCGCCCAATGCACAGTCCGTAGCGCAGGTCAGTCGGGAGGTCGGCGTCTCTGATGCCACCCTGTACAATTGGCGCAACCAATACCGAGATCGAGGTAACGCTGTGCCTGCAGACCCATCCAATCCAGAGAGCTGGAGCGGCAAGAACAAGCTCGCCGTCGTCATTGAGACGGCAGCACTGAATGAGGAAGAGCTGTCCGCATATTGCCGTGAGAAAGGCCTGTATGTAGAGCAGGTGCAGCGCTGGCGGGAAGCGGCGGAATCCGGTGCCGACGTGGAGCGGCCGCTGACGGCTGCCGAGCGCCGGGAATGGCAGAAAGAGCGGAAGAAGAGCCGCAAGCTGGAGAAAGAGCTCAACCGCAAGGACAAAGCGCTTTCTGAGGCGGCAGCGTTACTGGTGCTCCAAAAAAAAGCCCGGGAGATCTGGGGGGACAGCGAGGACGACTGATTGCCGAATCGGATCGGCAACGGGCGATTGAGTTGATTGACAAGGCGGTTGTAGCGGGTGCCCGCTGCTTCCGAGCCTGCGAGATATTGGAGATTGATGTGCGAACACTGCAGCGATGGAAACGGGCTCTCAAACTGGCCGTGCCTGGCGATCAGCGCAAGGCGGCGGCGCAAAGCCGTACGCCCGCCAATGCGCTGACACCGACGGAGCGCGCCGAGATCGTGCACGTGTCGAACCTGCCGGAGTACAGCAGCCTGCCGCCCTCGCAGATTGTGCCGCGCCTGGCGGATACGGGCCGGTATATCGCCTCGGAATCGAGCTTTTACCGGGTGTTGCGTGATGCCGGCCAAGTCAATCGCCGGGGTGCGGCGGAACCACCGCGCACGGTGGCGAAGCCCAAAGGCTTTTGCGCTACAGCGCCCAATCAGACCTGGAGC
Source organism: Spongiibacter nanhainus (assembly GCF_016132545.1). Lineage (GTDB taxonomy): Bacteria > Pseudomonadota > Gammaproteobacteria > Pseudomonadales > Spongiibacteraceae > Spongiibacter > Spongiibacter nanhainus. The sequence continues at coordinate 131,659 of NZ_CP066167.1, forward strand.
TGGGACATCACCTTCCTCGCCAGCAGTGTCCGGGGGCAGTTCTACCGCCTGTACATGATCGAGGACATCTTCAGTCGCAAGATCGTCGGCTGGGAAGTCCACACGGAAGAGTCGGCGGACCATGCCAGCGTCCTGATCAGCAAAGCCTGTCTGGCTGAAGGCGTTCGCCGCGGTCAGCTGGTATTGCACGCTGATAACGGGAGTCCTATGAAAGGTGCAACCATGCTGGCCACCCTGCAGCGCCTCGGTATTGTCCCCTCGTTCAGCCGACCGTCGGTGAGCGACGACAACCCGTACTCCGAAAGCCTGTTCCGTACGCTCAAGTACACGCCAGCCTACCCTCGCAAGCCGTTCGAGAGTATTGAAGCGGCGCGCGCCTGGGTCTATGGGTTCGTTGCCTGGTACAACAATGAGCATCGTCACAGCTCGATTAAATATGTGACGCCGGCGCAGCGTCATGCCGGGCTCGACGAAGAATTATTGCGACAGCGCAAAGCCCTTTACGAAGCCGCAAAAGCCGAGCACCCGCACCGGTGGTCCGGCCCGACGCGAAACTGGGAAAGAGCCGACGAAGTCTGGCTGAATCCCCCGAAAGAATTGTGCGCTGAAAAACCGTCATTGGCTAAGGCTGCATAATCAGTGAACGCGACATCTTTGTTGACAAACACCGTCTACCCTGACGCTGAGGTTCTCGATTTTTCCGGACCGTTTGAAGTGTTTTCCACCGCTTCGCGAATGTGTGATGACGGTCAGCCGTTTTCAGTATTTTTGCTTGCTGAAGTCAAAACGCTGATTGCGGCGCGGGCTGGCTTTCAAGTACAGCCGCACTTTTCAATTTATGGTCACCCGCCACTGGATGTGCTTATTATCTCTGGTGGTGTACATACCCATGAAATGGAAAACGCCGAGGTCATGGCTTGGATTCAGCGCCAAGCGGAGAGCGTAATTCTCACCGCCACGGTGTGTACCGGTATCTTTTTGCTGGCCAAAGCCCTTCCCTCGTTGGCCTGTAAAGTAAGCACTCATTGGGAAGACATTGCTTCGCTCAGAGAGATGTTTACTGATCTTGATGTGGTGGAGGGCGTTCGTTGGGTAGATGCAGGCAAGGTGGTCAGTTCTGGTGGTATATCCGCCGGCATCGACATGAGCCTGTACCTGGTGAGTAAACTGCACAGCATGAGCCTGGCGGAGAAAACCGCCCGTCAAATGGAATTTGACTGGACACGCAAGCTTTGAAAATGGATGAACTATCTGGTGTCGCGATAGGCATTGTGCTCCGCGCTGTGACAGATAAAGTGCAATGCCGCACTCAGTGCGTTGCAAGCAACGTTAGCGATCGTTCCCGCTGGTCTGACGTGGCGCTAAATTCTGGCAGTGCTAATTTATCCGCTATCTGTTGGTAGATATCATCCAGTTGTGCCCGATAGCTGCGCCTAGGGGCAAAAGGTCTGGGTTGATACATCGTTACTGAATCCACAGACTCTCGGGCGATCAGTCCGCTCTCTTCAAGGTGACTCAACATCGCTGTGTGAACCCGTTTGGTGCTTGTCTCGCTGGGTCTCAGGCTCACCACCGGCTTCGACATTGCCACGGCTTCGGATAGCATGCTCATGCTGTCTTCGGTGCAAAATAGTCGATAGCCGGCGCCGAGATAGGCGTCCAGTGAATCGGTACTGGATACGCCGTACCAAATCGCTGCCTCGCAAATCTGAGGTGTGGCGTAGCGCCGCAGAATTTCCACGCCCTTGGCATGGGTTCGACGCGAGGTGCTCACTAACCAGCGAATGCCGTGACGGTTGCTAAGGCTGTGCATGGCTTGCCCCAATTTCTGCCAATCATCTTCACTATAGTGATAGCCGCTGCCGTCACCGCCCACCAACAGTGTCCACAGTGGTGCTTTGGCGCTATGTACCAGCAGTTCGCCCGCGCGTTGACAGAAGCCTGGGTCGGTCTTTGCCAGTGCCACACCGGTGGCGACCGAATTGGCCGCTGCCGTACCCCTAGCGGTGGCGTGAACCGAGATCAAGGACGGTGACAAACCATAAGTATTGCCAATAGCTATGTTGGCGGCGCCCCAGTATTGGCTGAGCGCGATATTGAGGGCGACGACGTTGCCGCCAAAGGAAATGACGATGTCTGTCTGGTCGGGTAGTGCATCCTCGACGTGATAGCTCGAAAGCACGGTTTTGAAGGCTAGGTAGGGCGTGAGGCCAGCAAGCTTGCGCAGTGGCTTGTTGAGTAGTTTTAGCCGCGGTTTGGCGCTGCAGGTGTGTACCGAAACATCACCGAGAAACCGTGACGCAATGAGCTGAGCAAAGCCGTAGGACTGAGACAGGTGACCGAGTTTGCCATCGTATAAAACGAGAATACGCATACCGACCTCTGGAGAGAAAAGTGCGGACAATGCTTGCCCGAGCAGAAGGGCCAGTTAAACCCAGGTATCGGTCGCTGCGGTGAAAGCGCGGTGAACTATTCGTGAACGCTGGTGGTGAGGGTGACAATACGGTTACGTGAATGAAATATTGCGTGAGTATGGTGTTGCTAATCACAGTAGTTGGGGGCACAAGCCCCCGCCCCACTCGATGGCTACGGCAACAGGATTAGCAGCGGTGAAGCAACGAAAAGTATTTTGTCTCGGTTTTCATAAGACGGGTACCACCAGCCTGGGCGTCGCACTTGATATGCTTGGCTATCGGGTGTCCGGCGCTTTTGGGGTCAATGACCCGGATATTGCTGAGCACGTTGTGGAACAGGCGCTGAAAAGGGCGACTGACTTCGACGCCTTCCAGGATAATCCTTGGCCGATTCTTTACCGCGAGTTAGACGCGGCCTTTCCCGGCAGTAAATTCATTTTGTTGTTGCGGGATGCAGATGCCTGGATTCAAAGTCAGGTCAAGCACTTTGGCCAACGCGAGACGCCGATGCGGCGCTGGATTTACGGCGACGAACACGGCTGCCCGGCAGGCAATGAAGCGGTGTATCTGCGCTGTTACCAGACACATAATCAGTCAGTATTGACGTATTTTTCCCAGCGCCCCGACGATCTGTTAGTGCTGAATTTGGCGGAGGGTGAAGGTTGGCAAGCGCTCTGTGCATTTCTCGATGAGCCGGTTCCGGCCGCACCTTTTCCCCATGCCAATACCGCCAGTAAACGCAAGAAGCGCAATTTACTAGCCAGTCTCAAGCGAGCTCTGACGCTAAGGTCGGTGTGACGGCAGCATGTTGGCAAATATCCAGCTTCATCAGGCGCTTATAACGCTGTAGTGCAAGCGATGGTACCTGCTTGAGATAGTTTGGTTTGTTGCCACCTCTGCTTTTGTCGGCCTCAAAACCTTGCCGCGGATAGCGCACATTTCGCTGTGGCCCCTCCAACATTTGCGGTGAAAAGGGGATATCCAAGCTGTTACACAATGTCTGCAATACCGCTTCCGGCTGCGCCACCAAGCCCTCAAAGGAAACCAATACAGGCTGGGCAAGGTTGGGGTTTGAGTGAGCTTCCTCTATCAATTGCTCAACTATCTCCATATAGCGACACCAGCGATACACTGCAATACCGGTAGTGCGGTGTTCACGGGTTTTAATAGAGTGAATCACCGCGTTGGGGTCCCGCAAAACACACACTGGCTGCAGCGGGGCGCGCTGCATATAGTGAACCAGACTCAATTCACTGCGCGGTATCAGGTTATAGAATTTGCGCTTGCGCAGAAAGCCATTTAAACCGGCGAGTCGCAGCGACCAGTGCCAGTGTTTTTTCCACTCCAGATGATTGGGGACGCACAGTTTGTTGCCGCGAATCTTACCGCCGGTCACTCTAAATACCGCGCCGGTGAATTCCTCGTCCAGCATGGCGATCTCCGGGTGAGCGCCAAGGGAGGCGGTCAGTAAAGTGGTGCCGCCTCGGGCGGTGCCCATGACCAAAAGCGTCGAGTTGCTGTCCATGGTGCCAGTTACTATTGGGGTTTGTGACCATGGAACGACATTAATATGACAGAGGTGTTAGAGCCTCGCTTCGCCAAATAAAAAATGAACGATCTCGTCAGTGTGATTTTCCAGGCCGGCAAAGTCGTGATTGCCGCCTTGCTCAACAATGCGGGGGCTGTCCCGGTAGTATTCCTTTGCGACAGCCGGATCGACGATCTCGTCGCCCAGCTGCTGCATCAGCAAAAATCGCCAGGGTTCGGGCAGGGCCTCCAGATAGATGCTCACTAGGTAGTCGATATCTGTCTCATCGATCTCAAAATCCCGGCCGGTGTGTGGGTTGTGAACGGGGCCATAGAATTCACACATGATTTCGTAGCCGCGCACTACAGGGTTTACCAATACCGCTTTCAGTTGATGGCGTACCGCCAGGCAGGTCGCAAAGTAAGCACCCATAGAGTGACCGATTAGGCCGATAGTTTTGTATTGATCAGCGTGTTGGGTAATGAGTGATTCAACGACAGCAACGGCGTCCTTGGGGCGGTCGGGGAGCGCCGGAGAGACAAAGTCCACCGAGGGGAAGCGATGCCGGATGGCATCTCCCAAAGCCAGCACCTTCGGGGATTGATGCGAGGAGAGAAAGCCGTGGATGTTGATCAGCAGATGCCCCACGCTGCGCTACAACTCCGGTTGGCCGTCGCAAACTTCCACGCCTTCGGGTAACTGGTACCAATCCTGTTTTTCCCTTACCCAGATATGCAGATCGGGTTGCAGTACCCGAGTGTCGTCCAGGCTCGCCGCCTTAAGCTTAATCAGGCCCGGCTTGTCCGGATTAAAATGGTAGATCCGGTTACCGCAGGTAGGGCAGAATTTGGCGTAGTTTTTATTGCCGTTCTCGGCCAGTCGCTGCCATTCCTGGAGTTCGCCCTGAAACACCACTGCATCGTCTTCCACTAGGGCAGTAATACTGAAAGCACTGGTAGAGAGTTTCTGGCATTCCTTACAGTGGCAGGCCAACACTTTGACGGGGGCTTTCAGGAGCTGATAGTGCACGTTGCCGCACTGGCAGCTGCCATGTAGTGGGTAGCTCACTAACGCCGTGTCGGTACTTGCAGTCATGTTGTGGCCTCCTGAGGGCGGTTATTGTCTTGCCTTACTTCGGATCCTGAAACACTATAACAACGGAGCGGATTGGAGTGATAACGGAATCTAGCCATGTCTGCGAATTGAATTGTGACCAAACAGGGAGGAAGAAGGACAATGCGTAAATCAATGACCAGAACGGCGACAGCGCTTATAGCCAGTGGCTTGGTGATCACCGCCTGCTCATCGTCGGAGAACGGTCCCCAGCCCAAGTCGGACCGTATTGAAATTATGTATATCGCTAGCCAGACAGACCAGGGCGTCTGTCGGCCCGAGGCGCGTATCACGGTGGATAAGAAAAGCACTGGGCTGTATAAGATACATGGCGAAACCCGCTACGAAGATGTGCGCTCCAATGAGTCCACCAACATCCCGCTGCAGTTTACCTTCCCCGGCTATGATCCCGATACCGGCATTGCTGAGAGTCGATCCAGTGTGGGGCTGAATACCGATACTCCCTGTGAGCACCTGCGTATTCGCGCCAGCATCGAATATTGTCTTTACGACGACAATCGGAGCGAGGAACAGGCCTGCCAGATCCCTGTAAACCTGATTGGTGAAGGCTTCGCCGAACTTGTTGTGACTGACGACTACCCGGGTTAGCTATACCTGGTCGCTCTGGGGAATGACGGGGCTGCCGTCATTCCCGCCTCGTATTCATTCCCGCCTTGTCAATAAAACAGGAATCGCCATGAAGCCCCGTATCAGCATGATTACCCTGGGCGTCCGGGATCTTCCCAGGGCTATTGCCTTCTATGAGCGGGGCTTGGGGTTTCCCCGTTTGCAGTCGCCACCCTCGGTCGCCTTTTTCAACTTAAACGGCACATGGCTTGGTTTGTTCGGCTGGGAAGACCTGGCCGGCGATGCCGGAGTGTCCGCAGAGGGCGATGGCTTCCGGGGTGTTAGCCTCGCTCACAATGTGGCCTCCGAGGCCGAAGTGCATACCGTAATGGAGCAGGCGGAAGCGGCCGGAGCCACCATTTGTAAGGCGCCAGAGAAGGTCTTTTGGGGAGGCTACAGCGGCTATTTTGCCGATCCTGATGGACATCTCTGGGAAGTGGCCCACAACCCCTTTATGTGGGTGGGCCCGGAGGACTAAACTCGACCCCCAGGTTGAGAAACGAGGGGCAAATGCAATGACGAAAACCTTGGTGATAGGTGCCGGCGGACAAATTGGCCGCATACTTGTGCAGCAATTGGCTGATCAACAGCAGCCCGTGGTCGCGATGCTTCGGGATCCCCAACGAGTAAGTTTTCCAGCATCCGTAGAGGTCGTTGTGGCAGACCTGGAAGGCGATTTTAGCCACGCTTTTAGGGGCTGCTCGCGGATAGTGTTCACCGCTGGCTCCGGGGCCAAGACCGGCCCGGATAAAACCCTGTTGGTGGACCTGTGGGGCGCCAAGCGCGCTATTGATTTAGCGCGGGAGCAAGGTGTTGAGCAGTTCGTGATGGTCAGCGCCCGCACTGCCGGTGACCCCGACAAAGGCCCCGAGGCAATTAAACCCTATCTGGTGGCCAAGTACTTTGCCGATGAGTACTTGATCGGTTCTGGCGTGCCCTACACCGTGTTGCGCCCGGGACGCCTTACCGACGAGCCGGCCACCGGCCGCGTGACAACCCAACGCCCCGACGATGCCGTCGAACAAGTGATTAGTCGCGCCGATACGGCGGACGTCATTGTACAATGTCTAGGCGATGAAAGGGCTTTGGGGGAAGTGGTAGAACTGTATCAGAGTGATCGCGACGATAAAGGCGTTTTTCTTTAGGCAACAATCACTCTATTGTTATGAAAGCAATATACAGATAACCCCTTCCTACCTGAGGAAATATACTCCTGCACTAGTCGACAACGTCGCTTTTAAATCGCTGTCCTTGCCCAAAGGAAAAGCCATAAAGCCATCTTCTTTAAGATTTCCCAAAAAACGCTGCGACTCCCAGAGTATCTCAGGTGACCTGATTCCGAATTCTACTAGCTTTACGTGGCGTAATCGCCTTGCGCCAGAGAGAGATTGTTCTCTAGTGACGGCTACGATTATATTCTGTTTCGATACATCTACAGGGAAATTTGGAATGCTGGTGATGCACTCACTAATCTCAAGCGATTGTTGAAGTGTGAGGTCGCCCCTAAAAACATAAACATCGCTAAGTTTCTCGCCTGCCTTACATCCATAGGCATCTCGCTCTGCTACAATGATTTCCCGGCTTCCGTCGCCGTCGATGTCCTGAATGCCGAAAGTATAACCGCCGTTGGGGTTTTCAAGAGCATACTGCCGATCAAGCTCTAGGGTTATACCATTAAATCTAAACAGTGAGATCTCCTCATACTGGTCGGTAGCAGCTACGCGATTACGAATGGCGACAATTTCGTCTTTGCCGTCGCCGTCTAGATCGACAACTTGTAGTGGAAATTCGCCATCTCTATAAGAAGAGTCAATATCTTCCCAGTGCAGCTCATCTTCTGTAATAGAAAACCACTGTATCTCGCCGTCTTCATCGCCGAAAGCAACTGTATTTACCAGGCCATCTCCGTCTATATCGCCCTTCGTGTAAGAAAAAAAGTTGCTGGTGATGGCAAAAGTTGTGGTACCGATTATTGTCTCGGAATAGCTATCCATAAGGCGGTGCGTTTTGCCTGACCCCCCCAGGCCAAAATAGCTAGAGACTATCTGGTCACCATCGTATAGTTCGGTCATATGAGCTAGATCGAATTGCGCTTCACTGAAAGCCCGATAGCTGGCTATTTTCCCGTTGGAGAGTATTTCGACCTTTCCCATCCCGGGGAACTGGTCGGTTGCATAGCAACCAAGGCGTTGGCTCGACCTTGGAAATATTTGGCTTTGGCAGAGCGATCTGGGTGACGTACGTTGCAGGTTTCGATGTCCTTTATCGAGCTGAAATATTACGCTAGCTTTTGGATCATAGTCTAATAAAACGCCATTCGGTAGCCCGCCGTAGTACGCTAAGTAATTACCTTCGGCGGATTCGGGGTAGCTGCCCTGGAGTTGTAGTTCTTCATTTATCCAGTCAAAAATATAGAGAGTTTTATCGATCTCGTCTCGAAGTAAGACTTCGTATGCGTTATCGTCATCGACGTTTAGTAGCTGGATGTCGGACCGATAATAGTCCACATTGATTGTAAGTTCAGATTGATATTGAAGTATTCCCGTTTGGGGGTCATATAGGCTAATTATCTCGGTATTGCCAGTATCGGGTTGTGTAATGACGACCAATTCAGGGCGATCATTTCCATCGATGTCAGCGATAAATTGGGCATTGAAAGGAAGCTCCTTCTCCGGATTTCCATAGTCGATGAATTTGGTCTGCTTGATATGGTCATAGACTACCCAAGCTTCCGGTTCAGGATCATTGTCAATGTTTGCTAAGAGAAGCCTGTCGCCGTGAGTGCTACTATCAAAGCTCAGATAGCTACCATCTAAATTGAAAAGATAAAGGTTTTTTCCAAAATCAGGTGACTTTGGGGCGGAGACAGCAATGCTTTTTGCCCCTTCTGCTATAGGGTGTAATTGATAGCGAACACGGTCTGGGTTTGCAGAGCTTGTATCGCGCCAAGGAACGACGAATTCTGAAATTATCTGATAGCCCTCGCCTGATAGCACAAAAATGCGATCATCGTAGGCAAGCAAGATTTCATCTATTCCGTCACCGTTAAGGTCTTGTTGACCGACATCCACTAATTCATAGTTGGGGCTATAGGAAGCAGGTGACGAGTAGATAGTCGAGATTTGGTCATTTTTGACTTCGATTACCTTAAATGACTCTTCATTGGCGCAGACTAAATTAGGAAAGCCGTTACCATTTGTATCGGCAAAGTGTCTAAAGCCGTCTCTAAGGCATAGCGCGGTTCCAGATACCAGTGTCTTTTGTACTTCGGTGTTGTGATATTGAAACTCAAATACATGATCTGATTGCCGGCCATTATCTGCCCTGGCAACCACTTTGAAACGAGTATCTCCTTCATCAAGGAACGGTATGGGCTCCCCTGTAATATGGCCACTTTGGTCGATGCTTATACCATTTGGGGCTGCAATAAGAGAGTACTGGTATGGCCCATCCTGAGATAAGTTGCTTACTTCTAGCGAGACGTCGAGTGATTGACCTTCGGCGAGGGTGATGGTTTGTGGTGTAGATAACTCTGCAGCCAATGGTTGGACGTCTACTGTAAAGTACTCTGTGTTACTTCCGGTCCAGTCAGTGACCGTCAAGCTAACAACATGCTCGCCTTGGCAGGAAAATACGAATGTAGCTGTCTCTCGATCATCGCCCTCTATAGTGGTGTTGCAATCTTTCGGTGCTTCGCTGGACTGCCATTTATATGTAAATACATCGTAGTTGCTGTCTTGCGACTGCGATCCGGAAAAATCAACGCTATCTAGTCGATCCGGCGAAGTATTTCCACTAATATGAGGTTCGGGAGATGAGTGCGTTTGGTGCTCTACATTTTTAAGAGCATTAATAGGAATTGGCTGGTTAAACCTTTGTGGCAAATCACTTTCTTCATTGAATAATGTCAGTTGGTAGGTTTGTAGCTCTTTGCTTGGGATGGTGCCGTCTGGATCGAATGTGGTCTCCCCTTCAAGCCGACTTGCATTTGCGCCTACAAATTCAATCTTTTCACTGTCTTGGTCGTAACTAACCGTTACCCATCCTGTGTTTTTGTCGTGTAGTTTTGCGCTTAGTGAAAGTCTATTCGCAGTAATTTCACTCCATGCATAGGAATTTCCAGTAAGGTTATCTGTAAATCTAAGCTCACTATTTCCGCCGATGGTATATTCGTGAGGATCCAACGATGAATAAAGAACGCCATCATAAACAATCTCATTGTTTTCAGTAGCTATGTAGAAGCCGTTGAAGCGGAGCTCTGCTGAAAAACTGCCGCTGTCTACGTTGCCAGATGAAGTGTAGTTTACCTCTCCATCAACATGGTAGCCGCGGTTTATACAATTATAAAAGCGCGCGCGGAGGGACTTTTTTGTTTCTCGGATTTCGTATGTACCCTCAGGGCAGAGAATCTCGTCAGCAAGAATCGAGTCATGATCTGCTAAAGGAGGTAAAAAAAACCCAAGGACGTCGCCTCTAAATGCATTGACCGCATCGACCAGCTGCTGATTGGCATAAAGGTAGCGCAATGCATTAGAGCGTCGAATTTCTGCCTGTTCAGCGTTAAAACTTTCAATTTCACTCGCTGCATCTTGTTGATTTTTATTGGCGCTAGATCCTCCTCCGCCCCCACAGCCAAAAAGGTATATAGATATTAGGCACAAAATATAAAGCTTGTAAGCGCTCAATAAACCCCATCTAAATTTTCTGCCGCGACTTGGCTACGCTCCGGATTTTCCTGACCTGGAGCATCCTATGAGCACTGAACCTACCTCATCCAAAGAGCAATTCTGGCAAGCGCACTTCATCGCCTGGGAAGCCAGCGGCCTGTCTCAGATCGAGTATTGCAAACAGCATGACCTCAAGCCGTCGAACTTCGCCTACTGGCGCACACGGGCTAATAAAAAGCGCCGGAAGTTCATGCCACTGTCGCCCCCGGTGACAAGCGATCGCTTGGTGCTCGGTTTACCCCATGGCATACGCCTCGAGTTGCCCGCTCACGCACTGGCCGAATTGCTGCCAACCGTGCTCCGGGCGTTGCGGGAGTCAGCGTGATGCTTCGCCCGTCGCCGAGCGTTCAGGTCTATTTGTACCTGGAGCCCGTAGACATGCGCAAGTCCATTGATGGGCTGGCCCTGCTCGTTGAGAGTGAACTGGCGCTCTCCCCGATGTCAGAAGCGCTGTTCGTCTTCTGCAATCGGGGACGAGACAAGATCAAAATGCTGTACTGGGAGCGCAATGGCTTTGTGCTCTGGTACAAGCGCCTTGAGAAGCAGCGTTTCCGCTGGCCACGGGAATCAGCCTTCTTGTATGAGCAGCGCGATGGCCGCGATTTGAATTATCTGCTCGACGGCTTTGATATCTGGGCCCAGCGGCCCCATCAAACCCTGCATTTTGACTCGGTATCCTGAGCTCCCTCCAGTATAATAGGGCGCTATGACAGCGCCTTCTCCACAGTCCCTGCCTGACGATATCGATGCACTGAAGACTCTGCTTCTGAAGAAGGAGCAGCGCATCCACCTGCTTGAAGAACAGATTCGCTTGTTCAAGCAAAAGCGCTTTGGGTCGAGCAGTGAGAAGAGCGACCAGCAGGCTGAGTTATTTAACGAGGCCGAGTTGATCGACATGATGGAGTCGGCGTCGGAAGCCGAAGCGCTTGAGTCGGCAGCGCCAGCTCAGCGAGAAGCGGCTCCCCGTAAAGCCAAGCCCGGCCGCAAGCCGCTTCCGGCAGACCTGCCCCGCATTCGCATTGAACATGACCTGCCCGACGCCGACAAAGTCTGCACCTGTGGTTGTGTGCGTGACTGTATTGGCGAAGACACCAGCGAACAGCTGGACATCATTCCGGCCAAGGTTCAGGTACTGGTGAACGTTCGTAAAAAGTATGCCTGCAAACAGTGCGAAGGCAACGTCAGTACTGCACCACTGCCGCCGCAGCCGATTCCCAAGAGCAAGGCCAGCCCGGGCTTGCTGGCCCACATCGCTGTTGCCAAATACCAGGATGCACTGCCGCTGTACCGGCAGGAGGGTATTCTCGGGCGCAGCGATATCGATCTCCCCCGCCATACCTTAGCGCTGTGGATGGTCAAGGCGGGCCAGTTGGCACAGCCGCTGATCAATCTGTTGCAGGATCACTTGTTAAGCTATCCGGTACTGCGGTGCGATGAAACCACCGTGCAGGTGTTGAAGGAGCCGGGTAAGGAGGCTCAGAGCCACTCCTATATGTGGGTGCGGGTCGGCGGGCCGCCCACGCAAACCACTAAACTTTACCATTATGCTGACAGTCGCCGGGGAGAGGTGGCCCAGCAGCTGTTGATGGGCTACCAGGGCTATGTGCAGACCGATGACTATGCGGGGTACAACGGGGCCTGCGCCCAAGCGGGTATTACCCAGCTGGGCTGTTGGGCACATGCCCGCCGCAAGTTTGTGGAAGCGCAGAAGGCCGTCGGCAAGCAGAAGAAGGCAGGTAAGGTCGATATGGCGGTGAGCATGATCGCCAAGCTCTACGCGATCGAGAAGCGGGCAGAGACCCTGTCGCCGGAAGCGCGCTACACCCTGCGTCAGCAGGAGAGCGTTCCCCAGCTCCAAGCCATCCGCGTCTGGCTGGACAAAACCCTGCATACTACTCTGCCCAAAGGATTACTGGGCAAGGCTCTGAGCTATCTGGAGAAGAACTGGAGCAAACTGACCGTCTACACGCAGGACGGTCGGCTCGGCATAGACAATAATCCGGCAGAGAACGCGATCCGCCCCTTCGTGGTGGGGCGCAAGAACTGGCTGTTCAGCGCCTCGACCTCGGGCGCCACCGCCAGTGCGAACCTGTACAGTCTGATTGAAACGGCCAAGGCGAATGGCCTGGAACCCTTTGCTTACCTGAAGCGGGTGTTTACTGAATTGCCCCGAGCACAAGGCCTTGAAGACATCGAAGCGTTACTGCCATGGCAGATGCCTACAAAGGCTCCCGAGGTAGTGAAGGTGGCCTCATGAAACGGGTGATGAAAATCGACATCGATCATCTCGATGCCGACGAACTGATGGCGTTGAACCAGCGTATTGTTGAGCGCCTGAAGATGCTGGAATCGATGCACGCACACCAGTCGATGATGCAGTTCCACCCCGGCGCTCGGGTCAGCTTCAGCTCCCCGCAGGGCGACCGGGTCCTCGCGACCATTATGAAATTCAATCGCAAGACGGTAACCGTGGTGACGGACAGCGGGCAGCGCTGGAATGTCTCACCGCACCTGCTCTCGGCGGTCAAGGATGCCACGCCGTCGTCCGTGATCGATGGGCGATTAGAAAACGACTGAACGCAACGGTGGGGTTTGTTGAGCGCTTACTAAAGCTTTAGTAATTTCACTAAAAACATCCCTGTGATGTATTGGTCAAGGCCTCAAGAGGTCTAGCAAGAGCTTCTTTGAGGTCTTTCTAGTTTCATGAAGCAGGTAATTAAATGGAGTAGCAATGAGAACTGTTATTGCTCTATCAAGAAAACCTCTCGTGCAGTAGAAAACAATATTCGTCGCTTTTCGGGTATGGAGTGCTCAAAGAAATGGCGTGGGTTGAGTTGGCTGGTGAGGGGGAGGCTTTCCCAAATGACAGAGCCAGTAAATGGATCAATTTCTGCCAATACAGAACTTTCTATATCTAAGGAGTAGCGATCGACATATCGCGCTAGGGACGCGATAAGTCGCTCTTTGCCATTATGATCCGTGTAGGTGGCTACTTCAGTAACCTGACCGGGTATATAACTATCAGAAACTCGCTGCAATCCATTGTCGCCATCGTTAAATATAATTAAAGGCGTTTTATTTGCTGAGTTTTTCCGCCCAAGGCAAATTATTTCCTTGCTGTTGTCCGCATCAACATTGATTTCTATAACACGCTGACAGTTTACATCTTGGCTTTCAATAAGAGTACTTGAGTAATCTGATATACCCCATTTTTCGAGTTGATTGTCATTTCTGGCGAGAAGTAGAACGTCCTTGCTTGAATCACTGCTGTCGCTCACAATAAAGTCATTAAGTGAGCTGGAAAAAGGAATTGTTATCTCTACTCCTCCTGAAAGTGCATCTATGAACTCGACTTCTTGGTTTGTTGCGTTCAATAATTTCGGAGAGTTGTCGTTTTGTAAATAAATCAACCTCAGATAACTGTAGAACGGGCTACTATTGCGGTCCAGCAGGCTAAAAAATGTATCTTCTACAAGCAGGTTGTAGGAGAAGAGGTAATTTCTTCCAACCGCTGCTAGTTCTGAAATGCCATCACCATTGAAGTCCGCCAGTAAAGCATCCCTTATATGCTCGTTGGGCACAGGAAAATTATTTATTGTTTCAAAGTTGTCCGTATTAGTTAGTGTAAAGAGCTCGCTGGGGTCGTCTGATGTACTAAAGACCATGGGCAGCGTTTGATTGTTTGGAAGGTTCGCGAATCCGGCCGCATAAAGCTCATGGTTGTTTTTTGCCTCCCAGCTTAATGCTGCCATAGGGGGTGCCTCGTATACTACCAGCGAAGAATTGTTGGCGTGGCGATGTAGCCGCCCCCAATGCAATTCTGCCACGCCATCATTGTCAGAATCCCCAATGGCGAAATTTCTGGTTGAAATTATGTGTTCGTAAGGTAACCGCCAAACCTCTTCAACATAACTATTTTTAATGTGATAGGCGACAAACGAGCTGTCGCAGTCATCTGTTACAAACACGTGATCATCCGTTCTGGGATGAAACCTATCGCAGGTTCGGGAGGGTGCATTTTCCATGTCGATGGCTGTCTTGGTGACTACTGAATAGGCCTGCATCACTGTCCCACTGCCAGTGAGGATATCGTCGGCGCCATCACCATTCACATCTGCTAGTGTAAATCGGCGGTCACCAAAGTTTTGTCCAAAATACCATTCGATATCCCCGGTGATGGCATTGATTACGTAGCCGTTAGACGTGACCAGTTCAATGTCACTGTCCGCATCTGTGTTTCCGTATCTAATAATTGGAGTTATGTTTGAAGCAATAAGCCCTGTTCTAAGCAGTTTTGATTGGCCGTCGTTGCCTTCTTTTACATAAAGATCGTATGTAGCCCCATCTTCTGATGATGAGAGATAGTAAATTTCCACCTCTCCGTCGTCGTCAGCATCGATAATTGTGAGGTCGGTGATATTCTCTTGTGACTGTATGATATGTTTTGCCGGTCGATCGAAGTGCTCGATAAGGTATACATCATGAAAATTAGCGGCATAGATTTCTTCGATGCCATCATTGTCTACGTCGATGGGTATCAGCTGCCTTATTCTGCCTGGGTAGGAGAATCCATAGGGGTAACTGAGGGCCATTTTAGGTTGTGCCCCGCGGTTTTCTACGACTGAAATAGTACCGAGGCGGTTCAAATACAAAATCTCCTTGTCGCTGTCACCCACGAAATTACCAATAAAGAGTGCACTTCCTGAGGTCGGGCCAGTGATTGGCCCCCGGACGAGCGGAGGGGCGGTGTCTGGTGAAACAACCTTAACCTCAACACGTTTAATGTCGTCGGTTTCCCCGGATGTCGATTTAAACCCGAAATGTACTAGGGATTGCTCGAATAACATCTTGCCCGGCGTCCAGGTGACCTTCCCCGTGCTATCTATTTTGGCCCCGCTGGGGCCATAAAGCAGTGTCGGGGCAATATCTTGGTTCTCGTCCGGGTCAACCTCTAATGCTTTAAAGGATAGCTGCTCACCTGATATGACCTGGTCGGGAGCATCATTTATTACTAGTGTGGAAGGAGCGTTGGAAATAAGTAGCTCTACGGGTTCTGAGAGGCTGACGGTGTAAGGGTCTGAGACACGGCTGTAAGCTGCGACAATATCCCCTTTTTTTGCGATACCTGGGGGCAGTGTTGTTGAATTTTGGTTTGGCACCGGATTGCCATTCACTTCCCAGACAATATCGGCATTCAACGCGCTTGGCGGAGTATCGTCGTCAGTGAAGCTGCCGAGCTCTACCTCTATGGCCTCGGTTGTATCAACCTCCGTTGTCAAAAAGGCCGGTGGAGAGACTGTCGGAGGGTAATTCAGTTCATCTATTCGTATCGGCTTTAGGGACTTGCGATCTTCCCTTAAGAAGGTGTCTAAAAATTGTACATAGATACCGTGTTCGTGTTGTTGGTCCCCATCCTGATCTATCAGTATTTTGATGAGGCGATCATCATAGTATTCGATGCTACCCGACGATCCGTGGCTGCCAAAAAATTCGATTTTTCCCGGTTGATGGTCATAGTCCGGGTTTGTATTCTCTGAAGTTACAACGTCAAAGTAACCAGGTTTGCCGAGATAGACTCGCCCTTTTAATGCCGTATTGGTGTTTGCGGTAACTACTTTATAGTTCAGATCAAAATACAGGCTGCCACTGCCTGAGCTGCCTTGCATTACCCCTACACCGTGATATTCAAGGTAGTCTTCTGCGCCTACCAATTCGAGATATCCCGACACAACCAGATCGACATAGCGCTCATTGCTTGCTGTTATTCTAGTGAATACGCTCGTGGCCTTTTTGTTTTCAAAATTTTCAATGTGGAGAAGACCTTTACCATTAAATGCAGTAGGTATTTGTTGCCAGTCTTTTCCAAGCAGCGGGGTGCAGTCATTCAGAAGCAAATTTAAAGAGCCCGAGCCTAGGCTATCTAGTGACCCGTTAAATTCGACGCTGCCACCATAGCCACACGGTAAGACAATTTGGATGGCTTGCGAGTTTTCATTATCGTCAGAGAGTTCGACTTCTGAAAAGAATTGGTCGAGCTCGATGGTCAGATTGGGCAGGAACAGTCGGTTGCGAAGTAACTCGGCTTGAGAAACAAAATGCACTTCTTCGATGGTCGCTTCAGCGGGTAGCAGGGACCCTGTATAAGCCCTCTCTAATCTTTCCTCTACGGAGGCTTTCACCGATTCGGCATCGAATAAACCTAATTGCGCCAAGTCCAGTTCGGGTGCTCTAGTGCTGGAGCCTCCACCGCCGGAACCACCGCCTCCGCAGGCGACTAAAATTGCAGCACAAATGCATACTGATAGTCGCGGTGTAAGGCCGAGAAGCACGCGTTTAAATGGGCGAATATTATCGACGGACACTGTATTTCCTTCCATGGTTATCTTTCTCTTTGCGCTTTGAAGCGCGCATTCTAATGTAGACGAGGTACTATTGGAGCGTCGAGAGCGGAGCCTGACTGGGATGAATTTATGGCCTGTGGTTCGATACTAGGGGAGTGTTACCAAGACGTGTGGACCTTAAAACCGACTCCCTGTTTGTTATCGAATCTTTTACCACTACGATCATAGACCTACGTCTATATAAATCAACTGTTTGGCGGGGGCTTGATGCTAAAATGCAAACTCGTTCTCGACTAAAGCAGCCTGAGATCATCGTCAGTTCAGGTTGCTTCTTAGCGCAACCCCCCTCGCCAAGCCCGTGGCGAGCGCCCGCAATGGCGTTTAAAGGCAGCAGAGAAGGCGGCGCTCGTTTGGTAGCCCAGTTCCCTGGCTATTTCCCCTATCGGCCTTTCGTTTGTTGCTAGCAACGTGCGGGCCCGGGCCATCAGCACTTTGTGGGCATAGGCGCTGGGGCTGTCGCCCACCGTGCTGCGAAAAGCCCGCATAAAATGAAAGCGACTGAGACCGCATAGCGCGGCCAGTTCATCCACGCCGGGGGCGGCACCCGGCTGGTTCATGCGGCTCAGTACCCGGCGCAGGTGACGGGGTGCCAGCCCGCCGCGATGGGATAGCTCCCGGTGACGGGCGTCGGCAAGGTAGCGAGACAGGTCGACGGCGATGGCGGTCACCAGTGCCTCGATCAATACTTCACTGTCGGCGGCGCGGTCGCTGACCTCATCGGCCAGTCGCATCATGGTGTCTTCGATCCGGGGCGCGTGAATATTAAAGCAGGCCTCCAATTGCGCTTCGTTCAGGTCGGCGGGGTCGATACCCCTGGCCCGGAGGCGCTCGGCTGAAAAACGACAGCGAATGGTGTGGTAGTGGCCACCGGACACCTGTACTTCAAAGGGAATGCCTGCTGGTCTGAAGTTGAGGGTGCCAAACTGGCAGAAGCGGGGCGTTTGAAAGTGGGGGACCCGGCCGACAGCTTCCTCCAACAGTGGCGACAGGCCCAATGAAATGACCGATGCCGACTCGGTAACGGTGAGGGTTTCCGCCTGCAGGTCGGGAAAGGCGCACAGCTCCACCGTCGCGCTGGGCACAATGGCGCTGTGGCGAACTATATTTGCATCCTGCTGAGCTTGCAGCAGGCTGATTGGTTTTGCGGTGGCCTGGGTCATCAGCACAGCCTAGCAGGTATTGTCGTAAAAATGCGATTACTATCGAGTTAGTGCGCTTATTGATTGCGCCCACCCTCCAGGCCCTTGCGGCGCTTCCTGCTGCTGACTTAAAACCGTCTCAACAATAATGATAACGATGAGGTGGAGCGATGCCTGAGGCGACACGTCAGGTAGAGGCGGCCGAGCAGATTACCGCCCAGTCAGTACTGTCCGACTATGAGATAGCGGGAAAAACCGTCATCGTAACCGGGGCCACGTCCGGCGTCGGCCGGGCCATTGCCGAAGCCCTGGCGGGTGCCGGCGCCGATGTGACCTTGGCAGTCAGGGATGTCCTTGCCGGACAGCGGGTGATGGCCGAGTTGGTGGCGGTATATCCCCGCAGCCGTATTCGGGTCGAATCTATCGATCTGCTGGATTTGCATTCAGTGAGGGCATTCGCTGAACGTTGGGGGCAGCAAGCCCTGGATCTGTTGTTTAATAACGCTGGGCTTATGGCGCCGCCATTGAGCTATACCGACCTGGGCTTTGAGAGTCAGTTGTCGGTAAACTGCCTGGCGCCAATGCTGCTCTCTCGCCTGCTGTTGCCCAATATGCGGCTGGCACCGTCTCCCCGTATTGTGACCGTCTCGTCCGGGGCTCACCACTTGGCGCGACTGCGCCTGGATGACCTTCACTATCGCCGTCGAGACTACGACAAGTTTGAAGCCTATGGGCACTCTAAGTTGTGCGCGAATTTGATGGCGGTCGCCTTTAGTCAACAGTATGCGCCGATCACTATGAACTTGGTCACTCCCGGCGCGGTGGCCAGCAACCTGGCTCGTCACACCACGCTAGAAGATGCCATTAAGCTGGGGTGGGTCAGAGAGGATGGCTCCCTGGCGGTGGGAGAAATGCGCAGCCCGGAAGTGGGGGCTGCCTCTCCGGTATGGGCCGCCGTGACACCAGAGCTGGAGGGCCGCGGCGGCGTCTATATCGAAGACTTGGCAGTGGCGCCCGTCTTCGACTCGCCGCGGGAAGACTGCTGGGGTGTCACCGCCGAATCCCTGGACCCAGACTTGGCGGGAGCACTGTGGAATCGGCTGTTGGCCCACATAGCGCCCTTTGAAGAGTCGGCCGACAACGCGCCCAGTGAGGTGAAATTGTGAGCCGATTGTTTAACGACCACCTCGAGCGTTGGGAGCAAGAAACCCGGGCGCCTTTTGTGGCGGCCAATCCCGAGCGGCGGGATCACTTTACCACCCAGGCACTGCGTTGGCCGATCAATCCGCTTTACACCCCCGCGGATTTGGAGGAAGTCGGTTTTGACTACCTCAAGGATCTGGGCTTCCCCGGCGAGTATCCCTATACCCGCGGCACCAAAGCCAATGGCCATCGCTCCAATTTTTGGACCATGACCCAGGTCACCGGTTTTGGTAAGGGCGAGGATTGGGCCAAGCGCGCCAGGTACATGTTGGATCAGGGGCTGACAGGCCTAATTCTGGAGTACGACCTGGCCACCACCAATGGCTACGACAGCGACGACCCGATTGTAGAGGGTGAGGTGGGTCGCGCCGGCATGGCCCTGGACAGTCTGGAAGATTTGGAGAAAGCCTTCGACTTTCCCTTCGATAAGCTCGACTACCTGATGAGCGTCTGCAACGCCCCTCAGCCAGTCAACCTGGCAATGATCATCGCGGCGCTGGAAAAGAAAGGTGTAGACCCCAGTGACTTTGTGTTGCATATCGTCAACGGGATTTTGATTGAGTACACCTGTGTGGGTCGTTATATCTACCCGCCGGAGCATGGCCTTCGCCTTGCCACCGACTGTATTGAATACATTATTCGCCATCACCCCAACTGGGCGCCAATTTCTATCATTTCTGCTCAGCTGCAACCCGCCAAAGCCAATCCCGTGCAGGAAATCGCCTTTAGCTTTGCCATCGCCTGCGCGTATATCGATGCCACCTTGGAGCGGGGCTTTGATATCGACACTGTGGCGCCCTATTTCCACTTTGTGATTAATGTGGATATGGACTTCTTTGAGGGCATTTGTAAGTTGCGGGCCTACCGCAAGTGCTGGGCAAGACTGATGAAGGAGCGTTACGGTGCCACCCGGGCCGAGGCGCTGCAGATACGCATGATGACCTCACCCACCACCATTGCGTTGACCTTGCAGCAACCACTAAACAATATCGGTAGGTTGGCGATTATGGCCACGGCCTGTGCGCTGGGTGGCGCCGGCGACAATATGACCACTCCCCTTCACGATGAGGCCCACGCTTTGCCCGCCGAGGAAGCGATACGGGTCGGCGCCGCTCTGCAGCATATCGTCGCCCACGAGACCGGCGTAGCGGAAACCGTCGATCCCCTTGCCGGCTCCTACTATGTAGAGACACTGACTCGGCAAATCGAAGACGCTGCCTTTGAGGAAATGGAAAAAATCTTCGATATGGGTGGCGCCCTAAGCGCTATTGAGCAGGGCTATTTTCAAGGTGCCTTGGGGCGGGAGCAATACCAGCGCAACAAGGAGCTTGAGGAGGGCCGCCGCAAATGGGTGGGCGTGAATCACCTCACACTGGAAGAGGCGCGCCGGGAGATCGACATCTTTCGCCAGGATGAGTCCATGGAGGAAGAGCAGGTTGCCAAGGTACGGGCTTTGCGGGAGCGACGTGATCAAGCTGCGGTGGATCGTGCACTAAGCGCCGTGCGTCAGGCCGCACAGCGGGGCGACAACATGGTGCCGCCCTGTCTGGAGGCGGTAAAAGCCTATGCCACCCATGGTGAAATCTGCCACGCAATGCGGGATATCTTTGGGGAGTACTATGCCGATAGCCAACTGGGAGGATTGTAAGGTGACTGCACCTTTGTTTTCCCGTCAGAAGCGTCCTCTGCGTGTGTTGTTGGCCAAGCTGGGGATGGATACCCATACCGTGGGGGTCACTGTCATTGCGCATGCCTTGCGAGAGGCCGGTATGGAGGTGATCTTCACTGGCCTTAAACAAACACCAGAAAGCGTTGTGGCCGCCGCGATTCAGGAAGATGTGGATGTGGTGGGGATATCCACCCTGTCCGCTGGCCATACCCGCAGCCTGCCGAAATTAGCGCGCTTGTTAAAAGAGGCTGGAGCTGGCGACAAGCTATTACTTGCCGGCGGAGTCATACCCCAGGAAGACCAGCCCGCCCTGGAGGCCGCCGGAGTGGATCAAATCTTTACCATGGGTGCAGATACCCGGGACATCGTGGCTTATCTCGAGAATTGGTGGGCTGAAGCCAATGAGGCGGGCAGGGCGGATGAGTAGTGCGGCTAAGGAATCAGCGGATTTTGTCGAGCGGCTTATGGCTGGTGATCTGGCTGCCGGGGCGCGGGTTATCCGCTGGCTGGATGATGGCGACCCCCGGGGGCCGTCGGCGCTGTCTCAGCTATCGCCCCACACTGGTCGGGCCCACGTGGTGGGTATTACGGGACCTCCGGGTGCCGGTAAATCCACGCTAACGAATAGCCTTATTAGTGAATTGCGCTGCCGGGGCTACCGGGTTGGGGTCTTGGCAATTGATCCTTCCAGCCCCTTTACCGGTGGTGCCATTCTAGGGGATCGGGTGCGGATGTCCCAGCATACCCTTGATCCGGATGTGTTTATTCGCTCTATCGGCACCCGGGGTCAAGCCGGTGGGTTGTCCCGCTCTACCCATGATGCCTGCCAGGTGCTGGATGCCATGGGCTATCAGGTGATTCTGGTTGAGACGGTGGGCGTCGGTCAGGACGAAATTGATGTGGTGGCCCTGGCTCACACCACGCTGATAGTTGGTGTTCCGGGCTTGGGAGATGAAGTACAGGCGGTCAAAGCCGGGCTGATGGAAGCCGGGGATATCTTTGTGATCAATAAAGCTGACCGGGATGGCTTTGATGCGGTATGGCGCCAGTTTGAATTGATGTTGCACCTGCGGGAGGAAGCGCGCCTTCGCTCGGGTGACGCAGACGATACATCGCTCTCCCCTTGGGTGCCGCCACTGTTGTCGGCGGTGGCCAGCCTCAATCAGGGCGCGGCGGGTATCGTCGACGCGCTGCAATCCCACCGACGGTTTTTGCAAGACAGTGGTGACTTTGCCCGCCGCACCCGGCAGCGTTTGCGAGCACAGTTCTATACCCTGCTTCAGGAAGCCGTGTTGAACGAGGTGGACTCGCTTTTTGGTAAAGAGGATATGCAGCGGTTGGAAAAAGGCGCGTGGGACCCTTACACCGCCGCCCAGCAAGCACTGCAGAACTGGCGAAAACACACTGGAGCGGCGTCATTGTGATGAAGTCTATTTGTACACTGACCCGTCGAGCGGACTTCAGTCGGCGACAATTCCAAGATTACTACGAAAACCAGCACAGTCTCCTGGCGATACAGCACTTCCCCTTTGTGGGCTATGTGCGTAATCACGTGGTGGGCGGCGGGGACATTGGCTTTGACACCATCTCCGAGTTTTGGGCTGTGGATGTAGACAAACTGGCCAGCCTGATGAAGGGCCCAGTGGGCAAGTTACTGCAGGAGGATGAGCGCCGCTTTATGGATCAGTCCTTGATTGCACCGGGCTATGCCCGGGAAACGGTAATTAGCGACGGCCAGGGACCCAGTCGGCGCTTTGCGCTGTTGTTGAACTGGGAGGGCGAGGATTTTGACGTCGTGAATTGGGCCAGGGCCAATGTGGCAAATCAGCCGGCGGTATCGGTCGACCAAGTCGATGCCTGGCAGCAGCCCGCTTTTCCTGCCAAGGCTGTGGTCTGGACCCCGGTTTCTGATCTGCTGTGCAATGTTCCAGACAGTGTACAGGCCGATCTTATCGAGGTAGAGCGGGTAGAGACACCGCCGGCCCAGTTGCTGGGTAATACTGATGACAGCGAGCGGCTGCCGATATGATGGAATTGTCGGGGCGAATGGCTGTAATCACCGGTGCGGCCAGTGGTATTGGCCGGGCGCTCACCGAGCAGGCCCTGGTCGAGGGAATGACACTGGCTTTGATCGACCAGAATCGAGAGCAACTGGATTTGCTGGTTAGTTCTATGCCGGCCCACGCTGAAGTGATCAGTGCCTGTCTGGATGTGCGGGACAGGCAGGCACTTGAAGCCTTCGCCATGCAGTGTAAATCGGCATCCATTGCGCTGTTGTTTGCCAATGCCGGAGTAATGCGTGCAGGGCCATCATGGGAGTTGGGCCAGGAAGACTGGTCCCAGGTCTTTGACGTTAATGTGGTGGGGGCGATGAACACGGTCAGCGCGTTTATGCCCCACTTGTTGGATCAGCAAGCGGCATCACGAGTCGTGTTTACCGGCTCGATATCAGCGTTTACCGCCAGCCCCAATATCGCCTGCTATTCCGCAAGTAAACATGCATTGTGGGGCATTGCCGAGGCCATGGAACTGGAGCTAAAAGAGCGAGCTGCGCCGGTGGCGGTGTCCTTTATTGCGCCATCCGGTGTAAAGACGCCTCTGGCGTCAGAGCCACTGGAAGGTCCTGCAGGCGCCAGTCAACAATCCATTCACGACTTGCTGGATCGCTTTGGCGTGCCCGCTGAATCGGTGGCACAGGCGACCTTTGAAGGCATTGCCCAGGAAAAATTTTGGATATTGCCCCACCCGGAGTTCAAGCCTGGGTTACAGGCTCGGGTGGCGCGAGTGGTGGAGGAGTTGCCGCCATCGACGAGCTAGGCCATCCAAATAGGGTAGGCCAGGCGCGACGAAGGTCTGCTATCAAGTGGTCGGTGACCGCGCGACGACCCAGCATTGGGAGAGCGTCACTAGTAATAATAATAAAAAGTCTGCACCTATCGAAAATAAAAAAAGGTGCCGCTATCTGGAGGGTGAAGAAGTGAAATCCGTCTTTCCATCGGTCTGTCTATCCGTCGTAATGTGCGCCAGCCAGCCCCTGTATGGGCAAGCTGAAACAGAAGCGTCGGCAAGTAAAAAAAGCCGTTACGGCACCTTGGAGGAGGTGCTGGTTACGGCCCGAAAGCGGACTGAGAATATTCAGGAGACTCCTGTCGCGATCACCGCTCTGGGGGGCGAAGCACTTCGGGCCCAGGGCATCGTCTCCGCTCAGGAACTCAGTAAATCGGTGCCCAGCCTGCAGATCAACGACAGTACCGCGCCGCAGATATTTATTCGGGGTATCGGCCAGCGCTCTGGCTTGGCCCGTTTTGATCCCTCGGTTAGCGTCTATCTAGACGGCATTTTTATTCCCCGGCCCGATGGGCAACTGCTGGACACCATCGATATTGCCAATGTTCAGGTATTGCGGGGACCCCAGGGCACCCTGTTTGGCAAGAACAACACCGGTGGGGCGCTGGTATTCAAGCTGGTTAAGCCCGGTACAGAAGATGCCGATTATGTCGAAGGCGCGGTGGGCGAATACGCTGATCAGCGCTTTCGCGCTGGATTCAACGTGCCCATCAGCGACGACCTGGACGGTCGCATAGCGCTTGCCGCCCACCGTCGCGACGGCTACTTGCGGGATCAATCCGGTGGCGAAAACCAGTCTATTGACCGGGTGTCGGCGATCTTTCAAACCGACTGGCGGATTAACGATCGTATCAATATGGAGTCGCTGGCCTATCTGGCGCGGATCCGGGAGCACTATCCTTCATACCACTGCAAGCTGATCAATGAGGAAGCGCTGTTTGTCAATGGACTGGGAATCTTGTGGGCCGGTGACACTGACCCCTCCAACCCTCGCGCATATCAGGACAATTGTAATGCCAACCGCCGGGGCAACCTGCGGGACTTGGTTACCAATCAGGGCGACAGCCAGCAGCAGAACAAAGACCAGGATGTGATGATGCTGGCCTCTACTCTAAACTGGGAGATCAACGAGGACACTAGTTTAAAGGCCATTTTGGGCTACCGCGATGCCACCAAAATGGGGCCGCAAACCCAATCTGACGATGGCGGACCCCGCCCCTATTTCCGCGCCCTCGTCTTGGGTGACAACGAACAGGAATCACTGACTGGCGAACTGCAATTAAATGGCAGCCTGTTTAACGGCGATGTGGAGTACACGGCAGGTATCTTTCTCCAGCGGGAATTCAAAAGCGAACGATTTGTTACCGCCAATCAGCTGATCGGTGCTGAGGCCCTGCCTTTTATCGCTCTCGCCGCAGGTCAGTCCGGCGCTGATATCAGTGCTCTCGATCCGGTGTTGGATCTCCTGTCTGTACCAGGTGGAACCCTGCCGGTAGTTGCCGGCGCACTGCCCATATCCACTGTCCAGGATTTTGAAATAGACGGCGAGACCTACGCCATATTCTCCCAGGCTACCTGGCACCTCACCGATAACCTGGAGTTCACCTTTGGTGGCCGCTACACCGAAGAGAAGCGGGAATCCGATCTGTTTACCCGAACCGCCGATAGCGAAGCGATCTCTACCTTGATCAGCTCCACTAACCCACGCTTTCTGCCGGTGTTGCCGTCGATGGCGGCCTTCGGCTACCTGGGCAGTTGGTCTGAAGACCCCATACAAATCGCCAACGACATTCTGGCCGAGGCCTTCCCCGGCGATATCGGTGCGCCCTTAAATCCCGCCACTAAGGATGAGCTGGAAAGCACTTTCAGGGAGTTTACACCCATGGCCTCGCTGGCCTGGATTGTCCCGGAGCGCTGGCTATTCGACGCCTTTGTGGATACCGCAATGGTGTATGGCACCTGGAGTAACGGATTTAAATCCGGATTTCAGGAACCCTTTGGTCAGGACGGTTTGATCGAGGTGGCGCCGGAGACCCTGGAGAATTTCGAGCTGGGCTTTAAGATCGACGCGCTCAATAAGTCGCTGCGACTCAATGTCGCGCTGTACTCCATGACCTTTGAGAACATGCAGTTAATTACTGTCAGTGTCGATTCAGCCAATACACTGGTGGTGAGCTCACAAAACGCCGGGGAGGCCACCATCGACGGTGGCGAGTTGGAGCTGCAATGGCTGCCCAGCGAAAACCTGATGCTCAGTTTGAACTACAGTAACAATAACTATGAGTTCGTTGAATTTGACGACTTCGATTTGAAAGCGCTGGCCTTGACGGGTCAGCAAGTGCCCATTGACCGCAGCGACGAAGAGTTTGCCGTCTCCCCTGAGGAGACCGCGTCGCTGGGTATTCAATACACCTTTTACAGTGACGACATTGGCGTTATCACGCCACGTCTGGATATCAGCTATAAGTCTGAGGTGTATATGGGGTTGGATGACGATGCCTGGGAGGTGGCCAAACGAGACCCGGATCTTGTCTATGCCGATGCCTATACACTTATCGATGCCCGAGTCAGCTGGTTTCAACCAAACAACAATCTGACGCTGAGCGCCTACGTTAAAAACCTAACTGATAAACGCTATGACGTGGGCGCGGTGGCAACAGGAAGCTCTATCGGCACCAATGTGCAGGTATTGGGCGAACCACGGATGATTGGCATAGAAGCGCGTAAAACATTCTAATTTTCTCTTACTTGACCACCGGTGAACAGCACCGAGGGAGACACCATGACGACATTGGCCAAAACCGATTATCGCGCAGAAAAAGATAACCAAAATCTGGAACACATCCCCGGCAAATACGGCTTGCCGGTGGTGGGGCAAGTGCTCAGTTTGGTGAAAGACCTCTACGGCACCATCGATAAGCAGTACCAAACCTACGGCAAGGTCAGCCGCTTTCAGTTGGGTGCCAAGGGCCTGCTGTTGATCGGTCCAGAGCTGTACAAGCAGATCATGCTGGATTCCGATAAAAACTTCTCCGCTGAGATGGGTTACATGGGTTCGCTGGGTCGTTTTTATAAGGGCGCCCTGTTGCTTCGGGACCACGACGAACATCGCTTTCAGCGGCGTATCATGCAGTCAGCTTTTAAGAACGATGCCATGAAGGGCTATATCGGTACTATGGGGCCAATGATTGCTGAGGCCATAACGGATTGGGATAGTCGGGAAGACTTTCATTTCTTTCCTGAGATAAAGCAGTTATTGCTGGATGTGTCGGCAAAGATATTTGTCGGGCTCGATAGTGACGATGAGCGCGCCGCAAAGCTCAATCAAGCCTTCCTGGATATCGCCAATGGCCTAATGGGGATATTCCCCATCGAGATTCCCTTTACCAAGTATCGCAAAGGAAAGGTGGGGGAGCGCTATCTTAGAGCTTTCTTTGGCGGCTTGATTGATGAGCGTCGAAGGGGGGATGGCAACGATACCTTTAGTTACTTTACCCGGGAGTTGACCGAGGACGGCAGCTATTTTTCCGATGACGACATCATCGCCCATATTAGCTTTTTGCTGTTCGCGGCCCACGACACCACCACCAGTGCCCTGACACATTTGCTTTATTACTTGGCCCAAGACCCTGTGACCCAACAACGACTGCGGGATGAGGCCCTGGCCATCGACAAGCCCTTTTTAGATTACGACGACTTGGAAAAAATGCCGCTGACGGAAGTGGCGCTCAAGGAAGCGCTACGCCTTCACCCTTCAGTCATGATGATGCAACGTCGTACCATTCGTGACTGTGAGTTGGGGGGGTACCATGTGCCCGCCAACACCATTGTATGGATGGCACCCCAGCATGTGCATCGTATGGACGAGTACTGGGACGATCCATGTAAGTTTGATCTGGATCGTTGGCTACCTCCTCGCAACGAGCACAAGCGGCACACCTTCAGCTTTGTGGGCTTTGGCGGCGGCGCCCACAAGTGTATTGGGATGCACTTTGCATTAATGCAGGCAAAGAACTTCTTACACCAGTTTTTGCGACAGTACGAATTCCGCATGGCGGATGGCTTCAGTAGCGAAATGCAAACTGTGCCGCTGCCTAAGCCGAAGGACGATTTGCCGATCGTGCTGACACGTATAGGTTAATGTGTCGGCTAACAGGCTGTTGATTTCCTATCTGCGTTGCCACTGCGGCGTTGAACACAGGCTCAAATCGGTCATTTATGGTGTACAAACTCCGTCATTTCGCCAGTTTTCGCCTTGCATTGGCTGCGTCGAAAACGGAAATCAACAACCTGCTAGTTGCTTACGTTTGCCCGCCTTTTACGCTGCAGGTATTGAGCGGGCGTTGTACCTAAAATATCGCGAAATAGTTTTGTGAAGCTACCCGGGTCTTCATACCCTACGTGCACCATTACTTCAGTGGCATTGAGGTCTGTGGTTTCAAGCAGTGAGGCGGCGGTTTCGACACGTATCCGCTGAAGGTAACGGCGCGGTGTCAGGCCGAGGGTGTCTTTAAAATGTCTGATAAGGGTGCGAGTGCTGACACCCAGTTGCTCTGCCACCTCCCCCAGAGACAGGGCCTGGTCAAAGCTGTTGTGGATAAGGGATTGAGCTTTGGCGACCAGGGTATTGTCGTGGTCCTGATAGCGTTGCAGGGAAATACCCGGTAGGTGGCGGTTATCGTTGCGGTCAATCAACAAGGTCCTAGCACATTGATCGGCAACCACCGGGCCCATATAGTGCTCGATAAGTTGGAGCGCGATAAGGGTGTCGGCGTTGGCAGAGCCACCAGTGATTAGCTGATCTGATCCTCGCTCCACCAGGTTTCTTCTTTTCACCCGTATCGACGGATAGCGTCGCCGAAAGGCTTCAAGTAGCCACCAACTGGTAGTGGCCGGCAAGGCGTCAAGTAGTCCTGTTTCGCCCAGAATAAAGCTGCCGGTGCAGTGTGCCGTGAGAATGGCGCCGCGTTGATGCTGGTTTTGTAACCACGCTATTTCCTTCCCCAGACCTGTCAATTGTTTGGATATGGCTTGTCGGCTTTCGTAATTGACGGTGGGTATGACGATCAGGCTTTCCGGAGCGACATCCTCCAGCGGACCGTCGGGAAGAATGCGCAGTCCCGATGTGGTGGTGACAGCAGTCCCTGATCGGGACACCGTTTTTAACTGAAAATAGCTGTCCTTGCCCGTGGTTCGGCTCCAAAGCTTATTGGCCAATGTGT
The DNA here is from genome assembly GCF_016132545.1 of Spongiibacter nanhainus. Classification (GTDB taxonomy): domain Bacteria; phylum Pseudomonadota; class Gammaproteobacteria; order Pseudomonadales; family Spongiibacteraceae; genus Spongiibacter; species Spongiibacter nanhainus. The sequence continues at coordinate 160,549 of NZ_CP066167.1, forward strand.
AAAGGTCTTGTTGAACAAACAGGCTTTTGCCATGGCAAGCCTCGATTGCCAGTGTATAGACGGTTTTCATTGTTTTATCTTCTATCCTTTGGCGTTGCCATTGGGTGGCAGCGTGTCACTCCTGCCCTGTTCGTTGTCACTTTTGCCCCTGTCCCGGTAGTCCCGCGATTTCTACACTGACATCCATCCAAATTCAGTAAATCCGAACAATCTTGATGGAGAGCGTCAGTATGTCTTTACCCCCTCTACTGCAATCGTCCTTGCGAATTCCTGCCGTCGCCGCACCGATGTTTCTGGCGTCTGGACCGGAATTGGTGATCGAAACCTGCAAGTCGGGAGTGGTGGGATCCTTTCCCGCACTTAATCAACGCAGCAGTGCAGGCTTTGAGCAATGGCTGCAGCAGATCACCTCCGCGCTTCGGGACTATGAAAAGGATACGGGTAAGACCCCGGCGCCTTTTGCGGTGAACTTGATATCCCACAAGAGTAACGATCGTCTTGAAGCCGATCTGGCCCTGTGTGAAAAATACAAAGTTCCACTGATTATTACTTCTTTGGGCGCGGTAAAGTCCCTTATCGATAAGGTCCACAACTATGGTGGCCTGGTATTTCACGATGTCACCACTCTCCGTCACGCCCGCAAGGCAGCCGACGCTGGCGTCGATGGCCTGATAGCCGTCAGTGCCGGTGCCGGCGGCCATGCCGGCACCCTTAACCCCTTTGCCTTGGTGTCAGAGATCAGGGAGTTTTTTGACAAGACCCTATTGCTGTCCGGTGCTATCTCCCGGGGTTCAGATATTGTTGCCGCTCGCGCCATGGGCGCTGACCTCGCGTATCTGGGGACCCGTTTTATATGTACCAAAGAATGCCTGGCTGTGGATGACTACAAACAAATGATCATCGACAGCGATGCCAAAGATATTCTCTACACGCCCAATATCTCAGGTGTGTATGCCAACTTCTTGATTCCCAGCGTACGTCGTGCCGGCTTAGACCCCGCTAACCTGACGCCGCCCGATCACATCGATTTTGGCACCGAGTTCAGCGTCGACGCCGACAAGCAGGATGACTCTCCCCAGGTGGGCGAGAAAACCAAGGGTGCCTGGCTCAATATATGGTCCGCCGGCCAGGGTGTGGCCAACAGTAAAGCGGTACAGCCGGTTGCGGAGCTGGTAGCGGATTTGGAGCGAGAGTACCGACAAACGCTGAGCGGGCTGTGTTCTACTTGAGCGTATTGATCACGCGCTCCAGTGCAGATAGTTAACCTGACGCGGCAGGGGGCAGCGTTGCCCCTGCTTGTGTCGGCTGGTGTTAATGGTCCGACCATACGATGTTGTATTCGTGACGCTTTGCGTCTTTCAGTAACGCGTGGTGATAGTCCGCTCTGGGTAACACCCGGTCGAAATAATAGCGCACGCAGGCAGCGATGGACGTCGACTCCTCCTCACCGATGTGATGCCAGTGTTGCAATAGGAAATATCCATAAACGATATAGCCGGACATCATCATGTAGTCATTGGCGGCGGTTTCAAGTAAGGGCCTGTTCTCCTGGCTGTGCTGAACTAGTAAGTCGCTTACGGTTAACCAGTTCGATACTTGGCGTTCCAATAACGCCAGCATTTCTTTAGTCCCCTCGGAGCACTTCGACTCCGTGTTGCGGCACCAATCGAGGATTAACTGGCAGAAGGCTTGTAGGGTGTCATAGTCCGGGCCCGATACCTTGCGCTGTAATAAATCCAAAGACTGGATCGCAGAGGTCCCCTCATAGATTCGGGTAATCCGCACATCCCGCAAGCGTTGTTCTAGCTCGTAGTCAGCGGTATAGCCGTGGCCGCCAAATATCTGAATGCCGTGGTCGATGGCTTCGAAGGCAATTTCACTACCAAAGCCCTTGGCTACAGGGGTGAGCAGGCTTAATCTAACTGCGCCCAATTGCTGCTGATCGGGGTTGCCGTAGTCCACCAGGTCGGCCTGCATGGCTAACCAGGTGAGTAAGCCTCGGGCGGCGGTGGAAATAGCCTGTTGAAACAACAGCATGTGCTGGATGTTGGGATGGTGGACAATCGTCGTTGCCGAGGTGGATGCGGATGCGGCGGGCTTGCCGGCGACCCGTTCCTGTGCATAGTGCAAGGAGGCCTGAAAGGCGGCTTGAGTTTGTGCCTGGGCCTGCTGTGCGACGCTGAGACGGGATTTGTTGATAAACACGAACATGGCTCGCAGTCCGCGGTGGGGCTTGCCGATCAACCAGCCCTTGGCAGCATTAAAGGACAGGGCGCAAGTAGCGCTGCCTTTGAGTCCCATCTTGCTTTCTACCGATAGGCAGTCGATAGCGTTATCCCTCATCCCACCATTGTCGTCCTCCAGCTGTGCTGGCACTAGAAACAATGATATCCCCGCCGTGCCGGGAGGGGCGTCGGGTAGACGCGCTAAAACCAAATGGACAATGTTGTCGGACAGGTCGTGTTTGCCGGAGGAGATAAATATTTTGTTGCCGCTAATAGCGTAGCTGCCGTCGTCCCGGGGCTCGGCCTTGGCGTTGAGTAGATTTAGATCTGAGCCACACTGGGGCTCGGTCAAGCACATGGTGGCCAGCCATTCGCCACTGATCAATTTGGGCAGGTAGCTTTCTTGCAGATGGTCGTTGCCAAAGTGTTGCAAAACTTTGATGGCGCCATCGTTCAGGGTGGAATACATACACCAGGCCTGGTTGGCACCCTGCAAAAACTCCGAGACGATAAATTTCAGAGAGAAGGGCGCCTGGATGCCGCCGTGCTGTTGCTGCTGCGCCAACCTTGGCCAACCCGCTTCAACAAAGGTACGGTAAGACTCTTTGAAGCCTTCCGGGGTTTTCACCTGACCATCGATGAGCTGTGCTGGCGACTTATCTCCCACTTTGTTTAGAGGAGCGAGTTCCGCATCGGCAAATTTCGCCACTTCAGCGACTATAGTGGCAACATCCTCCGGAGCAATATCGAACTCTATGCCCAGGCTTTGATAGTGGGCGCGGTAGTCCAATACATTGTTGAGTAGGCTTTCGACCTCGTCGACGGGGGCGTGATACTGGGTCATTGATTTACCAATAGCTGAAGTGTGGAAAGAGGCTAGCGACGGATGTGCGTCAGTTGTTTTTCCATGAGCCGGCGCTGCCGGGCAAAGGGCGGGTGGATCATCCGGCTGATATCCAAGGGTGACTGCCGGTACACCGAACGTGCGTGACTGAAGGTTTTAAACCCCTCGATACCGTGATAGCGGCCCATGCCACTGGCGCCCACACCGCCAAAGGGCAGGTCTTCCTGCAGGTAGTGCATCAGCACGTCGTTCACCACCATGCCGCCCGAGATCACCTTGTCCCGCAATTGCGCTATTTCACTTTGACTACTGCCAAAGTAATAGAGCGCCAGTGGCCGCTCACCCTGGTAAATGTAACGGCCTACCTCGTCAAAGCTGCTGTAGCTGACGATGGGTAACAAGGGGCCAAAAATTTCCTCCTCATGCACTCTGGCTGGGTGGGGTGCGCCGGTGAGCGCATAAGGAGGAAAAAAACGCGATTCGGGGTTTGCCGACGCCTCACTCAGGGCGTGCACCACCGCGCCTTTGGCTTCAGCATCACTGAGTAAATCGCTAAGTCGCTGAAAGTGACGGCGATTGATGATGTGAGTGTAGTCGGGGTTGTCGGCAATATTTGGGTACATGCCGGCAAGTGCGGCGCGCATCTCGGCAATCAAGGTCGGCTGTAATGACTCGGGAATCAACACGTAGTCGGGGGCGATACAGATTTGCCCGGCATTCATGGTTTTGCCAAAAAGGATTCGGCGGGCGGCGGTTTTGATATCCGCTGTGGTGGAGATTACCACCGGCGATTTACCACCCAGCTCCAGAGTCACCGGCACCAGGTTATTGGCTGCCGACATCATGACCTTGCGCCCCACCGCTGTTGAGCCGGTAAACAGCACATGATCAAAAGGCAGGCTGGAGAATTGCGCGGCAGTGTCGGCGCCACCGGTTACCACCGCCAACTCGGCGGGATTAAAGTATTCCGGTACTCGCTCGGCCATAACGGCGGAGGTGGCTTCGCTTAACTCCGATGGCTTTATCATGCAGCGATTGCCAGCAGCGAAGATGCTGGATACCGGGCCAAAGGTAAGATTAACCGGAAAATTCCACGGAGAGATATTACCCACCACCCCCAAGGGTAGATAATGAATACTGGATTTGCCGCCGGTGATGTTGAAGGGGAATGTCGACTTGCGGCGCTCTGCCTTCATCCACTGACGCAGGTGCTTGAGTATATATTTGGCCAGGGTGACGGTGGGTATAAACTCCACCGTCAGATTCATATCCGCGCTGCGGCCGCAGAAGTCGTGATTAAGGGCCTCGTTAAACTGTTGGCGATGATCCAGCAGCATGGCCACCATGCGCCGTATCCGGTCGCGTCGCTGGCGGTAACTGGGGTAAGGGTCGGCCAAATGGGCCTGTTGTTGCTGCCGGAAAACGTCCTCCATTCCCTGGTGCATATTACTCGCCCTGTTCCGCCGACATCATCAGCACGGGTTTAACCACTTTGCCGCTATGGGTATCGTCGATTGCTTGATTGATGAACTCAAAGGGATAGGTGCGAATAATTTTATCGACTGGTAACTTGCCTGCGTGGTAGTAAGCAATCAGCTCCGGTATAAACTGGCCCGGAACGGCGTCTCCTTCAATGACACCGCGAACATGCTTGCCACTGGCCATCAGCGCATTCATGTCGAGGTTGAGCGTATCTCCAGGCTTAGCGATACCCGCGCAGACCAGAGTGCCGCGGGCTTTTAGAGCATTAAACAGTTCAATGGCGACGCTATGAATGCCGGTGGTATCAAAGGCATAGTCCACGCCGCCGCTCTCCAGCAACTCCTCTGCCATCCCGGGTTTGGACAGCACTGTACGGGTGGCGCCGAGTTCCTTGGCAAGCTCGAGGCGCTCTGCCACGACATCGATAGCAACGATACTTTCACAGCCCGCGATCCTGGCGGCCATCACTGCTGACAGCCCCACGGTACCGCAGCCGGCAATCGCAATACTGGAACCGGGTTGGGCATTGAGAGCGATGAGAACGGTGCCGGCGCCAGTCTGTACACCGCAGGCCAGCGGCGCGGCTATTTCTGCGGGAAAGTCAGCGCTAAGCTTAACCGCGTTGCGGCTGGACACCACGGCGTGGCTGGCCATGGAGGATTGGGCAAAGAAATGCCCTGTTACCGGCGCGCCCTGATAGCTAAGGGATTGGCGCCCGTCGGGTCTGTTGCCAGTCATGTACACCATGCCGAAATCGCAATAGCCGGGCGCATCGTTCTGACAGTTGCGACACTGCCCACAGGAGCCGAAACTGACGACAACCCGGTCGCCGGGCGCGTAGTCAGTCACGCCGGGGCCAAGCTCTAAAATTGTCCCGACGCCTTCGTGACCCAATACCGCCGGTAAAGAAACTGGCATTGCCTGTTGTTTGGCGGCAATGTCGGTATGGCAGATACCGCAAGCTTCTACTCGGAGAAGCAATTCGCCTTCGCCCGGCGCGGCGAGCTCACACTCGCTGATTCGAAATGGCGTGTCCGGGGCTTCGGCAATGGCTGCATTGATCTTCACGGTTTGTGCTCCATCGTTATTGTGTTCAGTACTCTCTCAGAGTGCGCTTAAGTATCTTTCCAGAAGCATTGCGGGGCAGGACGTCAATAAACTGGTAGTGCTTGGGGACCTTAAAACCAGCCAGCTTTTCTCTGGCAAAGCGGCTTAGTTCTTCCTCACTGGGTGGCTCGCTGGATACCACAAAGGCCTTTGGCACCTCGCCCCATTTGTCGTCTTCAATACCGATAACCGCCACATCGACAACGCCGGGATGGGCCATCAATACCGCTTCCACTTCAGCAGGGTAGATATTCTCGCCACCGGAGATCACCACATCCTTTAGTCGGTCTTTAAGAAAAAGGTAGCCGTTGTCGTCCTGGTAGCCGACGTCCCCGGTGCACAACCAGCCATCGACGACAGTGTCTCTGGTCGCATCGGGCAGGTTGCAGTAACCCGCCATCACCTGTGGCCCTTTGACCCTGACTTCGCCGATTTCGCCGGGAGAGAGCGTGTTGCCGTCAGCGTCGACAATTTTGATCTCGGTAGCGGCTACGCTTTTGCCACAGGAGGACAGCAAATCGGTGTTGCCTTCTAGGGCTTGTTGATGGGACTCCGGAGACAACACGGTGATGCCGGTGGTCGCTTCGGTCTGGCCGTAGCCCTGAGCAAATTTACAGCCGAGTCGCTTGGCACAGGCTTCCAGCAGAGAGGGGGCCATGGGAGATCCGCCGTACAATACCAGCGCTAGCGAATCGAAGGAGGTGGTCTCTGAGTCCGGGTGCTCAAGGATCATCTTTAACATCACCGGCACAACAATCAGTGCCGATATGTTGTGCTGAGCTATTGCTGCGCATACCGAGGCGGGATGGAACTCCCGGTGGATGATTAGCCCGGCGCCATAAAACAGTGACCACAGCGCGCCGGATAAGCCCACCGCGTGAAAATTAGGTGCCACCATCAGTAAGCGGTCGCCGGCTCGGGACGTGCACCCGTGGGCGAGGCTGACTTGAAAATTATTATTGATAAAACCCTGATGAGTGAGCTGGGCACCCTTGGGTCGGCCGGTGGTGCCGCTGGTGTAGAGCTGCAGAAAGATATCGCCGCCACCCCCGCGTACCTCGATAGGGCTATCGTCGACAGCCTGCGCCATCCACAGGTCAAAGGCTGTGGATGTCGGGTAATCAGAGAAGCAAACCCGCTGCTCTTTTGCCAGTTTGCAGCCCTCAAGCAGCGGACCGTACTCGGCGTCGTGGAATAGCAGTTTGCACTGCGCATCGTCGACAATGTAGCCGACTTCCGGGGCGGTAAGACGATAATTTATGGGAACACTGACCAGACCGATGCGGCCGCAAGCAATGATCAGCAGGATCAGGTCGGCGGCGTTTCCGGCGACAAAGCCCACCCGGTCCCCCGGTCGCAAACCCTGCTTGTATAGCCGGCGGCAGAATTCGTCTATCCGCTCAACCGCGCCCCGATAACTTAGCTGGCCCTTATCGTCTTCAGCCAGCAGCGCCTCGGGGCGCTGCATTGCCTGATAAAAAATGTAGTCAGATACGTTCTGATACATGAGACACCTTTGCGATTTTTCCGGTGGCTTTAGAAGGTCCACTTTGCGCGAACACCCAATTGCTTAGGCGGTGCCAGTGAGCGACCGGGGCCGAAATCCAGGTGAACGGCGCTGGCAAAGTAGCGCTCGTCGGTCAGGTTTTCGCCAAACAAGGTGAGCTGAAGTCCCCAGGGGTTGTAGAAGTAGCTGATCCGGGCGTCGTAGGTTTGATACTGCTCTTGCTCCAGCAGAGACGTATTTTGTGCTGAGAAGAAGTAGCCGGAGTTATAGTAAGTATCGATACCCAGCTCGATCTCGCCAAGGCGACCCAGTGAAATCGCCTGAAGCAGACTGATAGAGCCAGTGAATTCCGGGGTATTGGTCAAGGTGTTACCGGTAAAGTCACGGGCCTCGAGAAGGTTTAAGGCGCCGGGCCCGAAGGTCAGGCCTGAATCTTCATCGTAACCGCGGCCATCCTTGTAATCGGTATACTCACCATCCAGATAGCTGCCTGACGCGATGAGCGCCAGCCCGGGGTTCAATGTCGGCATGGGTTGGAGCTGCATGCTGAGTTCGACGCCTTTAATTTCGCCGTCACCAGCATTAAAGAAGGTTACCGCGCCGCCGGAGAGTATCGACGTATAGGCAGTGATGATGTTGGTTCGCTCGGTGTAGAACAGTGCGCCCTCAAGCTGCAGCTGCCCGTCCAACCAGGAACCTTTGAAGCCGAGTTCATAGGCATTATTCTCTTCTTGCTCGACAAAGTTAGGACCTTCGAGAATATTGACGGTGTTGTAGGTTGGGCTGAGATAGCCTACAGAGTAAGAGCCGTATACTTGAGCGTTGTCGAACTCCCACTGCAGTGATACCCGCGGGCTGGTGCGGCTGGTGTTGGCTTCAGGCACATCAAACGAGGAAAAGGGAATGTCGCCCTCGTCGTCGCCATCGGCTATTTTCAAATCTACCCGAGAGCCGGACACATCCCGGGACTCCTCATCGTAGCGCACACCCAGGGTCAGTTTTAAGCGATCCAAGATATGGTAATTGCCCTCGGCGAAGCCCGAGATGGACTCGGTATTCAATACCCCGTAAGACACGGCGGTGACATCGGCGTTGTTGAGATTGGGAACGACACCGGACAGCAGATTGCTAATCGACTCAACAATTGGAGAGACCCCCAGGAAGTCGGTAGCTCCAGTAGTGAATCGTAAATAGAGTGGATCGTAGCCGCCGGCCGCTTCGAGGTAGTAAGCGCCAACAACCCACGTTAAGCGGTCGCTCATAAAGCTATTGTCATTGGACTCAATGCGGAATTCGGCCGTGCGCTGCTCGGCATACTGTTCCCCCACATTACCCGCGAAAATCGGTGCAGAGGTGTAGTCCAGGTCACCCCAGCCATAGGGGACGTCCAGGTTTTGGTCAGACAAAATCAACTTTGCTGTGAAGGTGGGGAGGTCCCAGTTTACATAACCAGACAACATGGTCCGCCGGGTCCGCAATGCAGCGGGGACATTGTGTTGGGTACGATAATCAAACTTCGGGTCGGGCGTACATATTGCGCAGGCGGTACTGGGCTGTGTGCCTTCTGCGCTCAAACCGCCGGCGTTGGCCGCTTCCTCATAGGCGCCGCTCAAGGTAATGTCGAGAGTGTCAGTAACGTACCACTTCACTTTACCCCGAAAGGCTTCGATTTTATTGGGCTCAACTGGCTCGCCTAATTCGTTGGTATAGATAGGCTCTTCATCCCGGTAAAGTCCGGACAGTGTCGCCGCTAAGCCCTCTGCAATGGGAATATTAAGGAAGGCACTGCCACCGGAGCTGTCGGCGCCAACTAGGTCGTAACGACCGTAGTCAGCTTTAAGCTGGCCTTCAAATACGTCGTCCCGAGGGTCCGGCGTGACTATTCGAATTGCGCCGCCCAACGCGTTACGGCCAAATAGCGTTCCCTGCGGGCCTTTCAGTACCTCAACGCGTTCGACGTTGACCAATGCATCGATAGAACCTTGTGAAGGCAGCGAGTTAATATCATCGACATAAATAGGAACACTGGGATCGGCCGACGGTAGATAGGCGTCGGACCCTACGCCCCTAAGAGATACCGTGTTGAAGCCAATTGTGCTGCCGAATACCAGCCCTGGCGTGATTTTGTCTAATTGCTGAGCTGTCTCAATGCCTATGGCATCAAGTTTCTCTGCGGAGAACGCTGCGATTGAAATCGGTACGTCTTGAACACTCTCAGTCCGTTTGCGGGCCGTGACCACCACTTCCTCGAGCAGGCGGTTCGAGGATCGCTGCTGACTGCCATCTGATTGATCGTTATTTGCCGTGCTCTGAGCGAATGCCGGTGCCGATAACATAGCGACCAGGGCACCTAAATAGGCGCGTTTGGATAATGTCATTGTTGTATCTCCAGTGTTTTCTATTCGTTTATTATTAGGTCGTAGTCCGATTTTTCGGCACCGCACTCAGGGCATTCCCAATCGTCTGGCAAGTCCTCGAATTTTGTGCCGGGTGGAATACCCGTCTCAGGGTCGCCAAGCGCCTCATCATAGACGTGCGAACAAAATCGGCATTGGTATTTCTTATACATAGTGTTGTTCCCGCGAATTGTATTTATGCCTGAACAATCTCCCCGGTTTTAATATCTGGGTTGATGTGCATATTTTTCTGAATAGCCAGCTCGTAGCGATCTAGGTCGCCCTCAATGAGCTTGTAAACTTTGTAGTTGTTATAGAATGGCGTCATCGGAAAAAGGTGATGGATGAGGTGATAGTTCTGATATTGCAAGGCAATATTCAGCAAGCCCTCCCAGCCTTTTCTGATGGTTGTGGCCCGGGTAAAGTTTTCTTTTTGCGTTACCTCGTGTGGGACGTGTGGCAGCCAAAAGAAAGAAAAACCCATCAACAGAAACATAATCCTGCTGGGAATCAGCCACAGCAAAACGACCTCCGCGCCATATCCGCTGGCAGCCAATATGCCCAGAAAGACAAGAAACACGGCTAAACGGCGGAGGGTGGCGTGGAAATATTTTCTGGAGACTTTGGTCTGGTTCTGTAGAGTAAAAAACAAATAGTGAACGTCGATAAAGGCCCAACGGAAAGGCAGACTCCAGCTGGGGCCATGAAAGAAGCTATCCGGATCGCTGTCTTCGTTGGCAAAGCGGTGGTGAAGAATATGAGCCCAGCGGAATAACCCCAGGTGTACGTAGGGGATCAGTGGCAACAGTCCCATATAGCCGATAGCATCATTCAGTTTGTTGTCTTTCGCCGCAGAGCGATGAATGGCATCGTGAATAACGCTAAACGAATAGTAGCCGACTATGGCATTAATAAGGCAGCCTAACCATAGCGGTAGTGCGCCCGCAAAGCCGGAGGCGTAGACGATTGTGGCTATGGTTAGTAAAACACCTGCCAAAATTACGGTTGGCCAGGAAATCGACTCAATCGCAATCAAGCGTTTAAGTTCGCGCTCTTTTTCAGGGCCAATATTACTGAGATCTATATGTCTGCTAAGCATCGATAATACCGCTTATTAAAATAGTTAACGGATAACTCACGCAGAGTTGTTAAGTGAGGACTATATTGGCCGGCCCCTCGTCTGGGCAATTTATAGCTATCATTTTACGACTTAGTGAGCTATCATTTTGCGCATGCATACCAGAGCAGAAGTGGGTTTCTTTTACATTAAATGGCAATGAATAACTGGAGCGTATAGGTGGAGTTACTAAAAGAAACGCATACCGGTAACAGGCTTCTCGGCCACCTGTATAACGTGTTGGTCACCGACTACCCGGAAATCAATCCCGGTAGCTGCGCCTTGGAGTGTAATTTAAAAAGCGTGGCCTGGTGGCGCAATGAATCCCCTACACCCATGCAAGACTTCACTGATCTGTTGCGTTATATCACCCGCAAACACTCGAACACGATAATTTATAAAGTTTCCCAGCGCGCTCAGCTTACCGACTTGGGGATGATGGGCTACGCTATGATGACCACCACAAACTTATATGAGTTTGTGACCGTGGCTTCTCATGCCTTGGATCAATTTGGTTATCCGGTGGAAATTTCCGTGGCCCACGTTGACGACGAGCACGCTTCGATACGCTTTCAGGGTAAGTTTGAAGAGGGGCAGCACTTCGAGAGTTTTATCGAGTTCTCAATGAGTTTGGCCTGGCGCTGCATTATGGGGATGTTTCCCTCGGGGATGGTGAAGAGCCCTGTGCGAGTCAATTTTGGTTTTGCCGAGGGTGAATCTCCGGTTGCCGAAGCTAAAAAGTTTTATGGCAAGGCTATTTTTTACGATCAGAGCGTCAGCGAAATAGTTGTTAATCGCAGTACGTTAGAGACTCGCTTGCCCGCCGCGAGTTTGGATGACTATAGAGAGTGCTCTCTTCAGAGCAGCCATATATTGAAAAACCTGGGCAGCAAGTCGACCTATAAATACCGTGTCGAGCAGGCGCTAATAGAAGCGCCCAATGTCTGTAAGTACTCTTTTTCGCATACCGCTAAGTACCTGAACATGACAACCCGGCAATTGCGTAGCAGGTTAGAGGGCGAAAGCACTCATTTTCGTGAAATATCACTGAATTTGCGAATGCGCCTCGCCAACGAGTATCTGCTGTCTACGACACTGCCAGTACAGAAAATAGCCTATATGCTTTGCTATACCGAGCCGAATAGCTTTATTCGGGCCTATACCCGCTATTACGGCTTCTCGCCCAATAAGCATCGCATGCAGGCCCGAGCGCTTGATTCTTATTAACCTGATAATCAAATAGCTGAATCCAATACTATTTGATTGTCGCCCAGGCTCGCAGCCCGCAGCGGCACATAACCTACATGGATGTAGGGAACGCAGGTTTCGCAGGAGCAAAAACCTGCCCATGTGCCGCTTATTAATTCGGCCAAAAGCTTGCCGAGTTAATCGTTCTGTTAAAAGGGCATCGCAGGCGCGCCATTGCCGTCCAGCAATGCGCCGATAAAGCTGGCATCGAGTTGATCAATCACCATCACCAACGGCTGCTGCAAGAGGATGAGGCCTTGGTTTTCGGCCAGATTGAAGCCGCCGAGGGCGTCGGTGCTGAACAGGGTCGTGGTCAGGGTGTTCGCCACTGCGGCGTTACCCAGTAAGGGGTCTGTGAGAGGGCTGGCCAAGGCCAGTATATTGCCGGCAGTGGGGAGTTGCGACAGGGCAGCTCCGGCCAAGGTATTGACCAGATCGCGGGGGATCAATGCAGTGACCGACTCCAGCATTTGGGCCTGTGTCAGACTTGGTAGAAGTGTTAGTGCTATTACTGCTAAGGCATTTTTGACTTTCATGTTGTTATCCTGCGTTAAACGAAAGTAGTGCCGCAGGCTAGAAGATCAGATTGTAGGGAGCAATCGGTAGCTATCATTTTACGCATACTCTAACTATCATTTTGCGCAAAGAGATGTTGCCGATGGCTCCGGCGCAATTCAGAGCGACGATGTCTCTGCGAGCTGAAGGTCCATTTTTAGGTAATGAGATGCATAATAAAAACCGAATGCAGCCACCAACATCGCGCTTGGAACGATAGATGTCAGCGCAACGCCCAATGAGGCGTCGCCAAGGGTAGGATAAAGGAAATCGCTCAAGAGGCCGACACTCCAGGGGCCGAGACCGAGACCAATGATATTAAGAATAAAGAACAGGATCGCCGAAGCGGTAGCCCGCATATTCTGACCAACCAGTCCATGGGTGACGGCGATCACATTTCCTAAATAGGCGTTCAGAAAAGTGCCTGGCAAAATCAACAGGCTCAAGGCTAGATACGGACTGTCTACTGAGAAGGCCAGGCCCGAAAGCGGTGCACTGATAAGCAGAAAGATTAAAGGAAGCCAGACGTACCAACGAGCGTCTGTTTTACCAAAACGGTCCGAGAGATAGCCACCGCTGAGCACGCCAATAGCACCGGCTACGCCGAGAATCAGTGCCAGCCAGGTGCCCAATTCCCCGGTTTCCATGCCGTGGCTGCGAATCATAAAGGACGCAGTCCAGTTAGCGATGGCGTAGCCGGCAAAGGCGTTCAGCGCCGCTGCCGCCGCCATAAAGCGAAATGACTTGCGACTCCACAGTACGGCTAATACTGTGCGCAGTGGCTCGCCTTTGGTTTTGTCGGCAGGGGTACGCTGTCGGGGCGGCTCTGCAACCGTAAAGCGAACGACAACGGCCAGTAAAATTCCGGGTATGCCCACCACAATAAAGGCGAGTCGCCAGCCAAAAAATTCGTTCAACCAGCCCCCTAACAGAAAGCCAAAAAGAATGCCGATATTGACGCCAGTGGAGTAAAAGCCCATCGCGGTGGCCCGCTTTTGTGGTGGGAAGTAGTCAGAAATAATTGAGTGGGAAGGCGGGCTGCCACCTGCTTCTCCAACCCCCACGCCAATGCGGGCCAATAACAACTGTATATAATTCTGGGCCAAACCACTGATGCTGGTCATAAAGCTCCAGGTAAATACCGCCAAGGCGACGATATTCCGACGATTTGACCAGTCAGCCCAGCGAGCGATGGGGATGCCTGCCGTCACGTAAAAGGCGGCGAAGGCAAAACCGGTAAGCAAACCCAGATGCGCGTCTTTTAGGCCCAGGTCGGCCTTGATCGACTCCTGCAATATGGCCAATAACTGCCGATCTATAAAATTAAAGCTATAGACTAGAGTCAGAATGACCAGGGTGTAATAGGCGGAGGTATTACTTTGTAGCGTAGGGCTTTTGTTCATCATTATTATGCTCGCCGGCTCTTAAGGCCACGATTCTGAGATAATCGTAGCCATGGTGTTTTGTAGTTTAGACGCTATTGCCTTCAGGTAGGAGTATCCCTGTGGATTTTTCACCGTCGCGAACAGCGCCGTCACCAAGCGGGCGAGTGAGGTGATGCAATGAAATAAAAGGAAATGAAAGGAAAGGCGCCGACCCTCGCTGAGGACGACGCCTTATATGTCGGGCTGTTGTGCAGAGGTTCACTAGAAACGCAGCGTTAGCTCTGCGCCCCAGGTGCGGGGTTTACCCCCCATGTAGTTGTCGTGACCGAAGCCGGCTTGCAGGTTGATGCCGTAGACGTCGTATTCCTCGTCCAGGATATTTTTGACCCACAGTGCGATGCTGTAACTCTCATCGTTGGCAAACCAGCTCAGACGACCGTTGTAGAGCCAGTAGGCGTCCTGGCGAATTTCGCCGTAGCCGTTGTCGTCGTTATAGGCACTGAACCACTGATCGTCCTGGAAGTTGGCGTTGAGGTTGAGGGTAAGAAAGCCGCGGTCGGTCAGTAACAAGTCGTAGTCGACTGAGACACTGGTATTGAGCTTTGGCGCTGAAATAAGCTCGTTACCGGACAGATCGACCCGGTCATCCCGATCGGCGATAGTTTCAGTGTTGGCCAAATCCAGCTCGGTGTATTCTGTTTCCAAATAACCCAAGCCAACTTGCAGTGTTAGGCGCTCCGTGACTCTTGCCCAAAGCTCCGCTTCGAGCCCGGCAATCTGTGAGCCGCCAGCATTCTCCAGAAAGTTGGAAAAACCCACTACGTTGATAAATTGCTGGTCCGTGTAATCGTAGAAAAACGCCGCGGCGTTTAAGCGCATTCGTCGATCAAACAAATCCGCTTTAAAGCCGGTTTCCCATGCGTCGATATATTCGGGAGAGGCGTAGGCGGTGTCCAGAGGGCGAACTTCGTAGTACACGCCGCCATTGTAGCTGCCAGCGCGGTAGCCGCGGCTGTAGCTGGCATAGAGCATCCACTCTTCGCTAAGGCGGTAGTCGATGCCGACTTTGCCGGTCCATTCTCCCTCGCTGGCATTGAGCTCAGGAGCGGAGTCCCGTGTATAGGGGCCGTGGGTGTAGCCGGCGTTGGCGAGATTAAGCAACTCCTGAGGATTCTCTAACAATTCCAGTAGGGAGTTGGGGGACAGCGGCAGAGTGATATAGGCGTCGTCCACGCCGGTGTTGTTACCGGGCACATAGCTGCCGCGCGGATCACCGTCGTAACTGAGTCGGGAGATATTCAGGTAGCTAAGCGTGGCGTCGTCCCGGGTGTAGCGCAGACCGATATCCATGCCCAGTCGGGCACTGAAATCCAGGCGCATCTGACTGTAAATCGCGGCGCTGTCTTTCTCGGTCTTTAAGCGCTGATCGAGTATGCCGTAATCCAGCAGGTAGGGATAAATCGGCACGGTGTCGGGCTTGGCAAAGCCGACGCGGATGTCGGGGTTGTCTTCAAACACCGTGTACTGATTGTGCATGGCCAGGTTCTCAACACCGTAGTACACGCCGGCGATGATATTGAACATACCGCTAAAGTTACTGGCGATACGCAGGTCCTGGCTGTAGCCGACGGTGTCGGAGCGCCAGTGAATTTCCAGCATACTGTTGGGGCTGGCGTCGGTGTCGACGTCCTGATCGTAGTCGGCATCGTAGTAGGCGCTGACCGAGGTCAGGGTAAAATTGTCGGCGCTGTACTGGGCGGTAAAGGTTGCCAGATCGGTGTTGGTGATCAGTGCGCCGACGTTGTTGGCCTCGGTTTCGTGGAAGTCCAGATTGCGAGCACCTCTGGAGTAGCCGTCGTAGTCGATAAAGCCGTTGGAGTCTCCTTCCAGCCCCGTGCCGCGCAGGTCGGTGCGGGCCTCGTTGCGGGCCACGCTGGATAGGGCGTCATTGCCGGATGATGTGTAGCGCAGGGTCATATCCCAGCGGTCGTCGGGCTGCCAGCGCAGGGCAAAGCGGCCGCCTTGAAAGTCGGTTTGCGCGCCGTTGGTTTTCTGGCCCTTGATATCCACATAGCCGTCGTCGCGCTTTAGGCTGCCGGAAATACGGACCGCGAGGCTGTCGCGAATCAGCTCCCGTTCTGCCGCGCCCTCCAATACCGTTGCACCGTAGCTGCCAATGCCCAGCTTAAGGTTGCTGTTATCGCCCTGAAATTCCGGTTGCCGGGTGATGATATTGATGGCACCGCCAGTGGTGTTTTTGCCATATAGCGTGCCCTGAGGGCCGCGAAGGACCTCTAGCCGCTCCACATCAAAGAAGTTGGCGCCGTGGCTGTACACTGGTGCCAGGTAGGCCTCGTCGACATACACCCCAATCGGGCTGGCCTGGTTGGAGCTGTAGTCCGACATCGATACACCGCGAATGGAGAATATCGGTTGGATATCCCCATAGGGGCTGCTGACCTGCATGTTGGGCACTTGTGCCGATACATCGCTGGCGTTGTTAAGACCGAACTTATCCACCTGGTCGCCGCTGAGGCCGGTAATAGCGACGGGGACATCCTGGGTGCTTTGGGCGCGGCGCTGGGCCGTGACCACGACCTCCTCCAGCATAGGCGCTGCGGCGGCTGGCAGCGCACTGATCAGACAACACAGCAGACTGATGCCCTGGGTGGTGCGGGTGCGTGATCGGTGCTTCATAACAAACTCACTATTGTTGTTTTTGGTTTTATATCTATCTAAGGCAGTGCAGTGATAAGGCTAGCAACTTACAAGGCCTGGCGAATTGGCCGAGAGGTACCGGCACGATGACCATTGCGGTCAGTCTATTATCTGCTGAGTGCGTCATTACCAGCGTGCGTAATGATCCTCCGTCAGCCCCCAGTGGTCGCTAAGGGACAGAACCTCCCCCTGCAGCGTTAAGGTACCGCTGAAGCGGCCAAAGAACTGCCGGAAGTTGGAGGCAATCAGTCCGGCGTTGATTTTTTCCTGACGTTTACCAGCCGGCACAAAATCCAGATCGATGGCGCCATCCCGGCTGCGGACACGCCAGGGCGCGGTGTGATCTTGGCGATCAAACTGAAAATCCACCAGGTCGATATCGGTACGGCGGCCATCCAGCCAGGCGCTGTTCTCGCTATAGCCGGTCTCGTTAACCCCGGCAGCCAGATTCAGCCCAAGCCGTCGGCCGTCCTCGAGCCGTGTACTGAGGCTGGCCCAATTCCAGGCGGTTTCCCGCCGCATGTAGCCGCCGCTCCAATCGATGCTGGCCAGTGTCTGCTGAGGCGAGAGGGAGTAATTCTTGCCCCGCCAGTGGATAGTGCCTTCGGCAACAGGTAGGGCGGCATTTTTGTGGGTGTAGGTCCAGCCTTGATAGCCACTGCGGGTACACAAACCCAGTGGCGCCTGGCAGTGGCGGTCGTCAAAGCGGGCCTGGATAGTCGGCCCGTCGGCTATGGTTACGATCAGCTGCCGTTGGCCCTGACTGCTGTGCATTTCTACTCGATTACTGCCACGGCTAAATGTGCTGACGCCGGCCTCCGGGTTCGTAGATATACCTGTGTGGCGGGCCAAAGGTTGCAGAAAACTGAATTCTTCAAAGGCGCCGGTGCTGGGTTGAAACAGATATACAAAGGCGTTACTCACCAGTTTCAGGTCGGCGATGGCCACTCCCACCAGTAAGTCGCTGTGGCTAAGGGCGACAAATTGAAATTGATTAAAGGCCCAGTAGCGCCGCCAGCGCGGCAGCCTGCGATCCATTGCCGTTTGCAGGGGGAAGTCGCGAAAGTTCACCTCGCTAACCCCGTTGGGCTTGGGGCCAAACTGGATCCGGCCCGCCCCATCGACCAAAGGCTGTTGTCTAGCCATGAGCGGTATTGGCGCTGCTGCCTTTGGCTGCGGGCGCGAGAGTGCCGACAAGCGAGATTGCCACAATTGCCAGCGTTAACAGTAAGCCGATTGTCGAGGGGCTCACAAAGCCAAACACTTGTGGATACATGGCAAACAGGGTTGCCACAATGCCGGCGCGCAGAGCGTCTATCCACAGGGTGGAATGGTTCATCAACTGTTCGGTGTTGGCGGCAATGGTCAACAAAATCAGCGCAAAGATGCCCAGCTGTGCAGGTTCGGGAGTCCGCTCCATAAAGATGATCAGGTAGGCAGTGAGGGCCACCACCAGCAGCAGCTGCACCCACCCCCAGGCGATCCGCCAGGGCGGGTTGTAGGGCGCGTATTTTTGGCTGTCGTCACGGTAGTCGTACTTCTCGGTGGGCCAGCGCTGGGCGCTGTCATCCGGCCGCCAACCCGTGCGGGACAGAAATACCCGCAATTTGTTGGTCCAACCTCGGGTGTAGAGGGCGTCCCGGCACAGGCGTCCCATGTAGCGAAGCTCTATCATCATTGGGTTATAGCTGCGTACCGGGGTGGTGATGCCATAGGCCGGCGGGTCGCTGTCCAGCTCTTCCTGGAAGGTGCCAAACAGGCGATCCCAGCAAAAGATCTGACCAAAGTTTTTGTCGATATAGCGGGGATTGATGGCGTGGTGAACCCGGTGCTGGGAAGGGGTGACCAGCACGTATTCCAGCCAGCCCAGCTTGCCGATATGGCGGGTGTGATACCAAAACTGTAAAAACAAATGTACCGGTGCCACGGTGGCCACGATCTCTACCGGCACACCGAGTAGCAGCAGCGGCAGTAGCATCACGCCAGTGTAGCTAAACCATTTAAAGGCGTTCTGGCGCAGTGCTACCGGCAGATTAAATTCCTCGCTGGAATGGTGAATCATATGCATGGCCCACAGAAAACTGTTGGCGTGGGCCCAGCGGTGAATCCAGTAGCCGCTAAAGTCGGTCCACACAAAAACCAGCAGCCACAGTCCAATCCCTTGATAAACCATTGGCGTCGGCTCCACCAGGGTTGCCAACCACTGGTAGCTGATCACCAGCACGCCGATGTTTAGGCCTTGCAGGCACACATAAGTGAGCCCCGAGCTGATGCTGGAGATGGCATCGGCCTGGTTGTTCCAGGTGTTGTGGCCCTTGATCAGGCCCCAGCTAAATTCGATGGCCATCAGCAGTAAAAAGCTGGGGATGGCAAAGAGCAGAGCGTATTGAAAGGTATCCATTAGCGGCTCCCGCTGTGGCTATTGTTATTGTCGGTTTGCTTATTGATGGGTTTGGGTTGTGCTTCGGTGAGCACCCGAATCGCGGTACAGGCGCTGTCGATACTGGGTTCCTGTCCGCAGGCCAGATCGCTGAACAGGAACGAGGTCTCGATGCGCACCAGCAGGCGGGCCAGTTCGGCGCTATCCATCACCGGTTGCAAAAAGCCGTCGCCCTGCTCTCTATCCAGCAGTGCCTGGGTAAAGGCCGTGGCGCGCTGAAAGATCACATTGGATTCGCTACTGAGAATACGCAGGGCGTATTCCGGGTCTTTTTCGGTCCAGCGCCGCATGGGTTCAAAATCACGCACCGATTGCATGGAGCAGCGACACATATGGCTCATCAGCGCCGGCCCGCGCAGCGTCGTTGCGGCCAGGGCCGCCTGCAATTCTGGCTCGTGAAATGACCAGATCACCTCCCCCAGCAGCGCATCCCGGGAGCCGGCCCAGCGGAACACGGTGGCCCGGCCGATACCGAGTTCCGTGGCCAGGGCTCCCAAATCCAACTGGGCGTTCTCCAGCCATTGCTTCTGGGCCAGGGCCAGTAGTTGACGACGGCCTTCGGCGCCGCGCTGTGGGCGGCTGACGGCTTGGGCGGTAGCGGATGTCGGCATAATGAGTATTGCAGTTTTTGTTCTAATAATGAGTCATTTTACTAGAATGACTCATTATGTCTAGCCCTTGATGTTCGTGGGCTTACTGGGCTTAGGGGAGGGGGAATAGGAATAGGGGTGAGCTAGCAGGGGATATACGCTGTTGCGGGAGATAAAAGTTGAGGCCTGTCAGAGCCTTGGCGCCCTTGTCAGCGGGAAATTGAGGTTCAGCTAGTCATTCTAGGCGATGGCATTGGCCGGTGGTGGCTTCCCCCGGTCCCGGCTACGGCTCGATTTTGAGCAGCTTCAATACGCCGCCACAAGCGAAATCCACGGTTTCTTCCACTACCTCGTCCACATCCACCTGGTCCAGCAATACCCGGGTTAGCGGGTGGCAGGAGTGATCAAACGGGGCCTGAATCATCGTGTTGATCACGTACCCGATGGCGCGGGACAGGGTTGAGCTGTCGGTATTGGGCGAGCAATCCCGAAGAGCATCCCGAAATCGATATCGGTGAGTCATAATAAGAGATTCACTGGCGCTTAGATTGGCAGTATTGCCAGCGGTCATTAACTGGAGGGCGATAAAAGCGTAGTCGTGTTCCCGGCGGCCAATAACCAGTTCGAGGTGGGGCCTGATATAGGCCTCGACGAGTTTGCGCACCCGCTGAACGCCAGGGGGGAGCGCTGCGGCGGCGTCCAGTAAGGCTTCCATGCCCTCCAGCTTTTGCGTTAGGTACTCATCGGTGATTGCTGTTAGCAGGCCTTCTTTACTGCCAAAATAGTAGTTCCCCGCTGCGTGATTGGCGCCGGCCTCTTTCATGACCTTTCGCAGCGACAGGCCGGCAACGCCATACATTCCAAGTTGCTTAACGGCGGCGGCCAAAATCCGTTTTCTGGTTTCTACCGAGTCCTTGCGTTGTTTGCGTTCTCTTGTCGTTGAGCGTGCTTCTTGTGGCATAGCTGTATTATATAAGTCACCTGTCTCATAAAATTATAACGTGTAAAAGACACCGGGTATAGGGATGTGTTTGCTCATGACTGGGTCTACAACCCGGATTAAATCGATTAAACCGACTATTTTTTATAAAAACATTGCAGTGAGATGTATATCGGTGTAGGGTTTCCAAACAATAAATAATACACATGTATAAGTTATGGCAAATTCAGTATCGGTCAGGGTAGTGTGCGCGGCGGCATTAATGGGCGAGATGCTCTTGTCCCCCGTCAATGTGTACGCGCAAGGCAAAGCAATGCTTGAAGAGGTCGTGGTTACGGCTCGAAAGCGGGAGGAGTCCTTGCAGGATGTGCCTTTATCCGTCACTGCATATTCCGCTGATTCACTGGATGCAGCGGGTTACAGCGATGTGGCCAGTGTCGCCAACTCGACCCCCAATATGGAAATGCAGAGTCTAGGTCCGTTGGCAACCTTCACTTATATACGGGGCATCGGCACCCGTCGCTTTGACTCAGGGGTCGATCAGTCGGTGGGCACATTTGTCGATGGGCTGTACCGGGGACGTACCTACACCACGAATACCGATCTGTTGATGATCGAGCGTGTAGAAGTACTCAAAGGACCACAGGGCACGCTTTACGGAAAAAATACCATCGGTGGGGCTATATCCCTTACCACTAAAACGCCGGAGCTGACCCAGTGGCAAGGCCAACTTCGTTATGAGCCAGGATTTTATGAAGATAGCAGCGATACATTCCACAGTCAGTCGCTCTATATCAGCGGCCCTATTGTCGACGACAAGCTTGCGGTTGCCGCAATCATTGCGGCGCGAGAGAGCGACGGCTACCAGGATGTGCTGGATGAAGAGCCTCCTGGCGGTAATCTCCGTCGTGATGTGAGGGGCGGTGACGAAGATAGCGAAAGCGGCAAAATTAAAGTGCAATGGCTGCCGACGGATTCTCTTGAGCTAACCCTGTCAGCCAATAAAAGTGATATTGACAGTACCGGTGATGTGTTTAAAGCCAACGACGGTGGTGATTCGACAAGGCGTCCATTTCTGATCAACCCCCTATTGCCGAACCGACCGATCGTAAATGATCCAAGAGTGTCCGTTTCCAATAATCCCGACCAGTTCTCTAGGGTGGCGGTAACAACTTACTACGGTTCCATTAAATGGACTAATGACTTGGCAACATTGCGATGGATAGGGGGCAGAGAAAAAGCTGAATTCGGTTCTGAGAACGACTATGACGGCACCGGCTACGATATCGCTGTTAATGACAATGTTGAAAAAGCCCGCCAGCAATCCCACGAAATTCGCCTGGAAATAAGCAGCGATAAATGGGACCTGTTACTGGGCGCCTACTACAACACTGAAGATGTGCGTCGCAAAGAAGCACTTGAAATAGGTCAGGATTCCCTTATTGCGCCTTTAAACCTAGGTCAGCGCTTGGTGGCAGACTTCGATTCTAAGTTCAGCGTCGAAAGCCGGGCGATTTTTGGCCAATTCAGCTGGCAGCTCAGCGACGACATTGATGTCACTTTGGGCCTAAGAAATAGTGTTGATAGCAAAGAAGCCGATGTGACCAGTGTCAATAATTTTGTGCTGCCAAAAATCGCGCTAACGGGTGTTCTCGAAGAATACAGCATCAACTTAGACGACGAATGGGAGTCTACGGATACCCTGCTGAGCGTGAGTTGGCAGGCCTTTGAAGACGGGATGGTCTACGCCACCTACTCCACCGGCTACAAGTCGGGTGGGTTTCAGTGGATCGCGATGACCGAAGACAATGCCCGTGAAATTATCGAGCCAGAGTATGTAGATAACTATGAAGTCGGTGCGAAATCGACATGGCTGGATCGACGACTGCGAGCCAATTTGGCTGTTTTTCGAATGGATTATCGCGATCTGCAGGTGCTGACCTATAACTCCGATGGCCTCATCCCAGTGTCGGTGAGTGAAAACGCAGCGGAAAGTCGCATCAATGGTGTAGAGCTCGACGCTGTGGGCCTGCTGTCATCGCGCTGGATGTTGACGTTTTCCTTTGCCTATCTGGATGCCGTTTACGAAGACTATATCCAGGAACCTGGTGACCCCAGCACACAGCGCAGCGGTAACCAGATGCCTCGAGCGCCTTCTAGTACGGCGAGTCTAGGGGTGGTGTATACGACCGATGTGGCCAGTGGCGTACTCAATGCCGGATTGAGAGTCTCTTGGAAGGACAGTTTTTATTGGGAGCCGGATAACAACAACCCAAAACGGGGCCACGAAGAACCTGAGCTGACTTTGCTGGAAGCTAATATCGGTTACGAAGTGGGTAACGTTTCGCTGAATCTGTGGGGAAAGAACCTTACCAACGAGGTGTATCGCACTTTGATTGTTGATGCAGGAGTAGACGTTCAGTATTTCGACTTCTTCGCGCCGCCCCGCTCAATTGGCCTGCAGTTGCAGTACAACTGGCAGCCTTAAATAGTAAATCCGCTTGCCACTAACAGAGAGAGCAATATGAATAATCGTACTGAGACGCCGTCAAGCAGATTGGAAAAACCGGTTGCGATGTTTCCAAAGAATCACTGGTATGTTGCTGCCAGATCTAAAGAAGTCGGTCGAGAGCTGCTGGCCCGTAAAATCCTTGGTAAAGACCTTGTTTTATATCGTTGCGAGTCGGGCGAGCCTGTTGCTCTGAGTGGCCTTTGCCCACACCGTCAATTTCCCTTGGGCAAGGGGACTCTGTTTGGTGATGAACTCGAGTGTCGGTATCACGGAATTACTTTTGGCCCATCGGGCGAGTGCCTGCGTATTCCAACGCAAGAGTCCATTCCTGCATCCTGCAGGTTGACAAACTACCCCTTGGTAGAGAAATGGGAGTGGCTGTGGATATGGGTAGGCGAACCCGAGTTGGCTGATAGTACAGCTATTCCCGATATGAATGATTTGCGACTCGGCGAAGAAGGTTGGCGAGCGATGGATAACGGGACCTTTCGTTTTGAGTCGAGGATACAGCTATCCATAGATAATCTGATGGATTTGTCCCATGTCTATGCATTGCATTTCCCAGCTGGTCTGATGCGGGATATCCCGCCGCCAAAAGTACACAGCGAATTGCACAATAACCGTTGGACAGTAACAACTGAAACCCCCGTTCCCGCAGACGAGTTTACCAAAACGCTGTTTCCGGATTGTGGTGATGTCGTCTACTCGAAATTTAGTTCAGAGTTTGTTTCTCCCGGTCTGGTCAAGGCCGTTATTAGCACCCACCGGATGAATGCTGATTTCACCCCCGGTGAAGAGTTGGGAACCTTGATTTTTCCCCATGCCTTAACCCCCGAAACCGCAACATCCACGTTTCTGTTTATGGCGGAAACGCGAAATTTTTCTATCCACGATACGAGCATCGAACCCGCGCTGCTAGAGAGCAATATGCGCATTCTCCACGAGGATATGGAGGCGCTGGAATTAATCGAAAGTCACACCTCGGCTGAGATCGAATACATAACGTCCGTGAGAGCCGATGCTGGCGCGCTGAGGGTTAAGAAAGTGATTGACGAAATGATTGCAGCAGAGAGCGCGGCCAATGCCGGTTGAGTGCTGGGAAGATCTCAGAAGAGGGCAACAAGTTGATTGATCACAAACATATTGGAACTGAATTCGCGGCCTCGACGTTGTTTGTCGATCCATGGCGGATTCGCTTCTTTGCAAAAGCAATTGGAGAGGAAAACCCGATGTACTTCGATAAGAAGGCAGCGGCTGAGGCTGGTTATGCCGACATTATTGCACCGCCGACCTTTGCCTTCAGTTTAGAGCTTGAGGAGCCTGCCAGCTTATTTTCCATGGCCCGAGATATTGGTGCAGATCTGCGTTTTGTTCTGCATGGAGAGCAGTCCTTTCGCTATCACTGCCCTATAGTCGCGGGCGACACATTGACTCGGACTGCAACACTTAGCGATATCGTTGATAAGAAGGGAGGCGCTATGCAAATTGTTACTCGCCATGCGCGCATTGTAAATCAGCATCAGCAGTTGGCGGCGGAGCTAAGTGCCCAAGTCATTGTGCGCAATCCAAAATAAAGGAGTGGATAAAATAATGGCTCATCGAGAGTTAAGAGTAGGCGACCCACTGCCTTCTTTGGCTATAGCGCCGGTTAGCCGCCTTAATCTGGCGCTGTTTGCCGGGGCCTCTGGAGATCACCATCCCATTCACATCGATCTCGATTACGCGCGTTCTGCGGGATTCGCAGATGTATTTGCGCACGGCATGTTGGGTATGGCTTGGCTGGGTCGGTGTTTGACCAATTGGCAGCCGCAAGGATACCTCAGAAATTTTACGGTCCGGTTTGGTGGAATTACCCACCTTGGTCACCAGATGACGTGCCGGGGAAAAATCGTAGAGCTAAGCCACGATAAAAATACGATGTATATCAAACTCGACATCGAGGCTGTCAATCAGTTTGGCGAGGTAAAAATCGCCGGCGAAGCTGACTTTGCTTTGCCGTTTGAAGATTCCTAAGGGGAAGGTAATGACCGCTATATTGGAGAACAGAGTTGCATTGGTAACAGGGGCAGGCCGGGGTATTGGTCGCGCCATTGCCTTGAAGTATGCCGCTGCAGGTGCACGCTTAGTGATCAACGACCTGGAGCAAGACGTGGCTGAAAGCGTTGCCGAAGAGGTGAGGGAGATCGGTAGTGAGGCCGCAGTATGCCACGGATCCGTTACTGCCCCGGATTTCGCTGAGCGTTATATCGGCACCGCGGTTAAGGCCTTTAATGGTATCGATATCATTGTGAACAATGCGGGATATACCTGGGATAGCGTTATTCAGAAAATGACGGACGAGCAGTGGTACGCGATTTTGGACTGTCATATGACCGCACCCTTTCGAATCCTGAGAGCCGCCCAGCCGGTCATCCGGAGTGCTGTTAAAGCTGAGCAGGCAGAAAACCGTCGAACGGTAAGAAAGATAGTCAACATTTCCTCAGCAGCCGGCATGTTCGGTAATCCCGGCCAGATCAACTACGCCGCTGCCAAAGCTGGGATTATGGGAATGACGATGACACTGGCGAAGGAGTGGGGGCGGTTGAATACCTGTGTTAACGCTGTGGCTTTCGGTTTGGTTAGTACTCGCTTGACCACCACAACCGCAGACTCCAACACCACCGTTAATATCGATGGTCGGGATCTTAAGATCGGTGTTAATCCAGAGCTGATGACAGCAATGGAAAGTGCCATACCCTTGGGCAGGGCGGGAACGCCAGAAGAGGCAGCTGGCGCTGTCTACATGATGACTATTCCGGAATCTGATTATGTGAGTGGCCAAACACTACTGTGTTCCGGTGGTCTTACCGGCATATAACTGACTGGGAGCGTGTTATGACCTTAATAGCGGGTGTGGGCATGGTGCCCTTCAAAAAACCGGGAGCGAGTGCCACTTATATCGAAATGGGTTGTGAGGCAGCCCGGGCAGCTCTGCAGGACGCGTGTGTATCCTACGACAGTGTTCAGCAAGCGATAGTCGGCTATGTCTACGGAGATTCCACGTCGGGGCAGGCGGCAATGTACAGGGTGGGGATGACAGGCATTCCCATCGTTAACGTTAATAACAACTGTTCAACAGGATCGTCGGCACTTTTCATCGCCAGGCAACTGATCGAGTCAGGAGTAGCTGATTGCATATTGGTATTGGGTTTTGAGCAAATGACATCGGGTGCGCTGCAGAGCTATTGGAATGATCGCCCGAACCCTATGGTCAGGTTTGAAGACACGGCAGATAGGCTCTTTCCAGGCAGCAGGGATGTCCCCAGTGCCATTCGCCTGTTTGGCGGAGCAGGGAAGGCGTACCTGGAAAAATTCGATGCCAATGCGGCGTTATTTGCCAAAGTCCGGGCCAAGGCCAGCAAGCACGCTAGCATGAATCCCTTGGCTGTGTTCCGTCAAATAATGACAGAAGAAGAAGTCATGATGGCGCCAGAGATATGCCCAGGAGCGGGACTCACACGTTTAATGGCTTGCCCTCCTACCTGTGGTGCCGCTGCCGCTCTATTAGTGAGTGAAGACTTTGCCCAAAAAAATGGCATAAAGCCGGCCGTAACAATACGAGCGCAGGCTATGACTACCGATACAGCTAGCACATTCGAGTCAGGCTCAATGATGGACTTGGTGGGTTACAGCATGTCCAGAGCTGCAGCGCAGCAGGTCTATGAGTCGGCAGGTATCGGTCCGGATGCCGTCGATGTGTGTGAACTCCATGACTGCTTCGCGCCTAACGAAGTATTGGCTTATGAGGCGCTTGGCTTGTGCGCAGAGGGCGATGCCAGTCGCTTTGTATCTGATGGTGATAATACCTATGGCGGTCGATGTGTCACTAATCCCTCTGGAGGGCTGTTGTCAAAAGGACACCCGCTGGGAGCAACGGGCTTGGCTCAATGCTATGAGTTAGTCCAGCAACTGCGTGGTAGTGCTGAGCAGCGACAAGTCGCCAACGCGCGCTTGGCCTTGCAACACAATATCGGCCTGGGTGGTGCGGCGGTAGTGACACTCTACGAACGAGTTTAGGCCCCCTTTCACTACATGATAAGGAGCGCGTTATGAAATTAGTCACCTATTCCGTGGGCAGTGAAAGGTACCGGCTTGGCGCTCTGCGTCAGGATGGCTCTACGGTATTGGATCTTGCTACGGCTGCCCGACAAATGAGCAACAGCCAGCCGGACTGCCTGTGTAGCATGCAGGCGCTGATAGAGTCCGGTGAGCAGGGGCTGGATACTGCCAGAGAGTTACTGCAGTCCGATAGCGATGCAGTTGTGGATATCGACAAAATCATCCTGCATGCGCCACTGCCAAGGCCGGTTTCGGTACGGGATTGTTTGGGCTTTAGTGGACACTTTATCAACATGGTACGTCATGTAGTGGCCGGTGGTCGTCTAAAGCGCTTGGACGAATTACTACAAAAGACAACCGGCAAAACCTTGGCTCATCGAATGTCTCCAGGTGCCTGGCAGAGGCCGCTTTACTACTTTGCGTCCACTGCGTTGGTGGGGCACGGGGCTGAGATTGAGATCCCAGCCTATAGTCAGCTTATGGACTACGAGCTTGAGTGGGCGGCTTGTATCGGGAAAAAAGGAAAAAATCTAAAAGCAGATCGGGCAAGCGAGTCGATTTTTGGCTACACCATCTTCAATGATTTCACCGCGCGGGATACGCAGATGTTTGATATGAAAACCCGCTTTGGTGTGCAAAAGAGTAAATCCTTCGATGGTTCCAACGTCATGGGGCCGTGTTTAGTCACTCGTGACGAAATTCCCGATCCCTACAACTTATCGATGTGGGCCAATGTGAATGGCATTGAGTGGTCACGTGGTAGTACGGCGCAACAGGATTGGTCTTTCGAGGAGATGATCGAGTACTTGTCCTCCTCAGAGACATTGGAGCCTGGTGAAATGATTTGCTCAGGCACAGTACCCACTGGCTCTGCGAGAGAAATGGGCAGAGAAATCGTTGCAGGGGACACTATTGAACTTAACGTTCAGGGCATCGGTACCTTAACTAATACTTTGGTGGCGCCGATGTCGTACCAGCCGTTACCAGTCTGGCAAAAAGCTTGACGCACTATTTGGTTTACAGGTGAGGAGAGAAAAATGATAAATAAGCGCTATGTAGTAGGTCTTGACGAAAACGGCGTGGCCGATATTTTACACGAGGCCGACTGGAGTGAGTTCACGCCCGTAGTCCCTGGTATGCTCGAGGGCCGAGAAATCTGGAAGAACTACCAGACTCCTGCTGACTTGAGTGGTCGGGACGACCCCGGTCTGGAGCCAATGCACCATGAGCCGCCCGATGGCGGAGCTATTTTTCGGGTACTGACGTTTCACCCCACATCGGACCAGCTTACTCACGATGTCGCCCTACAGGCTCACTCAGTGATGGAAAGCGATCACGTGCCCAGCAGTGCCGACCTTTCCAAGGCTAAGCACCCTTCAATGCATAAAACAGACACGCTCAATTATTTTTACGTGGCGTCGGGTGAGATATGGATGCTGACGGAAGGGCGCGACGTCAAGGTAAGACAAGGGGATGTCATCGTGCAAAAGGGGTGTATGCATGGCTGGAATAACGATGGGGATGAACCTTGTACCATCATCGCTGTGCTGATAGATGCTATTCCCGTTTAGTGTGTCGGTGAGCGCGATGAAATATCGAAACTACTCTGCATTTAACGTTGCCAGTTATCTGGATCAGGCGGCGTCTCGCTCTCCTTCGGCGGTGGCCTTGTGCGAGGATGATCAACACCAATTAACCTTTGCTGAGCTCGATGAGCGGGTCACTGCCTTGAGCGAGCAGTTTGTGAATACGGTAAAACTCAGGCCGGGAGATCGAGTGGCACTTTTCGCCTCAAATCGCATCTCTTATATCGAGGTGATGTTGGCATGCTGGAGAGCGAACCTGGTGGTAGTGCCAATCAATTTTCAGCTACACCCTGAAGAGGTTGACTATATCGTTAATGATAGTGGTGCCAAGTTGTGCCTTGCGGCTGGCGAGGCGCTCGCTAATTTGAATGATACGGCGAAAAAACACGGAACACGCTGTGTGTATGCCAGTATCGATGATCCCGAAAGTTGGTCTGAGGCCGACAGTCAACATAGCGACGGTGGCGATAGCGATCTGGCATGGCTGTTCTATACCAGTGGCACAACGGGCAAGCCCAAAGGGGTGATGATTAGCCATGAAAACCTACGGCAGATGGTGTTGAATTATTTCACCAATATCGAGCAGATCAACGGCGATGACAGTATTCAACATTATGGGCCCTTGTCTCATGCCAGTGGATTCTATGTGTTACCTCACCTCATGCGGGGTGCCACCAATGTTGTGGTAAAGCAGTTGTCGCCAACCATCGATACCATATTGATGCTTGCCGAGCAGTTCGGGCCGGTAACCTTCTTTATGGCCCCTACCTCCCTGCAGCGTTTGGTGGCGGATATACCCCAGCCACTGGACACAAATCTTATCCGCACTATTGCCACCGGAGGTGGAACGCTCCACGTCCCACTTGCGCGGCGCATAGATCACCTGCTTCCCGGAAAACTCGCCCAGGTTTATGGGCAAGGCGAGTCGCCAATGACGATTTCTGTGATGCCTGCTGACGAACTGAGGCAGGCAGCACAGCGTGGAGATGATTCACAGTTGAGGTCGGTTGGTCGAGCTTTTAGCGGCATCGAGGTTTCTCTGCGAGATGAAAAGGGTGGTTTTGTTGAGGGCGGGGCAGTCGGAGAGATCGTTGTCCGCGGACCGACGGTAATGAAGGGCTACTGGCAACGACCTGAAGCCACCGAAAAAGCGATTCGTGACGGATGGTTGTACACCGGAGACATCGGCAGTTTCGATGAGCAAGGTTACCTGACCTTGCTGGATCGATCAAAAGACGTGGTGATTAGCGGTGGGATGAATATTTACTCGCGGGAAATTGAAGACCTGCTTATGGACCATCCCGCCGTCCATGAGGTCGCGATTGTTGGCGTTCCCGATCCGGAATGGGGAGAGGCCGTGGTGGCTTGCATCGCCCTGGTGCCAAGTGGCCAGGCCTGTGATGAAGACTTGGATGCACTGTGTTTGCAGCATTTGGCCCGCTTCAAGCGTCCAAAACGCTATGTTTACTTTGAATCTTTACCAAAAAATAACTATGGCAAGATTCTAAGCGCGAGCTGCGGGAAAAGGCGATCGTAAGTACTTAGGCGTTCAGTGTGGATATGGGGCCTCCCAGACCTCTGATCAGTCAGGGCCCTACTAGGTTTAGGGCTTCCAGGAAAAGGTCACCCCGTAGGTCTGGGGCATGCCAGTGTAGCGACCTATGGTATCGAGTTGGTTGGTGACGTTGTTGTAGTAGTACTCGTCGGTGAGGTTGCGACTCCACAGTGTCAGCGACCAGGGGCCTCCGGTGGGGGCCAGTCCAAGTCGGGCGTTAATCAAGGCGTAGTCATCGATAAAGAAGCGGGGGTCTTTCTCCAGCGACGCGTTGGTCTCTGCCCGGTAGTTGTAGTCGGCGCCCACCGACACTTCATAGCGCTCAAACACGGGCAGCACGTAATCGAGGATTAGCACGTATTCCCACTGGGGCTGTAGTTAAAGGGTTTGCCGGCAAAGTCGAATTCATTGCCATCGCTGTCGCCACTGACAAACTCGATGACTTCGGTATCCAGATACGAGGCCGAGAAGCTGACAAACAAGCCCTCCAGCGGAGTGGCCTTGATATCCAACTCGGCGCCGGTGACTTCTGATTCCGGTGCGTTGCGCAGGATGGGTAGGGCGCCAAAGATGGGGTCGCGGAAGTTGGTCTTCAGCTGCTTGTCTTTGTACTGGTAGTGGAATACCGCGGTGTTGACCTGCAGGCTGGGGTTGAACTTGATCTTGGCACCGATCTCGAGAGCGTCCAGCCGTTCTTGGGTGGCCGGCTCAAATTGGGCGGAGTCGGAGATGTTGATTAGCGGAAGCTGCCGGATTTGTAGCCCCGGCTCAAGGCGGTATAGAACATGGCGTCATCATTGTAGAGCCAGTCCAAAGCGATGCGACCAGAGAGGTTGTCCTCCGACAGACTGCCGGTGTAGAGACCGGGCCGACGGGTCTCGCTGTCCAGGGTAAAGCAGCCGCCGCGCTCGGCGGTGCCGGGCGCATAACCGGCCAGGGGTGATTGCAACAGGCTCAATGCAGTAAAAGCCGTGCTCAGACCGGCTCCTTCATTGGTGGCGCCGGCGCGCTCCTGACCGGCACCGGGACTGTCCTCCACATTGACGTCTCTGGAGCAGCCTTTGAAATCCCGTTGCTCGTCGGTATAGCGGGCGCCGAGGGTCAGCTTCAGATCGTCGGTGAAGCGCCACTCGGCGTGACCGAATACCGCGGCGGTTTCCGCCACCTGCGTGCCGCCAAGCCGGAGCGGTTATCCAGTATGGCAAAACCATCGGGGGGAAGAGGGGAATACTCTCGGGCAGGCCCACGGGGAAGATAATACTGACGTTCTCGTGGTAGAAGGCGCTGAAACTTCGTCGACCTCGTCTTCGCTGTAATTAACCCCAAGTTGCCAGAACCAGGCGTCGCTGGGCGTACTGGCCAGGCGCACTTCCACATTGTGGTAGTCGGTGGTGGCAAATACGCTGCGCTCGGTGTTCTCGGTATCCACGCCGGATTGAGGAATGAAACTGCCGTCGGATTCAAACTGGCCGATGGAGGCCAGGGCATACAGGGTGGTGATGTCGCTGAGGTTCCATTCGGCGCGGATACCACCGGAGATAAACTGGTCGTCCAGCTGGAAGTTGAGCCCGGTGTTGGGCCAGTCCGCCAGGGTATTGTCATCGGTATCGGGGTCGACGGTGGGATAGTTGGCCACATTGGGGTGAACGGCCAGTTCGCCCAAAATCACGTTCTGCGACTCCACATCGATAACCTGAAGCCCCTGGGGCTCGGAGCGATCCCGCCAGCCGTCGAGATGGCCGCGCAGCAGCAGGTCGTTGCTGGCCTGCCAATCCAGTGTGGCGCGAAACGCCGTTTTGTCCTGCTCACCCAGCTCGTCATAGCCAAAGCGACCGTAGGGGCCACCCAGGTCGCGACCGGTCTTGCCGTTGTAATTGGGGCTGTCGGGATGGCGGGTGTTGCTCTTTTGCCAACCTTCGCTGGCGTGGATTTGCCGGTAGGCAACCCGTGCGCTAAGGGTGTCGGTGAGGGGGCCGCTGACGAAGGCTTCCAGCTCTTTGGTGTCGTAGCGGCCGTAACCCAGCTCGACGCCGTAGACGAAACTGTCGGTGGGAAGCTCAGTAATGTAGTTAATGGCGCCGCCGGTCGTATTGCGGCCGTAGAGGGTTCCCTGGGGCCCCTTCAACACTTCCACCCGGCTGATATCAAGGTTGGCGCCCTTGCTCATAATGGGGAAGGGCAGGTTGAATTCGTTGATATACACACCCACAGTGGCGCTGGCGGTCTGACTGTTCTCGTTAAAACCGACGCCGCGCAGAGTATAAATAGGGGTATTAAAACCGCCATCGGCGTATGAGAAGCCCGGCACCAGTTTGCCCAAGTCCCGTGTATCGGTGATGCCCAACACATCGAGATCGTCGCCGCTGTAGGTGGCGATAGCTAATGGAATGTGGTCGGCGCCCTCTTCGCGCTTTTGGGCGACGACGATGACTTCTTCCAGGGTGAGTCGAGAGCGGTTGATTTTTTCCGGCTGGGGGGCGCTTTGGGCGATAGCCTCCAGCGCGAAAGATGTTGCTAATCCCAGAGCAAAAACGCGACTGCAACGCAGTGAGCGTGAAACGATATTGAGCACCAACCCTTTCTCCAACAACAATTTTTGAGGCAGGTAGCCGGTGCGCTCCCGCCGTTTCTCTTTGGCGGCGCATAATAGCGAAATGGACGGGTAATAGGGGCGCTGGAGATAGGCGTATTAGTAATATGCTTATTCTAATAACCAGATAAGGCGCCGTGGTAAGGGCGACACAAGGACTGTGCCGCCCGGGTGTTTAGGGCCTATTCACACTAATTGCAATGGGGTACTTACTGGGTCTTAAGGGGCGTGAAGAAATTCAGTTTATTGCCGTCCAGGTCGCGGATATAGCCGCAGTAGAAAGTGTCCATGCGAGGGCCGGGCTCGCCTTCATTTGTTGCTCCCAGTTCGAGGGCTTTGGCGTGAAGTGCGTCGACTTGTTCGGCGCTGGCCACCGACAACGCAATCATCACGCCGTTACCTACGGTCGCTTCTTCGCCGTCGTAGGGGTAGCAGATGCAAAACATCTGTCCGCTGTCGTCCCCCCAGGCTATAAAGCGATCCGCTTTAAACAACTGGCCGCAGCCCATCTCTGCCAACAGAGCGTTGTAAAATTGCTCAGCGCGATCCATATCGCGGGTGCCCAGCATGGTATATCCGATCATAGTTAGCTCCTGTCGCGTGTCGTTATGTGCTTTTCAAACATCGTTTACGTGTTGTGATCTGCGGTGCTCTGTTGGTCGATATGAGCGTCCCGTTCCTTTTGGTCGGCCAGCAGCACTTGGCGCAGGTCATCAAGGCGTTGGCGTACCGCCAGGCCATAGCTCTTATCATCGCCCCACAGTTCTGACAACACTTTGAGGGTTTGCTCGTCGTGCTCTTTAAACAATTGACCAGCCCGGGAGGCATTGCTGTCAGTCAGGCCTAATAGCTTCAGTGCATCGACGCCAAGGTTGAGGGCTGAGTCGAAGGTCTCACGCCGCAGCCCGGCTATGCCACTGCGCATCAGTGCATAGGTGTGGCGTCGGTCGATGGCCCGGGCCAGAATTTTCAGGTGGGGAAAGTGCTGTTGTGCCGTGGCAATGATGGCCAAGGTTTTATCGGGTTCGTCCACCGCAATCACTAACACCTTGGCTTCGGCGGCACCGGCGGCTTCCAGCAGGTCGCGGCGGGAGGCATCGCCATAGTAAACCGTGTTGCCAAATCGTCGCACCATCTCCACCTGACTGGGACTGTGATCAAGGATGGTCAGATGATAACCCTGGGCGCTGAGTAGGCGGCCAACGACTTGCCCAAAGCGACCGTAGCCCGCCAGGATCACATCGTGACTGGGTTCGATGTTGTCGTCGGCACTGGACGGGCAAGCCTGTTGATCGGGACGACTGTAAAGATACTCGTAAAGCACAATCAGCAGGGGCGACAGTAGCATGGAGAGTGCGACCACCACGGTAACCAGACTGCCTACTTCGGCACTGAATACGCTGGCGCTGCGCCCGGCACTGATCAGCACAAAAGCAAACTCCCCGCCTTGTGCCAGTGCCAGAGTAAATAACAAACCGTGGCGGCGCCCCATCTTAAACAGTGCCGCCAATACGCCGAGCACGGCGGCTTTGATCCCCATTAGGGCCAGCACGGCGATGCCGATGATAAGGGGTTGCTGGATTAGCAATTCAAAATCGATGCTGGCGCCAACAGTAATAAAGAACAGTCCCAGTAGTAGCCCTTTAAAGGGCTCAATATCCACTTCCAGTTCGTGGCGAAATTCGTTCTCCGCCAATACCACCCCGGCGAGGAAGGTCCCCAGCGCCGGGGACAAACCGATCACCTGCATCAGCGCGGCAATGGCCACCACCAGTAACAGTGTGAAGGCAGTGAAAATTTCCCGCAGCCGCGTCTCTGCCATATAGCGCAGCACCGGCGCGGCGAGGAATCTCCCGGCAATCACGATGCCGGCTATAGTCGCGAGGGTGACGGCGATTTTGGCGGCGGTGGGCAGGTCGTGGATCAGACTGTGACCGTGGTCGTCGGCCCCAGTGCCGCCGATGCTGCTCAATGCCAGCAGTGGTAATAGCGCCAGGATTGGGATAACGGCGATATCCTGAAACAGCAGTACCGCGAAGGCGTTGTTACCAGCGGGCGACTTCAGTAAGCCCCGTTCAGTCAGGGATTGCAGCACAATGGCTGTCGACGACAGCGCCAGCGCCAGACCGATGGCCAACGCCGTTTGCCAGGCCAGGTCGGAGACCAGCAATAGACCGCCGGCCAGCAGCGCACAGGTGACCACCACCTGTAGCCCGCCCAGGCCCAGAATCGGGCGGCGCATGGCCCACAGGCGATCGGGTCGCAGCTCCAGGCCGATCAGAAACAACATCATTACCACGCCGAATTCGGCAAAGTGCATCACCTCGGTCTGGTCGCCCACAAGGTGAAGAGCGTGGGGGCCAATAATCACACCGGCGATCAAATAGCCCAGCACCGAACCCAAGCCGATGCGTTTTGCCAAGGGCACCGCCAGCACGGCGGCAAGTAGGTAAATCAATGCGGTGATCAACACGGCGTGCGTCCTTGTGGGTTTGTTATCGTTACCGTTGTACAGTTTTACTGGGACAGTCGATTTTTGCTCGCAACCACTGTTCCCTCAGGCCTGAATCCCGGCAAATGATGCGCCGGTAAGCGTGGCGAGATCATTGGCGGCAAGTTCGATTTCCAGGCCGCGACGGCCGGCACTGACAAAGATGGTGTCAAAGGATTGGGCGCTGCTATCAATAACAGTGGGCAGGCGTTTCTTCTGTGCCAGCGGGCTCACCCCGCCCAACACATAGCCACTGCTGCGCTCTACGGCCTTGGC
Organism: Spongiibacter nanhainus; assembly: GCF_016132545.1. Lineage (GTDB taxonomy): Bacteria > Pseudomonadota > Gammaproteobacteria > Pseudomonadales > Spongiibacteraceae > Spongiibacter > Spongiibacter nanhainus. Next base: position 196,211 of record NZ_CP066167.1, read on the forward strand.
GTCAGCCATGGCGGCTTTTTTGGCGCCGGCGGCCTTGGCGGCAGCCTTTAAGCTGAGCATCGAAGAGACCGGCAACACCATCACTGCCAGCTTGCCACTGTCGAGGCTTACCACCAGAGTTTTGAATACCTGCAGTGGATCCAGATCCAGTTTCTCAGCCGCTTCCAGACCATAGGACTCGCTGGCTGGGTCGTGCTGGTAACTGTGGACGGTGTGCGCAATACCTTGCTTTTCGGCAAGTGTGATAGCCGGTGTCATGTTGCCCCCCTTGTTGAATCGGGGAGTATAGCGCGGATTGTGTGAGGGGGAGGTTAAAGAAAAAAGCCGGGACCACCGCGGGGCGGGAGGGTGTGATCCCGGCAAGTTGGAGAACGCTGTGGGTGGGGTTAGAAGGCCAGGCGTGCGCCCAGCTTCATGGTGTCCATATCGCCGTCCCAATTGCCGCCTGGATTCGGCAGGTTGGAGTCATCCAGGTCGATCCGATAGCGGTCGTACTCCAGTGCGACGATCAAGTTCTCTGTAACCTCAAAGTCTGCACCCACCCCCACGAAGGGGTCTTCGCCGTCATAATCGCGCTTGACGCCAGCGACCTTGGTGTCGACCTCCCAAAACAGCAGCCCGCCTTTGGCAAACAGACCGAAACTGTCTGTCAGAGGCAGACGACCCACCAGGGCAAGATCGTAACCGTCGACGTCGGCTGTGCCGATACCGCCGCTGAACTCACCGAAGTTCAGGTAGCTGGCTTCAATGCCGATGATCTCGTTTGCTTGAATCCCGACCAAAATTTCAGAGAAATTGTCATCCTCATCAAAGTCGCCGCCGCGGTCCTTGTATACACCGTAGTTACCGCCAACATAAACGTGGGAATCGCTTCCAGAGCGGTACTGCGATTGGGCTTTGGCAGCCATGGAACCAGCGCTTAACGACGCCGCGATTACGATCATGGTCAGTGCGTGACGCAATGTCATAGGAGTACCTCCGTCAATCGTTGTTGTCGACCTTTACAGGGTCTGGAGCAGCCCTGGGGCTGCTCCATTTATTGCGAGTGAGTGGTGGCTTACTCTGCTTCTTCTGTTTCAGAGATCGCTTCCTTACGCGCCATAAATTCCTGTTGGCTGACTTCACCGTTGGCGTCTGCATCAACCTTACCGAAGTGCTCCCGCAGTCCGCGCTCGGCCTGAGCCTCTTGCTCGCTGATCTTGCCATCGGCGTTGGTATCCAGTGCGCCGAACAGCGCTTTGCTGTATTCCTGATCGCCACTCATGGTGGTGGAGCTACTGCCCTGTGCACTCATACCTGCACCGCTGTTGGCAGCGAGGCCGGCATCGTTGGTGACGCCCTGCGCCGAGCCGGAGGTGGAGTTGTTGAGCTGCAGGCCGGCGGCCAGTGCGGTGGTGGTGATTAGCATGGCGGCGGCTGTGAACATTGTCTTCTTCATAACACTCTCCTTCTGTGGGTTGTCCCGGGCCTCCCGGGTTGTCGGGGAGGCAATCGATGATTTTTCGATGCCCGGTATCTCCCTAAGGGCAATCCCTGTGCCAGTTTTTTAAAGTCAATAAAAACAATGACTTAGCAATTTTCATCGAACTTTCTCGGGAATTTACCCCTCCAAACTGTTGCTATTTGCCAACACTGCGCCGTTGCAAAATTTAAAAATCATTTAAAATCATGGGGTTACGATGTTGCAAAACGGCAACACCCAGGGCTGGCCGCAGACTGATGCCGCAGCACTGGAGCGCGACAATACCGCCGCCAGGCAAACGCCTGGCCTGTTGCGGCAATGGCTGGTGGCCACGCTGTTGGCGATGCTGCCGTTGGTGATGGCGGTTGGCTATGCCGTGTGGGAGCTGGAGCGACAGAGTCGGCGCCAAAGTGAAGAGGTACTGCGTCAGTCCCAGCTCGGCCAGCTGGCAGTGACCCTGCGGCAACACACCGAAGGTATTGAACGGGCGTCCAGGCAGTACCGGCTGTTGCAGGAGCCGCGCTTTGTCGACCTGCTGGAGGTCAAGCTCAACCAGAGTCTCGACGCCCTGGCGCGTCTCGAGAATCTGTTGCCCCCTGAGCAACGTCATCAAACTCGCACTGACCGCATCGCCTTGGAAGCACAGTTCAACGCTATTGGCGAAGGCGCTCAACAGTTGACCCGGCCGCTGGACGAGACTTACCAGCGTACCCGGGAATTGAGCGAGGCGCTGCAGGCCGCTATCCGTGAAACTGTGGCGGAATCCATCGATGCCAATCGGCGCGGTGCCACAGCTTTGCGCTGGCGCGTCACGCTGACCGGTGCACTGGCTTTGCCGCTGACGCTATTGCTGCTGGCGTTGGGGTGGCGGCGGATCAAACGTTCCTTTGGCAGCTTGAGCGAGGCCATCCAACAGCTGGGTCGGGGCGAGTGGCGCAGGCCTATCGCCGTTGCCGGTCCGGCGGATTTGGTTCGGCTCGGCGAGCGCCTGGAGTGGATGCGGGGTGAGTTGGCGTCGGCAGAGGCGCAAAAGCAACAGCTGACCCGCCATATCACCCACGAGTTAAAGAGCCCATTGGCGGCCATTGTCGACGCCAACGACCTACTGCGGGACGAGGTGCCGGGACCATTGGCGGACGAGCAGCGTCGGGTGTTGTCGATTCAGGCCCAGCAGGCCGAGCAACTGCAAAACCTGATTATGCAATTGCTGGATTTCAATGCCGCCAGCCACACCCACAACAGCCCTCGGGGCGATGTCGATCTGGCGGCGCTGTGTCGCACCCTTTATCAGCGCTACCGGCGTATTGATCCTGCGCAGAGCCCGTCGTGTGACTGGCAGGGGGAGTTGGACTCTATACGCGGATATCCAGCCGAGCTGGAAATGATTCTGGCCAACCTGTTGTCCAATGCCATGGTGTACTGCGATGCGCGTCATCACATTGCGGTTCGCTGGGGGCGGCGAGACGACAGCTGGTGGCTGTCGGTCAAAGACGATGGTCCGGGCATTCCCCCGGAAGATCAGGGGCGTTTGTTTAGAGCCTTTGAACAAGGTAGTGCGCCCCGGCGCGGGGCGCTAAAAGGCAGCGGCCTGGGGCTGGCCATTGTCCGCGAATGCTGCGAACGCATTGGCGCCAAATTACATTTGCACAGCGACACTGACCAGGGCTGTGTATTCACTCTTATATTTCCAATCGATAGCGAGGCACCATGACAGGGATTTTCAATCGCAGCATTTTGTTGTTGCTGGCTGGGGCAGTGGTATCGGCTTGTACGCCCACTGATACTGAGCTGGGGCATCGCCAAACCAATATGCCAGTGGACAAGGCCCAATGCCAGGCGGCACTGCCAATGCAGTGCGATACCGAGCGACATTTGATGAAGGCGCAACAGTTTTGTTTGCTGCCCGACGCTGAGCGGCCCTCGGCGACTCTGCGCAGTGACGACGTGGCGGAGCTGCTGGATGCCATGTTGGCGGCAACCTGCGAGCCCCTGGCCAATCATCACACTATCGAGGCGCTGGCCCAGCGCTTGGATGAATTGCCGATCAGTGACAGCGAGCGCGCTTTGCTGGCACTGGTAAAACGACAGCAGCAGGCATTGAGCTCCCAGCGAGCGCGTATCGATAACCTGGAAGCGCAACTGGAATCCACTATCGAAGGGATAGGCGAAATCGAGTCTGAATTGCATCAAAACGGAGGGCAACAACCGTGAATACCGAGGCAACCCTGTTATTGGTCGACGACGATACCGGCTTGCTAGAGCTGCTTTCCATGCGGCTGGAAGCCTGGGGATATCAGGTGGTATGTGTTGAGAGTGGCGATGACGCCCTGGCGGTAGTCGCTGAGCGGGAGGTCGACTTGGTGTTGAGTGACTTGCGAATGGACGGATTGGATGGCCTAGCGCTGTTTGAAGCGCTGCAGCAGCGCCACCCCGGCCTGCCACTGATCCTGCTGACTGCCCACGGCCGCGTGGAGGATGCGGTAACCGCCACCCAAAAAGGGGTATTCGGCTTTCTTACCAAGCCGGTGGACAAAGATGAACTGCGCAAGTTAATCGACGAAGCGCTGGGGCAGCACCCCCGCCCCAAGGACAACGACTGGTGTGACGACTTGGTCTATGGCAGTGCCGCCATGCAGCAACTGCTGGATCAAGCTTGGCGGGTGGCATCCAGCCCGCTAAATATTATGATCAGTGGCGAAAGTGGTACCGGTAAAGAGGTGATGGCTCGAGCATTGCACCGCGCCAGCCCGCGCCACGCCGAACCTTTTATCGCCATTAATTGCTCGGCCATTCCCGGTGACCTGTTGGAGTCGGAACTGTTCGGTCATGTCAAAGGCGCTTTCAGTGGCGCCACCCGGGACCACGAAGGCTTGTTTGCCCGGGCCGATGGCGGCACCGTGTTCCTCGATGAAATTGGCGATATGCCTCTGGCACTGCAGGCCAAGTTGCTGCGGGTGCTGCAGGAGCAGGTGCTGCGTCCGGTTGGGGGGCGGGCCGACCGGCATATCGATGTGCGGGTGTTATCGGCCACCCACCGGGATTTGCGGCGGGCGGTTAAAGACGGCGGCTTTCGTGAGGATTTGTACTATCGGCTCAATGCCGTAGAGCTGACGCTGCCCGCATTGCGGGAGCGACCCTCAGATATCCCGCTACTGGCCCGGCATTTTTTAGCGGTGGCCGCCGAGCGTCAGCACACCGAGCGCAAGCAGCTGTCCCCTGCGGCGATGTCCAAGCTGGTCAGTTACCCCTGGCCCGGCAATATCCGCCAGTTGGGCAATATTATCGAGCAATTGGTGGCACTGACGCCGGGGCCGGTGATCGGCGATGGACAAGTTGTGGCGAGCCTTCCCGAGGAGGACGACGGTGCCAGCGAGATCCCCAAATTTGCCGAAGCCAGAAAAGACTTTGAATCCCGTTACCTGCGCCGGTTGCTCACCGCCACTGGCGGCAACATGACCCAGGCAGCCAAGTGTGCGGGCCGCAATCGCTCAGACCTGTATAAACTGATCAAAAAACACGGCATCGATCCGGAACAGCTTCGCAGCGCCTGAAATAACAAGTTAGTCTGCGCGCGCAATGAGGTAAGCGCCAGCGGCAATCAAGCCGCTGCCCATGGTGCGGTGGGCGGTTTTTCGGTGCCGTGCGGTGATGGCATGCCGGGGCAGTTGTCCGGCTAGCAACACGTAGAACAGTTTGGCACCGCCGACGCTGACGACTGTGATCGCTGCCACCAGGGCCGCATCGGTGTAGCTAAGCGGGTTGAGCTGAACAAACAGCGGCAGCAGGCTGGCGTAAAACACAATGGCTTTGATGTCAGCCAGGGTTAGCCCCAAGCCCGCAGAGAAACTGCCAAGCAAGCTGCCAGGGTAGTACCAGGGGGCGTCTGGTGCCGGCTTACTTTGTTTGCTGTCATCCGTACTCGATGAAGCGCGGCGCCACAGTTGCACACCGTAGTAAACGAGAAACAGCCCGGCGAGGAGCCGCACCACGCTGAACACGCTGCCCAGTGCGGCGGACAATGCCGTCATGCCCAACAGTGCCAGAGCGACAAAAACTAGGTCCCCTGCGACCACTCCCAAGCTGGTGGCAACGCCGTGACGCGGGCCGCCGCTAACACTGCGGCTGATCACCAGCGCAACACTGGTGCTGGGTAGCAGCGCCAGGGCCGTCATCGCGGCGAACAGGGTTAAGGCATCCCAGAGTGTCATCGCCTCTTACTCCTGTAATTTCTTGTGGAGCTGAACGACGTTTTTGTTTTTACGAATGCGCAGATTGAGCAGCTCCACAGCAAAGGAGAAAGCCATGGCAAAGTAGATATACCCCTTGGGCACATGCACATCAAAGCCTTCTGCCATCAGCGTCAAACCAATCATTAGCAAGAATGACAGGGCCAAAATCTTAATGGTGGGATGTTTGTCAACAAAATCGCCAAGCGGTTTGGCGGCAACCAGCATGACGCCCACGGATACGATAATGGCGATGACCATCACCGATAAATGGTCCACCAAGCCCACCGCAGTGATGACTGAATCCAGCGAAAATACGATATCCAGTGCAGCGATTTGCGCCAGGACGGGGAAAAAGGCGGCGCTGCCCGCGCTGGCCGCATTGTGTTCCTGTCCTTCCAGGCTGGCGTGGATCTCGTGGGTAGCTTTCGCCAACAGAAATAGCCCACCGACAATCAGGATAATATCCCGGCCGGAAATAGCCTGACCCAATACGGTGAACAGTGGCTCAACCAAGCCCATAATCCAGGCCAGTGCGAACAGCAGTAGCAACCGGGCACCCATTGCCAGTCCCAGGCCAATTTGGCGGGCCTTGTCCCGCTGATGAGCCGGCAGGCGCGCCACCAGAATAGAGATGAAAATAATATTGTCGATGCCCAATACCACTTCCAGGGCGACCAAGGTCCCCAAGGCAACCCAGGCTTCCGGGCTGGCGATCCATTCAAACATGGTGGTGATATCCTGTATTCAGTGTGCTGTTAATTGGGTTGTCGCAACTACAATTGTGTGACCGATACCAGCTGCCGCTGGGGGAACATCGGTGGCCCGAACTGGGTATAGATGGCAACATCTGCCGCATCCCGGCCGTAAGCGAAGGCCACGTAACCGCCACGGGTATAGGCCTGTGTCGGGTCAAAGGTGTACCAGCGGCCGCCGACAAAGGCCTCAAACCAGGCGTGTAGGTCCATGGGTTGTAGTTGGTGGAGACAGCCCACCACCATGCGAGCGGGAATGCTCAGGCTGCGACACAGTGCGATGCCCAGGTGGGCCAAGTCCCGGCATACCCCATACCCTTGCTGGTAGGTCTCCATGGCCGAGATCGGGCGGTCGACGCTGCCGGGGCGGTAGGCGATGTTTTGCCGCAACCAGTTTTCTATGGCGGCGACCTGGTCGTAACCCAGTAGCGAGCCCTGGCCAATTTGGGTCGCTAAATCGTTGCAGCGCTCGGATTCGCAGTAGCGGCTGGGCAGCAAATAATTGAGGACATCGTCGGGTAGGTTTTGCACCTCTACAAAGGGGGCGCCGGGGGGCGCGGTCAGTGCCGTCGGCAATTTCCACGTCCGCCTCGGTAGTGATCTCAAATTGCCCAACCGGCGCGACCAAGCGCTGGCAAAGGTTGCCGTAGCTATCGGTGAACTCAAAGGCGGGCACATTGGGGTTTAACAGATAACTCTCCCGGGATATCCATTGCTGGGCGCCACTGCGGGGCCGCAGCATAAGAATAAAAGGCATTGGCGCAGTGATATCAAAGGCCAGTTCACAACGGGTTCGCAGCCACATGGCTTACTCGCTTCCTGTCGGAGTGGGGTGGATTTCCGCTTCGTTGCGGTGTTGTTGGTACTCTTCGAAGCTAACGCCGCTTTCCGCCATGCATTCTTCATACTGGCTGGGTGGCTGCTTCTCGCATTCCAAGCGCTGGTTGTGCTGGATGTTGTTGTAGACCGCCTCGTTGCTGCAGGCGCCCAGCAGCGATATCAGCAGCAGCTGAGGTATTGCCAATATGCCTTTGTGCACGGTGTGAGCCCCTTATTTGATCAAGGTCAGCATGGAGTCCAGCGGCGCCCGATCCATGGTGACTTCATTAATTTTTGCGCCTTTATCTTCATAACCAAATGACAGGCCGCAAATGATTTCGTGCCCCTCTGGCAGACTGGCAATCTCTTTAATAGGGTCAGGGTAAAAAGCCAAGGCGCCCTGGGGGCAGCTCGCCGCGCCGTACTCAACCAGGAGTAACATGAGTGTTTGCAGGTAGATGCCGACATCCAGGGCATTCACCGGGCCCATGCCCCCGGGCATGGAGATAAACCCCACGTGAGGCGCGCCAAAGAACTCCCAGTTCTTGAGCATCAGTGCCTGGCGCTTGTCCCGCTCGTGGCGTTCAATATCCATGGTGCTGTAGTAGCGCATGGCGCAGTCGTATTGGCGCTCTTTATACACCCCACCCAGGTCGGCATCACCGGGTTTAAAGCCGGGGCTGGGTGCTTTGCCGCTGACAATCTCTTCGACCAGAGCTTTTTCCAACTTGTCTCTCGCTTCGCCGGATACCACCGTCAAATGCCAGGGCTGGGTGTTGCAGTTGGAGGGGGCCAGGCGAGCGTGGTCCAGTATCTCCAGCAGTATGTCATCGGGGATGGGGTCGGGCTTGTAGCCGCGAATGGTGCGGCGAGCTTTTAGCGCGTCAACGACGTTCATTCGGGTGGTCCTATTCAGTGTCTCTATTTGCAGCGTGAGTTACAGCGCACCAGAGTAGCATACCGCGCCAGGCGCCTGTCGAGACGACGGGTGGCGACGTCTTTTTAACCTGGCAATCAAATAGCTGAATCCTTCGCTATTTAATTGTCGCCCGTAAAAATCAGCGGAATTTGCGAAATTCCTTGATTTTTACGGGCTCGCCTAGGCTTACAGCCTGTGGCGGCACATCCATGTGCCGCTATTAATTCGGCTAAAAGCTTGCCGATTTAATAGCTGCCGCCGGTGGGTTTCTCCAACTGATAAAGGGCGTCGCTGATATCTTCCAGCTTATCGTTCAATAGGGCCTGGGCGTCGTAGAGGCCGCGATTGTAGAAATAGCCACCGATTTCTTCAGCAAAAAATTCCAGCAGGAACTGGGCGTCAAACTGGCCCAGCTCCTGATCCAACTCTTCACGAAAATACAGCTGAATCCTGCCGGTAATGGCAGCCAGCTCCTCTTTTGAAAAGGTAATGTCGGCCATGTCGACTCGCTCCGGTTTGAATGGTGGGCTCCACCTTATCGCCTCCTCGCCAGGGATAACAGCGCTTGGGTAATCACAGTTTTTTTGGGGCTTGAGCGGCGTTAGCTGCACAGTAGGTTTCACAAAAAATTCACGCAGAGCGTCGATTTGGTCGGCGAGATTTCATTTTTCATTGCGAGACTGTGGCGATGGCCAGTGGTGCGTCCGCGGTCTGGTCCTCTAACAACACTGCCAAGTAGTAGGAGTTTGCAATGAATCACTTTAGTAAAGCGGCCTTAGCGCTAGTGCTGAGTGCTGGTGTCTTGACCGCCTGTGGTGGCGATGATGGTGATCGCGGCCCGCAAGGCGAAAAAGGTGACCCCGGTACATCCGGGCAACCAGGCCAGCAAGGGCCGGAAGGTCCACAAGGCCCCGCCGGTGAAGATGCCCGTCGCGCCATGGATCTCACCATCCTGCACATGAATGACCATCACTCCCACATTACCGCAGACAGTTTTGACTTCGATGTATCGGGGTTGGATTTGAGCGCGACTATTGAGGGCGGCGGCCCGGTAAGCGAGATCGAAGTCGCTTACGGTGGTTTCCCGATGATGGTGAGCTTGTTCAATACGCTGGCGGGTCAAAACGAAAACGTGTTGAAGCTGCACGCTGGGGATGCTATCACCGGTACCTTGTTCTATACCCTGTTCTCCGGCGCTGCCGACGCGGCGGTGATGAACCAAATCTGTTTTGACGCCTTTGCACTGGGTAACCACGAATTTGATGATGGCGACGCCGGTTTAGCCAAGTTCCTCGACGCCCTGAATTCCACAGCCTGTGAAACACCCGCGTTGGCGGCCAATGTGGTGCCCGGCGCCAGCTCGGCGATAGCCAGCGGCTATATTCAGCCCTACACTATCCTTGAACGCAGCGGGCAGCAAATTGGCATTATCGGTATCGACATTGCCGGCAAGACCAAAAATTCCTCCCAGCCAGATGCCGATACCCAGTTCCTGGACGAAACCACCACGGCGCAACAGTATATTGACGAGCTGGAAGGCCTTGGCGTGGATAAAATCATTCTGCTGACCCACTACCAATATCAGCAAGACCTGGCCCTGGCAGCAAACCTCAGCGGTGTGGATGTCATCGTCGGTGGTGACTCCCACACCCTGTTGGGCAGCGACACCTACAGTGATCTGGGCTTTAATCCTATTGCTCCATATCCAGCGCAAGTGTCTAACAGTGACGGTGAGCCGGTGTGCGTGGTTCAGGCTTGGGAGTACGCCCATATCATGGGTAAGTTGAATGTCTCCTTCGATGATGACGGCGTGGTCACCCACTGTGGTGGGCAAACCTACATGCCCATCAGCAACAGCTTCAGCTACGAATTTAACGACGATGAAAACCGCACTTTAAACAGCAACGACACCTTTGCGGTGACCCAGGCGCTCACCGGCTACCCCGAAGTGGCCGTAACACAGGCGGACGCCAGCACTGCGGACTTGGTGGAGTTTTTTGACTCGCAAACCGAAGAGCTGCGTCAAACTGTGATTGGCAGCGTCGCCAGCGATTTATGCCTGGAGCGCTTCCCCGGTCAAGGCCGGTCCACCATCTGTGATGTTAGCCTCACCGCTAATATGGGTAGCGACATTTCCAATATTGTGGCCAAGGCCTTTATGACGGTAACCCCCACTGCGGATATTGGCATCCAGAATGGTGGCGGTGTCCGTGTGGACGTCCCAGCCGGTGACTACACTATCGCCGATGCCTATACCCTGCTGCCCTTCAGCAATACTCTGGTTACCCTGGAGATGACTGGCCAGCAAATCATCGATGTCTTGGAAGATGCCCTGGCCAATGCGCTGGATAACGGCGGCTCGACGGGTTCCTACCCCTATGCATCCGGTCTGCGCTACAACATCGACGCCTCTCAGGTAGCGGGTAGCCGAGTCAGCAATGTTGAAGTGAACCCCCGAGTCGCTGGCAACTGGACGCCCATCGATACCGCGGCCACTTACACTGTGGTCACCAACGACTTTATTGCCTCAGGCCAGGACGGCTATCTGGCCTTTAAGCCCATCTACGACGCCGGCAACTTTGTGGATACCTTTACCGAGTACGCCCAGGGTTTTGTGGACTACGTTGAGGCCCTCAACGAAGCCGGCCAGTCAGTGGATAAACTGCCCGCCGCGGAATACTCCACGCAAAACTACATTGGTGCTGACGGGTGTGATCACAGCACCGGTGCCTGTAGCGGGTTTTAAATTTTTGCGTGGTAGCGTAATCGGTCTAAACACGTCGAGCGGATTAAAGGCCCTCATTTGAGGGCCTTTTCTGTATCCGCGTACCCAACTTAGAAGTAGTCAATAACGTCGATTAAGGTCGGAAATGCTACCGCAATGTTGGCGGAAGTTACCGGCTGATCGTACAATCTCCGGCTTTCTCTCCTGTTGTATCCCTCATGACCGAACTCGCAGTGTACCAGTACCTTCTTATCGGCCTGATTTTTATCTGGAGTGGCTTTGTGCGCTCGGGTCTGGGTTTTGGTGGTGCGGTGTTGTCGCTGCCCTTTTTGTTGCTGGTGCACGACGAACCGCTAGTGTTCCTGCCGATCATCTCGGTGCACTTGTTGGTGTTTTCTTCTCTAACCATCGCCATGAATAACCGTCATGCGGTGGCCGGGGGTGGGGCAGAATCCGTCAGTACCGTGGATTGGGCGTACTTGCGGCGCATTTTACCCATCATGATTGTGCCCAAATTGGTTGGCGTGGTTGGGCTGATTACCCTGCCGGGTGGGGTGTTGAGTGCGATTATCTTTGTGATCGTGTCGGTGTACTCGCTGACCTATATCTTCAATCGCCCTTTTCGCAGTCGCAGCCCCTTTGTCGATGTGCTGTTTTTGGTGGTGGGGGCTTATATCAGTGGCACGTCCTTGATCGGCGCACCATTGATTATCGCAGTGATGGCCCAGCATGTGGCTCGGGAAAAGTTGCGGGATACCCTATTGGCGCTGTGGTTTATTATGGTGGGGATCAAGCTGGTGGCCTTTATCTGGGCCGGTGTCGATCTGCAGTTAGTGCATCATTTGTGGTTGCTGCCCTGCGCGGCAGTGGGCCATGTGATCGGACTGAGGGCCCACAACAAAATGTTGCAGGCCGAGACGCCGACGTTTTTCCGGATTGTCGGCGCGGTACTGCTCACGGTTAGCGTGCTTGGGATGTGGCAGTCGCTGGCTTAGTGGCTTTTTGGTCGCCAAAAATCAGGCTCAGTATCCAGAAGCACAGCAGGCCGGCGAGGATGCCGGGCAACCCTTCGTACACCATCAGGTGCAGGTCCAGCAGTCGCCACAACAGGGCGACACCAATGCCGGTGGCGCTCATGGCAATGGCAATGCCCTGACTGGGGCGTCGGCCGGCGATCAGCACCAAAAGCATGGGCACAAAGGCGCTGGCCAGCCCCGACCAGGCCATGACCACCATACCGAATACGCTTTGGGAGCTGAGCAGGGCCCAGCCCAGAGCGAGGGCGGTCACCACGAAGGTAGCGGTTTTAATCAGTATGGGCTTTTCGATTTGCTGGGGCAGCAAGTCGTGGGTCAGTGCGGCGGAAGAGGACAGAACCAGCGAGTCCGCCGTCGACAGTGTGGCGGCAAAGACCCCGGCCAGGATCAGGCCGACCATCACCGGCGGCAGTAGCTCCTGGGCCATGGTGGGCAGGGCCAGTTCGGCGTCGAAATTGCCAATTTCCGGCAGATAGATTTTGGACAGCAGGCCGACAGAGGTCGCCATCAAGTAGAAGGCGGTGAACCACAGGTAGTACCACACCCGGGCGCGGTTCATTTGGCCCACATCGTCAAGGGTCATAAAGCGCACCATCACATGGGGTTGGCCAGCGACGGAGAGCCCCGCAAACAGCCAGCCCACCGCAAATAATACCGCGCCGGTAAAGCCGGGGAAGGCGAGGTCTTCGGGGAACCAGTTCATGTACTGAGGTACGCTATGGAGTTGATCCAGGGTGGCGCTCATGCCGCCCAGGTTGGCAACGGCGACCCACAGCAGCACGCCCATGGCGGTAATCATCACGATGGATTGGGCGGCGTCGGTCCAGATCGAGGCACGGATGCCGCCCGCCAGACAATAGAGGGTGACCAGTACCGCGCCCACCACCGCGCCGCTCCACAGGGGCCAGTCGAACAATACGTGAAGTGCTTTGCTGCCTGCCAATAGCTGGGCGGCGGCGTAGGATAACAGTAGCAGCATGGAGAGTAGTGCGGCCAGGCGCTGGTAGCCGGGCAGAGCGTTGTGCCATTGGCTGAGCACGCCGATATAGCTCACCTCTCCGGTTTTGGCGGTGGCCTCACGCAGTTTGCGGTGCACCAGCTGAGAGGCGATAAAATCGCCGACGATCCAGCCCACCATCATCCAAAACGCCGACAGTCCGACCGTATAGGTGTACCCGATGACGCCGATGAACATATAGCCGCTGTTGTTCGTGGCGACTGCCGACAGCCCCACCAGCCAGGGCTTAACGGTATTGCTGGCCAGGTAGTAGTCGTCGCTGCGGTGGGTGTTGGCGTAGAGGGATGACAGGCCGATCAGCACAAAGGCGGCGAGAAAGGCCAGAAAACTCCAGGCGGTAACCATAGATACTCCATTGTTGTTGCCGCCCCGTCGTTTTGATAATTGGGCTTGAAATAATCGGGCGGCTTAGCTTGGTTTTTCTATTGTTGGATCGAGGATTTCGTGAATCGCCGGGTGGTCTCGCAGCGGCTCCAATTCGCTATCGCGCCACAGTTCATCGCGATAGATTTCTGTCTGCTCCACGGCCTTGCCAAAGTAGCGGGCGGCCTCGTCGGTATTGCCCAGTCGCGCATAGGCGCAGGCCAGTTGATAGAAGGCGTGGCCGTTGTGCTCGTCCTGGGCCAGGGCCTGGTGACACAGGTTAACCGCCCATTGGGGTTCGCCTTGCTCCAGGGCCGCATCGGCCTTGTAGGTAATGGCTTCCACGTCGTTGGGGCGAATAGCCAGAATTTGGTCGTAAACTGCGATTTTACCGGCCGGACTGTTTTCCTGGGTCGCTCGCAACCATAGTGAGTGAATTTCCTGGGTGCGATTGATCTCCTCTCGGTTTGACTCGATGTGGGCGGTTTCTTGCTTGAGCTGCTTCTCGATGGCCCGCAGGCGATTTTCATATTCTTCCACCAGTTCGGAAACTTGCTCGTTGGCAACGCTGTGGACCTTGTCCTTGATGTCCCGGATGGAGCTCCAGCCAATAAGGACTAGGGCCGAGCTGACGCCGGCGATCAGGTAGAAGAAATAGGTGACGGTGTTGGTGGAGTAGCTGACCGCTTTGTCGGCGGCGGCCAGTTCCCGGTCCACCACTTCCTGGGTGAGCTCCCGGTGCTTGCGCTCCATGTCGATGCGCAGCGAGCGGACCTCGTCGAGCAGGTAACGCTCAATAAAAGGCGAATACAGGGGCTCTTTCAGCTCCTCAATATGCTGATCGAGCCTGGGGTCTTCGACAGATTGTGGTTGTTGCGAGTTTGAAGGCTGCTGGGCCAGCGCGATAGCGCTGGATAATCCCAGCAGTATCAGCAGTCCAGCCCTGGTCAGGCTGCGCATATGGCATCTCCGTGATCGTGGACTTCTACCAGGCAGCGGTGCAGGCTGGCAACCGCTTCCTCATAGTCATCTTCGTTGATCACGAACTGCATATCCACCTGCCGCATGGATTGATGCATGGCCAGCACGCTGATGTCGGCTGACGCCAGCGCAGAAACCGTTTTGGCCAGCATGCCAGGTACCTGCATATCGCTGCCGATGGCAGAGACAATGGCGACCTTGCGGGTGCTCACTTCTGCGGTAGGAAATTCCTCGCTGACCGCCTTGACGATCCGCTTCACGGTTTTCAGGCTGGTGCCCAAATAGTGGGTGATGGTGTTGGCGTTGATGTCCTTAGTGATCACCGTGGCCTTGAAACGCTCGATGGAGCTGAGGATTTTTTGCTCATACTGCCACAGCGAGCCCACCATGTCCTGATCGAACACCTCCAGGGCGTAGACCTGCTTGCGGCCGGCAATAATTTCCACGCAGGGGCGTTCGCTGCGGTAGTCACCGTCGATCAGCGTGCCGTTGTGTTCGGGCTCAAAGGTATTTTTCACCCGCAGCGGGATGTGGTCTTTGCGCAGCCCCTTGGCCGCACGGGGGTGGATGGCCTCCATGCCCAAGTTGGCCAGCTGGTCGGCCACGTCGTAGTTGGTGCGACCGATGGGCACCACCTTGTCGGCACCCACCAAGCGGGGGTCGGCACTACTGAGGTGATACTCTTTGTGAATAATCGCTTCGGCGGCGCCGCTTTTTACTGCTAGGCGGCTAAAGGTCATTTCGCTGTAGCCCCGGTCAAAAGTGGCCATCAAGCCCTCTTTGCAGTAGGCATAGCCGGTGACAATGGGCAGCTCCTCGTCGACTTTGATCTTGTCCAGCTCCCGCTGGATGTGGTCATCGAGGGGAATCGCCTCTTCCATGCGCCAGCCGGACAGGTCGACAAAGCGGGCGTTGATGCCGTCCCGTTGCAATAGTTTAGCTGTGTTCCAGGCGCTGTGGACCTCGCCGATGCTGGCCAGCATTTCCCGCACGGTCAGCAGGTGGTCTTCCAGTTCAAAGTGGCCGTGCTGACACAGGCGGTGCAAGTTGTCCATGCAGCGCTCGGCTTCCAATAGACGGCCTTCGATAAACTTGTTGGCCTCGTCCAGCTGGTCGGCGTCTTGAAACAGCTCGCTGTTGATCTTGCGCAGTTCGTTACCGACGTTAACCAGCGCCTCCCGCCACAGGGCTTCGCTGCCTTCTTGGTCGGCGAACAGGCCATAGACGCCGGGGTTGCCGTTGCGCTTGTTTTCCAGCAGCAAATCGGTCACACCGCCGTAGGCGGATACCACAAAAATGCGGTTGTACAAAAAGCCGTCTTTGGCGCCGGCGATGATGATGTTGTCGCGTACAGCGGCGTAATCACTCATCGAAGTGCCGCCAATTTTCTCTACGCTATGTGACATGCTTGTCTCCGTTGATTGGCTTGTTGCCCAATCAGTTGTGGGGCGGCTCGGCGCCCCGAATGAATATCTTGCAAAAATACTAGCTTACAAACAATAGAGTGCGAGGCCTGGGCCGATTTACTCGCCGATTGCCTCTGCCTCAAGAGGGTACACGCCGTTTTCGTCGTGAACCTCTTTGCCGGTCAGCGGTGGGTTGAACACGCAGGCCAGCTTCATATCTTCACTGCCGCCGCGCAGCAGGTGCTTGTCGTGTTGGTCGAGGATATAAAGCGTGCCGGGCTCAATTTTATAAATCTTGCCATCGGCGACCGTTTCCACCTCGCCATTGCCTTCCATGCAGTACACCGACTCCAGGTGGTTCTGGTAGTGAATCGGCGTTTCAGTGCCGGCAAAGATGGTGGTGATATGGAAGGAGAAGCCCATGTTGTCGTCTTTTAGCGACATGCGCACGCTTTGCCAGTTGCCGCCATCGATTTTACGGGGAGAGTTTTCGCAGTCCTTCAGAGTTCTTACGATCATTGTGTGATGATGTCCTGTTTCAGTTCGTGTCGTTCCCGGGGCGCGCAGTGCGACGGAGACCGGGCTTGTAAAAACGCCCGGCGGGCCGGGCGTGACGAAATTGTTGGCAGCGGCGGCTTACGATGCCTCGCGGTCTACCGCTTTACCCAGTACTTCGGCAAAGGCCTCGGACATGATGTCCAGGCCGCGCACCAGCTCTTGCTTGTCGATAGTCAGCGGGCAGAAGCACTTGACCACCTGGCCGTGGTTACCACAGGTTTCAATAACCAAGCCCCGCTCAAAGCAGGCTTTGCCAATGGCATCGGCAGTGTCGCCGTCGGCAACAGCCAGGCCCTGCATCATGCCGCGGCCGCGGGGGGTGACAGACACGCCGTGGCGGTCGGCAATTTTCTTGAAGCGGTGGCTGACGATGGCGGATTTTTCGACCACTTCTTTAGAGAAGCTGTCATCTTTCCAGAAATGACGAATCGCCGCCGCCGCCGTGACAAAGGCGTGGTTGTTGCCACGGAACGTACCGTTGTGCTCACCGGGTGCCCACACGTCCAGGTCGGGGCGCAGCATGACGACCGCAAAGGGCAGACCGTAGCCGCTCAGCGACTTGGACATGGTAATAATGTCTGGCTTGATGCCGGCAGGCTCGAAGCTGAAGAATGTGCCGGTGCGACCACAGCCAGCCTGGATGTCATCCACAATCAGCAGAATCTCGTGCTTGCGGCACAGTTTTTCCAAGCCTTTCAGCCACTCGTTGTTGGCCACGTTCAGGCCACCTTCGCCCTGGACTGGCTCGACGATCATCGCCGCTGGCAGGTCGACACCGGAAGAGGGGTCAGTCAGCAACTTGTCGATCATTTTCAGGCTGTCGACGTCGCGACCGTGGTAGCCACAGAAAGGCATGCGGGCGATATCGCCCAGTGCCACGCCGGCACCGCCGCGGTGATGGCTGTTACCGGTGGCGGCCACGCTACCCAGGGTCACGCCGTGGAAGCCGTTGGTAAAAGATACGATAGTGTTGCGACCGGTCACTTTGCGGGCCAGCTTCATCGCCGCTTCAACCGCGTTGGTGCCGGTGGGGCCGGTGAACTGGAAGGTGTATTCCATGTCCCGAGGCGCAAGAATCACTTCGTTAAAGGCCTTCAAAAAGTCGGCTTTGGCCGCGGTGTGCATATCCAGACCGTGGGTGATGCCGTCGCGCTGAATGTACTCGATCAGCGCTTCTTTCAATACCGGGTGATTGTGGCCGTAGTTCAGCGTGCCGGCACCCGCCAGAAAGTCCAGGTACTGGTTGCCGTCCTGGTCATAGAGGTGCTCGCCCTGGGCCTTGTCAAAGACCACTGGGAATGAACGTGCGTAGCTCTGAACTTCTGATTCGAGTTGGTCAAAAATAGTCATAATACTGTCCTCTTGGCTGCGTTTGCCTTGCCGTTTGGTTTTGCGATTTCGTTAAAGTCGTGACGTTAATCCGTGCCCAACCGGGCTTTCACCGTTGCTATCTGTTAACGACTAGCTGGTGAAGGGGCCAATACGCAGCAATGCCTCGCTGTCGTGGTGGCCGTAGAAGTGCTTGTCCTTGTCAAACCAGATGTCGTGCTTCAGCTCGGCACCCTTATCCCGGGCGAAACTGCGAAACAGAGCCCATGACGCCTCGTTGTCCGGCGTGATGGTGGTTTCCAGGTGGGTGAGGGCGGCGCACTCGGGGCGATCGATAATGGCGTGCATCATCTTTTTGGCCAGGCCGCGCCCGCGCTGGCTGCTGTCCACCACAACCTGCCACAGAAAATAGGTATCTGGCTTGCCGGGCGGTACGTAGCCGGAGATAAAGCCGACCAGTTTGCCGTCTTCCTCGACGGCAACTGAGGTATCGGCAAAGTGGGTGCACTGCAGCAAATTACAGTAAACCGAGTTGGGATCCAGAGGCGGGCTGTTCTCCACCAGCTGGTTCAATGGAAAGCCGTCTTCCGCTGTGGGTTTGCGAAAAACGAGGTTCAAGGCGTCCGTAGGCGTCTCTTGATTTGATTTCAACACAATTGTTTTGTGTTCATAATATTTTTGCCTCAAAAGCCCGTGTGATAAGGCGTTGGCGCCGATATGACACCGCTTTAAAGCAAATTTATGAACCCAACCTCCCTGACAAATGCTTAGTACACGATGTATTATAGCGGCTTCGGACGTTATTTTTCAAACTACACAATGGATTGGTTGGTATTTTTACGGTGCATAAATCGATGCTGAGCACTAAAATCGCGCCTCTACGAGAGGTAAGCCAGATGTCAGACCGCCATATAGAAGAAGTGCTGATTGCCCTGCGCCGGGTGACCCGCGCGGTTGACCTGCATTCCAAACACTTGATGAAAACCTCGGGCCTGACCGCGCCCCAGATGATGATTTTGCAAATCCTGCGGGATCACGGTGATGCCATCATCAGCGATATCGCCAAGCGGGTGAACCTGAGTCAGGCAACGGTGACCAGCATTATCGACCGCCTGGAAAAGCGGAATCTGGTAGTGCGTGAACGCTCCAGCCAGGACAAGCGCAAGGTCTACGCCTGCCTGACGGAAGAGGGTGCGGAGATCATTCGCAACGCGCCCACGCCGCTACAGGAGTATTTCAAGCGCCAGTTTCGAGATCTGCAGGACTGGGAACAGTTGCAAATCATCAGTTCCCTGCAGCGGGTGGCGCAAATGATGGACGCTCAACACATTGACGCAGCACCGCTGCTGGATGTGGGCGCCATTGATCGCCAGTACGAAGACGACAAGCCCCGTTTCGGTTTTGAGGACAGCAAGTGAAGCGAGTCTTTTTATTGCTATGGCTATTCGCAATGGCTTTAGCTATCGCGGCGTGTGGCCCGTCGCCTGAGACCGCGCCGGCGGCAGCGCCGGGTGCTGGCGATAGCGCCAACACGGCCAGTACGCAGAGTGACCCTCGGCGGCGCATGCCTGTTGATGAGGGGCTCAAGGCTAAGTATATTCAGAGCTGTTATTCCTGCCACAGCGGCGGCGTCAATGGCGCCCCACGCAGTGGTGTGTGGTCGGAATGGCAGCCGCGCTTTTCCCAGGGGATGGAAGTGCTGGTAAGCAATACCCGCCACGGCATCCGCGCCATGCCGCCCAAGGGCATGTGCGTCAATTGCAGCGACGAGGACTATCGAGCGCTGATTCTGTTTATGGCCAATCCCCCCGAGACTCCCTAAGCCGATTTTCTACATTGTGCTGATTTTGTTCCGCTTCTTTTATGGGGGCGCGAGGGATCGTGTGCGGCGCAGGAGATCTGCGCTGCGGGCATCATCGTAGAGTGCCGGGTGTAGGCGGCGAGTCCCGAGTGGCTGATTACGCGCTACACTGAGGTCAGTGTTTTCTGATAATGATGGTGTTTTTATGGGGGTTGTGAACATGGAGCTGCCGCAGCCGATTCGCATTGGTATCAGTGCGTGTTTGATGGGGGAGGAAGTCCGCTACGACGGCGGCCACAAGCGCTTCCCCTTTGCCACTGACGAATTGAGTCGCCACTTTGAGTTTGTGCATGTCTGTCCTGAGCAGGCGATCGGCATGGGTGTGCCGCGTCCCACTATTCGCCTGGTGGGCGACCCCGACCAGCCCCGTTTGCAGGGCACCCAGGATGCCAGCCTGGATGTGACCGAAAAAATGCAGGTCTTCGCCCGGGATACTGCACAGAAACTCGACCATATCAGCGGTTATATCTTTTGCGCCAAGTCACCCAGCTGCGGCATGGAGCGTGTGCCGGTGGTGTCTGAGAAGGGCAATGGCCTGGGTAAGGTCGGCGTCGGCGTTTACGCTCGGGAGCTAATGGCGGCCCACCCGCTGCTGCCGGTGGAGGAGAATGGCCGGCTCAATGACCTGCAGCTGCGGGAAAACTTTGTGCTGAGGGTGGTTGCCTACGCCCGCTGGCAGGCGCTGGAGGCCGAAGGTATGACGGCTGCCGGCCTGCAGACTTTTCACCGCCGACACAAATTCTTGTTGTTGGCTCACAATCAGCAGATCTATCGGGAGCTGGGGCCCTTGGTAGCGGGGGCTGATGACGTTGAAGCCGCGGCAAACGAATATATCCAACGTTTTATGGCGGCGTTGAAAAAACCGGCCAATCCTCGCAATCACCGCAATGCATTAATGCATATCCAGGGCTTTTTCAAAAATCACTTGGAGAAAGAAGACCGGGAGCGCTTGTCTGAAGTGATCGCCGACTACGCGGCGGGATTGTTGCCGCTACTGGTGCCTCTGGAAATGCTGTCGTTATTCTTGGAGAAGTACCAAATCGACTACCTACAGGATCAATATTACTTCAATCCCTACCCCCGTGATCTGAAGTTACGGGTGGGCCTGTGACCACATTGGTTTGGTTTCGTCACGATCTCCGGACCCTGGACAACACGGCGTTAACCGAGGCCGCTAAGGCCGGAGAGGTGAGAGGTGTATACCTGTTATGCCCGGAGCAGCTCGATGAGCATGTGATCGCGCCCATCCGCCGCCATTATCTGCGTCGGGTGCTGGACGACCTGGCCGCCCAGATGGCTGCCTTGGGTATCCCCTTTGATATCGTGGAAGCTGGGCACTTTCGCAAGGTGCCTGAGCGGCTTGCCAGCTACTGCGATCAACACGGCATAGAGCGGGTCATTGCCCACCGGGAGTGGCTGGTGGACGAGCAGCGCCGGGATCAGGCCTGCGAGGCGGCGCTGCCGGTGCCTTTGACTCTGGTTGAAGACAATCTGCTGGGGGCGACCCAGGTAATGAAGGGCGACGGTGATCCCTACAAGGTGTTTACGCCCTTTTCGCGCCAGGCACGCCAGCACATTGCCAATGACTTCCCGGTTTGCCGTCGCCGCCCCAAGGCGCAGGGTAAGGCCTATGTCCCGGAAACCTGTCCGGTGTTTGGCGAGGAGGTCTCCTCGGCGTCCTGGCCGGCGGCCGAGGAGGCGGTGTTGTCACAGTTGCGGCGCTTTTGCGCCGAGCGGGCAGACGATTACAAGGCGGAGCGAGATTTCCCGGCTTTGGATAGTACCTCCCGGCTGTCCGCCGCGCTGGCGCTGGGGGTAATCAGTGCCCGCCAGTGTTTGTCGCGGCTGCGGGCCGAGTGCGGCGACAGCATCTGGGATGCCAAGTCCGGGCCCGGCAGTTGGATGAACGAGCTGCTGTGGCGGGAGTTCTACCGCTACATCGCCCATCACTACCCCCGGGTGGTGATGGGGCGGGCCTTTCAGGCCGAGACCGAAGCCCTCAACTGGGGCAACGACCAGGCCTTGTTCGAGGCCTGGCAGCAGGGGCAGACGGGCTATCCTGTTGTCGATGCCGCGATGCGGCAGCTGGCTCAGACCGGTTGGATGCACAACCGTCTGCGGATGATTGCCGCATCGTTTCTTTGCAAGCATTTGCATATCGACTGGCGCTGGGGCGAGCGCCATTTTCTCGAGCAGTTGATCGATGCCGACTTCGCTTCCAACAATGGTGGCTGGCAGTGGGCGGCCTCTACCGGCACCGACGCGGCGCCTTATTTCCGTATATTTAATCCCACCACCCAGGCCCAGAAGTTCGATCCCGATGGGCGCTTTATCATCCATTACGTTCCCGAGTTGAGTGGCTTGTCGGGCAAGGCGCTCTATCAGCCCGCCGCGATGGATAACTATCCGCCTCCCATTGTCGAACACCGCTGGGCCCGGGAAACCACGCTGGCGTTGTTCCAGGCTCTCAAGTAGTTACGCCGATTGGCGTAGTCCTGGCGTGCTCCACTGTGCTATTTTCAAAGCTATAACACGGCACGTGAGAATAGCCGGTCGGTAATAAGGGAAGCTATGTTCCGTCAAATTATTAAGACTTCAGTGCTGCTGGCGCTGGGACTGGGGAGTGCGGCCTGTTCGGCCCTGGATCAACGCCCGCTGTTTGGTATGCGGGAGTCGGTGTTTATCGAGGAGCTGGGGGAGTGTTATCCCGCCAAGATCGATACCGGCGCCGGTAGTGGCTCCCTCAATGCCATCAATATCACACTGGATAAAGGACCCAAAAAAGGGGACGATGTCGTCCACTTTGATCTGGTCTTGCCCGATAACAGCCTGCGCAGCATGAGTTTGCCCATTGTGAAGTACATCCGGGTGCAGCGCCGTGCCGCCGATGTGGAGGAGGGCGAGAAAGACTACAACCTGCGCCCCGCCGTGGCGGTGCACTTTGTGATTGGTGGTGTGAGCAGGCGAGTCGAAATCAATTTGGCCGATCGCCGCGGATTTGACTACCCGCTGCTGGTGGGGGCCAAGCCGCTGCGGGCCTTTGATGCGCTGGTCGATACCAGCGGTGAATATCTTCAGGGAGACTGTCCCGCATCTCAGCAAAAGGATGAGGCTAAATGAAGGGCGTGAAGGCGCATGTAAGGTTGATTGCCGCAGCTCTGCTGGTGGTGGGTGCGGTGACGACATTGTGGCAGATCTTTGCCCTGAATATACCGGTATCGGCCGAGACTACTGAGCCAGTGTGGGTGATCGATACCAAAATCAGCTTTCAGGCCCGCAGCAATTCGCCAGTGAAGGTGCAGATGTATTTGCCGCCAAGCTGGAGCAAATTTATCACCCTCGACGAAAGCTTTGTGGCGCGCAACTACGGCGTCAATGTCGATCAAATGGAGCATAACCGCCGGGCGGTATGGTCAGCGCGTCGAGCAGAGGGCAGTCAGCAGATGTTCTATCGGCTGATGCTGACCCAGCGCAGCAATGCGCGTTTCTCCGGAGAGGAGCCCGGCCCCCAATTTAGCGAGAGTCCCAAGTTAGAGGGCGCGGAAAAAGTCGCGGTGGAGGCATTGCTAAAGCCGATTCGTGAGCATTCTGCCGATATTGAAACCTTTATCCGCGAAGCCATTAAATTGCTCAATGACACCGATAACGACAATGCCCGGCTGCTGCTGCGCAACGACTATTCCGAGCGCAGCCGGACCCGGGTACTTGAGCTGTTACTGGCTTCGGCCCATATCCCGGTGGAGCAGGTGCACACGCTGCGGCTGATCAGTGGTAGCAGTCAGACGCCAGAGCTGTGGGTGCGCAGCTACAACGGTCAGCGTTGGCTATATTTTAATCCCGCCACCGGCGAGGAGGGGCTGCCTGAAGACCGTATTGTGTGGTGGACCGGCTCAGACCCCATCGCCAAGGTGGAGGGCGGTTATCGCCTGGACGTGGAAATCAGCGCTAACCAGCGCACTGTCAATTCCATTTCCCTGGCGCAGAGCATCGCCGAGAGCCGCGACGACAATGGTTGGGCGATGTCGATGTACAGCCTGCCGCTGCAGTCCCAGCACACCTTTGAGATTATCGTGATGATCCCGGTTGGGGTGATGCTGATTCTGCTCCTGCGCAATATCATTGGCATTGAAACACTGGGCACCTTTACCCCGGTGCTGATCGGCCTGGCCTTTCGGGAGACGCAGGTGCTGTGGGGGATTTTTCTATTCACCTTTATCTCGGCGCTGGGCCTGGGGCTGCGATCGTATCTTGAGCACTTACACTTGCAGCTGTTGTCCCGGCTGTCGGTGGTGCTGACCTTTGTGGTGATTGTAATGGCCTTGATTGCCGTGTTGGGCCATAAATTGGGTCTCGACCGAGGGCTGTCGATTGCGCTGTTCCCCATGGTTATTCTGACCATGTCCATCGAGCGCTTGTCTATTGTCTGGGAAGAGCGCGGCGGTATGCACAGCATCAAGGTAGGGATAGGTACTCTGTTTGCCGCCACCCTGGCGCACCTGATGATGAGCTACCCACCCTGGGTGTATTTTGTCTTTACCTTCCCGGGCACGCTGCTGGTGTTTATGGCGCTGATGCTGGCTCTGGGGCACTATCGCGGCTACCGCTTGATGGAGCTGTTCCGCTTTAAAGATATGGTCAGGGAGCCCGACTGATGTCGTTGATCACCACGTGGAAGTCACTGCGTGCCAAGGGCATTATGGGGATCAATCAGCGCAATGCGGACTATGTGCTGCGCTATAATTCCCGCCATTTGTATCCCCTGGTGGACGACAAAATCCGCACCAAGCTCAAGGCCATTGAGGCGGGTATCAACGTGCCGCCGCTGTATGGCATTGTCGATTCCGAGCAGAAAATCGGCCAGTTTGAAGAGCTTATCGCCGGTAAAAAGGACTTTGTCATCAAGCCCTCTCAGGGCGCCGGTGGCGACGGTATTATGGTGATCTCCGACCAGTTTGAGGGCTATTACCGTACAGCTGGCGGCCGCATGCTGACCCTGGAAGATATCGGCTTTCACCTGTCCGGTACGCTGTCGGGGATTTACTCCCTGGGCGGCCATCGGGATCGGGCCATGGTGGAGTATCGGGTGATTCCCGATTCGGTATTCAGTGCCATCAGCTATGAGGGCGTGCCGGATATCCGCATTATCGTGTTAAAGGGCTATCCGCTGCTGGCTATGCTGCGACTGCCCACTCGTCAGTCCGGGGGCAAAGCCAACCTCCACCAGGGCGCCATTGGGGTGGGGGTCGATCTGGCCACAGGCATTACCCTCGATGGTACCTGGCACAACAAGCGTATTCAGATTCACCCCGATACCGCCAATCCGGTGCGGGGCGTTCAGCTCCCCTACTGGGAAGGGTTTATGTCGCTGGCGACCCGCTGCTACGAGCTGACCGGCTTGGGTTACCTAGGGGTGGATATGGTGCTGGATCGGGACAAGGGACCGCTGATGCTGGAGCTCAATGCCCGTCCCGGTCTCAATATACAAATTGCCAACGATACGGGGCTGGCGGCGCGCTGCGCGCGGGTGGAAGAGGAAATCGCCCGGCTTGAGGCCAAAGGCATTGAGGCGAGCCCGGCCAAGCGTCTGGCCTTCTGTCAGCGGGAGTTCGCGGATGCCGGTTATGCATCGCTGAGTGTTGCCAGCAGTGTGGGTGACAGCGCTGCGGCTGATGCTGAAAGCGCTGCGGCCGATGCTGACAAGAAGAAGGAGAGCGGCGCGCCCCAACAGGACGTGGTCGAACCGAGTAAGGCGGCCAGCGAGCCCGAACCGGCTGTGGCAGTTGGCGACGATAGCGTCAGCGAGGAGCTTGCCCCCGCCGCCGAGTCATCGGCAGCGCAGAGCAAGGATGTCGATGTCGCGTCGCCTGATACGCCGCGGCAATTGACCTGGTAAACCCGCCTCGGGTTTAAACCAGGCCGGTATCGAAGGGGGCTACTGAGCTGCCCGCTCCTGGGCGATCAGCTGTTCTGCGACTTTAAGCATATTGGCTTTGCTGCCGGCGGCGCGGCCGGTTACCCGGTACTTGCCGTTGACGATCAGCTCTGGCGTGCCGGCGATTCCGTATGCCCGGGCCCGAGCATCAGCCTGTTTAACCTGGCTTTTTACACCAAATGAGTCGAAGGCTTTGCGGAAGGTCTCGGCGTCCAGGTCGGAGTTGGCCAGAAACAGCTCTTCCAATGCATCGCGGCTGCGCAGCGGGTTTTTGCGCAGGTTGATTTCATCGAATATTACCTGGTGTACCTGCTCCAATACTCCCAAGGCCTTGGCGGTGTAGTAAGCCTGGGCATGGATCACCATCAGCTCATTCCACATCGCCGGCGATTGCCGAAACTCGACATCCTCGGGCAGTTGTTCCGCCCACTGAGTCACCATGGGTTCGAAGTCAAAACAGTGGCCACAGCCGTACCAGAACACTTCGGTCACTTCGATCTTATCGGGGTTTGCGGTGCGCACCGGCTGTTGAATAACAATATAGCCTTCACCGGCTTTGGGGGTCGGCTGGGGTTGGCTTTGTTGCTGGCTGGCGGTCTTGGCAGGCTTGGCGGCGGGCTCGGCGGCGTCGCTGCAGGCGGAGAGGCTTAGGCCCAGCACGGCCACAGCCAGTATTGCCCAGAGATTCTTCATGTTATGTCCCCTTGTCAGTTGAATAGTCGGTGCGGGTTTAATCGTGGCGGAATGTGTCGGTGCCAACGTCAGACTGTGGCGCCGCGCTCTGGTTCCAGCCTTTTATCGCTATGTTCACAGTAGCGGCAGCGCCGGCCAAAAAAAAGGCGGCTGATGCCGCCTTTTGCTTGAGAGCGCCTTGCCCTTGGCCCTTAGTGGTGCAGGCCTTGGATAAAGCTGGCTACCGCTTCGATCTCCGCGTCGCTCATCGGGAAGGCGACTGTGCGCATCACTTTGGTCTCGCCGTCGTTGTCGCGGCCACCTTCGCGGCCGTCAGCCGCGGCCTGGAAGGCCTTCAGCTGAGCGACGGTATATTCTGCATACTGGCCGCCCAGTGCGGGAAAGCCGGCAGCGGCCATGCCCTGTCCAGTCGGTGAGTGGCAGGCGGAGCAGGCAGGTACGTCCCGCTCGGGGATGCCGCCGCGATAGATCGCTTCACCTTTTTCTACCAGTGCGGGGTCGGCCTGACCAACGCTGATGGATTTGCTGGCATAAAACGCGGCAATATCGGCGATATCCTGGTCAGACAGGTTGTCGGTCTGGCCGGCCATCATCGGCACCGGGCGGGCGCCGGACTTGATATCTTGAATCTGTTTAATCAAATAGCGCTCACCCTGACCCGCCAATTTGGGAAAGGTCGGAGCGGGGCTGTTGCCGTCGGCGCCATGGCAGGCGGCGCAGGGGGCAGATTTGGCTTTACCGGCGGCAGCGTTGCCTTCCAGTGCCATTGCCCCACTGCTCAACAACAAGGCGGCGGACAGTAAAAGCAGTGGTTTTCTCATGGTTCCGTTCTCTTCAAGATTTTAAAGCTGTGTCGGGCCTATTGCTGGGGCGCGGCCATAAATTCGATCAGGGCTTTGTAGTCCTCGTCGCTGCAGTCAAAGCAGAGGCCTTTGGGCGGCATGGTGTTGAAGCCATCGCGGACATGGGTGACCAGGGTGTCCATGCCTTTCTCCAGGCGTGGCGCCCAGGCTTCTGCATCACCGGTTTTGGGTGCATTGTTGGCGCCAAAGGCGTGGCAGGCATAACAGGACTTCTTGTATTTGGCTTCGACTTCGCCCTCGGCGAGTGCCGCAACACTAAAAACGGCGATGCAGGCCGCTAATAACCACTTAGTCATGATTTCCCCTCTCGTGAATGCCGATGCGTCGTCGAATGCGCGCATCGCGACGGATGACCCCCCGTGAAAACTGCGGCATTATACACAACTCGCTGGTGGCGGGGCCATTATTTGGGCCCAACTTTGCCGCTGCCTATTGGCTCTGACCGTCGAAAAGGCCTTATGTCCGATATCCCCACGATAAATTACCGCCGCGCTCAGTATATGACCAGTGCGCCAACCCTCAAGGCCTGTCCCGAGGACCGGGGGGCAGAGGTCGCTTTTGCGGGTCGCTCCAATGCAGGCAAGTCCAGTGCCATCAATCGCCTAACCGACAATGGCAAGCTGGCCAAGACCAGTAAAACGCCGGGCCGGACCCAGTTAATTAACTTTTTCAGCGTCAGTGACGACGACCAGCAGCGCCTAGTCGATCTGCCCGGTTATGGGTTTGCCAAGGTGCCGCTGAAGGTCAAACAGGAGTGGGAGCGTCATCTGGAATCCTACTTACAGCACCGGCAGTCGCTGCGGGGCTTGGTGCTGCTGATGGATATCCGCCATCCTTTGACGGAGTTCGATACCACCATGATTAATTGGGCTGAGCAGGCGGGAATGCCGGTGCGGATTCTGTTGACCAAGGCCGACAAACTGAAGCGCGGCGCCGCCATGAATACCTTGCTGGCGGTGCGCCGCGAACTTCAGCCGGTTGCCGGCTTGGTGGAGGCGCAGCTGTTTTCCGCCACCAAGGGCGACGGGCTCGCCGATCTGCGGGAGCAGTTGGACCTGTGGTTGTTGGCTGCGGATGAGGAAGAGGGTGCCGAGGACACCCCCCTCGATTAGCGCCGCATCCAACTTTCGAGAATCACCACCGCGCTGCGACTGTCTACCGACTGGCTTTTAAAGTCCCGACTGCCGGATTCGGCAATGATATCCCCCCGGGCTTCGAAACTGCTGAGACGCTCGTCGGCCATTTCCACCTGTATGCCAAAGCGACCGTGCAGCCGATTGGCAAATTTGCGCGCCCGCCCGCTCATCTCCGATTCACTGCCGTCCATATTCAGCGGCAGACCGACGATCACCCGTTGGGGCTGCCACTGCTTGAGTAAGTCGCCAATCTGCTGCCAGTCGGGCATGCCGTCTCGGGCCTTGAGGCTTGGTAGGCCAGAGGCAGTGCCAGTAATGGTCTGCCCCACCGCGCAGCCAATCCAACGCAGGCCGTAGTCGAAGCTCAGCAGTGTTTGCGGTTTGCTATTCACAGGTGTCAGGCGTGACCGCTGTCGGAGCCGAGTTGGGCAAAGCTAATGCCCAGGCTCGATAGGGCGGCGTCCAGGCGCTGATCGGCCGGGGTGTCAAAAATCACCTGTTGGCTGGCGGGGAGGGTGAGCCAAGTGTTGTCCTGCAGCTCTTGCTCCAGCTGCCCCGGGCCCCAGCCGGCATAGCCCAGGGCAATCAGGTTGTGGCTCGGGCCCTGCTGGTGGGCTATGGCGTCGAGAATGTCCAGGGAGGTGGTCAGTGCGATGTCTCTGCTTACCTCTATGCTGGACTCCCAGTGCCGCTGGTCCCGGCGGTGGAGGACAAACCCCCGGTCGGTGTGCACTGGACCACCGGCAAAGACCGGCTCGGCATGGGGGGCGCAGTCGTCGTACTCCAGCTGCTCGAGAATTTCGTCCACCTGCATGTCCAGTGGGCGGTTGATGATAATGCCCATCGCGCCTTCCGGGTTGTGCTCGCACAGGTAGATCAGGCTGTGGGCAAAAATGCCCTCGCACAAGCTGGGCAGGGCAACCAGAAAATGATCTTGCAGGGATTGGAAGTCGTTTGTGTCCATGGGGCCGAGCTGTGGGCAGATGGCTGATGATTTAAGTATGGGGGAGTTTGCCGCAACTTCAAGTCGCGAGGCTCGCCTGGGCTCTGTGGTACTGGCCTCGGGCGCCGGCCGCTGCTGGTGCTAGCGCGCTTCCAGGCCGCCCCGGTCGAACCGCCAGGTGCGGACAATACCCAGCCGGTTCTTACCGTCCAGCACCTCGGCGGGAACGGCCTCATAGGGTGCGGCCAGTCGCACAATGCGGTGGGCGGCGCGGTCCAGAATGGTATGCCCGGAGCCACTGAGGATGCGCACCTCGTCAATGCGACCATCGGGAAAGAGCATCAGCAGCAGGCGCAGCTCCCCTTCCAGGCCTTGGCGACGGGCCTCGTCGGGGTAGTTGGCATTGCCCACCGCCTCAACATGGCTTTCCCAGCGATGCAGGTAGCGGGCGTCCGGCGAGCCCCGGGTGGCTACCGAGGTGATGAACTTGGGGCGGGGCAGTTTGGCGTAGGCCTGGTTGAGGTCGTCCAGCTGCGCTTCCAGAGCGGCGATATCCTCGCTGAGCTGGGTGCGGTCGTCCTCGCCCTGAAAACGCTCTTTTTGGCTGGCGGTATCGGGGGCGTCACTGATTTTGCTGGGCACTCGGCGCGGGCTCTCTCCCACTGTAGTGAGCAGTGCGTCTTGCTGGGTCGGGGCATCCTTGGCCAGCTTTAAGATGTCGCTATCCGGCACGGCATTGTCGTGAAAAGCACTCTGCTGACGACTGCTAAGTTCGGCTTTGTCGCCCTGCGTACCGCTGCCCTGCTGGTCGTGCTGGGCAATAAAGTCGGCCTGGTCCGGCGCCTGCTGGCTGCGATAGCGGGCCAGGGTGACTTCCAGGCTGGGGAGGCGGGCGTCCACGCTGCCGGCGGTAAAGCTGATGCCGAGAATCACCGCCAAATGCATCAAAGTGGCAAAGCAGATGATAAAGCCGAGCCGCTCCGGTGCGTGGATATCGCGGTCGAATTGGTGTTCGGCACTGCTCATGGATAAGCGACTATTTCTGCTTCAGCTTGGCGGCGATACAGTCCATCAGTTGACCACCGATGTCGGTGCCGCACTGATCATCGATTTCCCGAATACAGGTGGGGCTGGTGACGTTGATCTCGGTCAGCGAGTCACCAATGATGTCCAGGCCCACAAACAGCAAGCCCTTTTCCCGGGCCACCGGCGCGACTTGCTCGGCAATCCAGCGATCGCGATCGCTCAGCGGCTGGGCGCGGCCGGTACCGCCGGCCGCCAGGTTGCCCCGGGCTTCGCCGTCGGCGGGGATGCGGGCCAGGCAGTAGGGCACGGGCTCGCCATCGATCAGCAAAACGCGCTTATCGCCCTGACGGATGGCGGGGAGGTAAGTCTGGGCCATGATGGTGGTGTTGCCGTGCTCAGTGAGAATCTCGATGATCACACCGACATTGGGGTCGTCCGCCTTGACGTGAAACACCGAGCTGCCGCCCATACCATCCAGGGGCTTCATGACCACATCGCCGTGCTGGCGGTGGAACTCCCGCAGGCTTTTGGCATCTCTGCTGACCAGGTGGGTGGGGCCGCACTGGGGAAACTGCAGGGCAAAGAGTTTTTCGTTGCAGTCCCGCAGGCTTTGCGGACGATTGACCACCCAGGCGCCCTGGCGATCGGCCATTTCCAGCAAGTGGGTGGTGTAGAGAAATTCTTTATCAAAGGGTGGGTCTTTGCGCATCAGGATGACATCCAGGTCACCCATGCGGATGTCTTCGGATGCGCCCAGCTCGTAGAAGTGTTGTGGGTCGCGAAATACCTGTAAGCGCTGAGTGTGGGCCCTGGCTTCGCCACCGCTAATGTACATGTCGGCGGGCGTCATGTAGTAGATGTCCCAGTTGCGCTGGTCCGCCGCCCAAAGCATGGCCAGAGTGGAGTCTTTCTTGTAGGTGATCCCCTCAATGGGGTCCATTACGACGCCGAGGCGCTGAGTCATGGTTGTACCTTTTTGTCTCGATTGCGGTAGAAATCACTGCCCCGGACTGGAAGCATTCAGGCTGGGGCGTTAAACATAGCGCTTTGCCGCAGCCGCCGCAATTTAATCGGAGTTGCTGCGGAGCTATGGAACATCGGCCCGTTACGTGTTAAACATTTGGGGCTTGATTATACGGCAGTGCGGGAATGCACAATAAAACGCCTGCGCTTGTTCGCCCGACATTGGAAGGTTGGAGCGCTAACGGCAACCGTCCATACAAGGTTCACAATTTTATGGAAGTCAATTTTTCAGATTTGAAGGTCATGGTCATCGATGACAGCAAGACGATTCGGCGCACCACCGAAACGCTGTTGGCCAAAGAAGGCTGCACGGTGATCACGGCGATCGACGGTTTTGATGCGCTGGCAAAGATTGCCGACAGCAAGCCCGATATTATTTTTGTCGACATCATGATGCCGCGTTTGGATGGTTATCAGACCTGTGCATTGATCAAGAATAATAGCGAGTTTAAAAAGACACCGGTGATTATGTTGTCCAGCAAGGACGGCTTGTTCGACAAGGCCAAAGGCCGTATCGTTGGGTCGGACCAGTATCTAACCAAGCCTTTCAGCAAACACGAATTGCTGGAGGCTATTCAAACCCACGTAACCAGCTCGCCAGCATAATGCTGTAGCTGGCTTGTGGTCGGCCACTGCACCCCTTGGCTGAGTGGCCGGGTAAGTTGTCGTCGACAAGTAGTACGAAGGGCTCCGTAGAGAGCTTGCGATAAAACAGTATTATTAAAATTGGGGCGCCGTAACGGGAGCGTGTATCTCTCAATGGGCACCGTACTTGGAGTGAGAGAATGCCGAGGGTATTGATAGTCGACGATTCGCCGACTGAAGTTTTAAAGTTGTCACAGATTTTGAGCAAAAGTGGGTACGATGTGCTCACTGCCGACAGTGGCGAGAAAGGGGTCGAGATGGTGCGGCAGGAATCGCCAGATGTGATTCTGATGGATGTCGTCATGCCTGGCCTCAACGGTTTTCAGGCGACTCGTCAACTGAGCCGGGACCCGGAAACCAGCAATATCCCCATCATTATTGTTACCACTAAAGATCAGGAAACCGACCGCCTTTGGGGGCAGCGCCAGGGCGCCAAGGGTTATCTCACCAAACCGGTTGATGGCAAAGAGCTGGTGAAGACCATTCAATCGGTTCTCGGTTAGCAGGTGCGTCCATGACGGAGGCTCTGCACCCCTTTCACTACCTTCTCGACTTGTCTGCCCGAGCTCGGGAGGCCAACGCATTGCTTCCCGTTGCGGATACCGACGCGGCGCAGAGCTGGAATGGCGTCGGTTTTCGCTTGGGCGACCATTACTGTGTAGCGCCTATCGGCGATATTGCCGAGGTGCTGGTAGAGCCGCCGGTGACGCGCCTGCCGGGTGTGAAGAGCTGGATCAAGGGCGTCGCCAATGTCCGGGGCCGTTTGCTGCCGCTGATGGATTTGACCGCCTTCTTCAATTTCGACAGCGCCCAGGGGCGGGTCAGTCGTCGCATATTGGTGGTGGAACACGGTGAAATCTACATCGGCATGATCGTCGATGAGGTACTCGGTCTGCAGTATTTTTCACCGGATGAGTTTTCTGCCGAGAGCGAAGGGGTCGATCCGGGTGTCGCGCGATTTGTACAGGGTTGTTACCAACAGGGTGATCGGCGTTGGGCGCTGTTTCGACCGCTGAACATGCTGGAAGATCAAGAATTTTTCAATGTCGCCGCGTAGTGAAGTGCCGGCGTGCTGACAACAGTTTTTTCACGTAATTAAAGCAATTAATTAAAAAAGGGAACGCTACCTTTTGAATGGGAGTGGGGTCGCATGAAATCTAATCAAGGGAGCGGGCGGGGCAGCCGCGCCACGAGTATTCTGGTTTTTCTGGTGCTGGTGGGCTTCGCAGGTGCCGCCTATAACACCTATGTCGTGGTGCGGGACGCCGGTTACGACCAGCGTTATCTGGAGCTGACCGGGGATATGAGGCTCTACGCACTGCAGCTTTCCAGTGCCGCGCAGGATATACCCAAAGGCGAGCCGGCAGCATTTGATGTGGTGTCTCGGGCGCGGCGCAATTTTTCCCAGGCCCGGCGTGAGTTTGTCGAAGGTGGCGATGGCCTGCCCTCAGCCGCAGAGCAGTTGGGGGGCGATGTAGCGCGTCTCAATACTGAGTGGTCCAAGGTGAATGCCGCGGCGGAAACCCTTGTCAATAACCGGGATATGGTTCTCAACTTGTTTAGGGTCGTGGCGGCCTTCAATACCACTGTGCCGGCCTTGCAGGCGCAGATGCAGGATGTTGTGGCTGGCTTGGTAGAGCGCGGTGAGGGGCCAAAAACCGTTGCCGCGGCCCAGCGACAGGTCCTGTTACTGGAGCAGATGATCCGGGGTGTGGTGGTGATGCTGGGCGGTGGCGAAGCCTCCCACCTGGCGGTCGAAAAATACATTGCCGATGCCACTGAATTCAGCGCGGTGCTGCAAGGCCTGCTTAAGGGCGACAGCGGTCGCGGCATATCCCGGGTCAGCCAGGGTGGTGCGAGAGCGGACATCGCCGATATTCAACAACAGTTTGAGGCTCTCAATAGCGAGATGAACGCCGTGTTTGCGGTGGCCCAAGAGCTTCATCAATCCGGAGAGGCGGCACAGACGATCAGTGACGCTGCGCCTGAAATCCTCCAGTTAGCCGGGGATCTGTCCGAGCGCATCGGCGACCTGAGTAATCAGCGAGTGCTGTCTCCCGCGACGGCGGTGGTTTTTGTTGCGCTGATCATTATTGCATTGGCCTTGCTGGGCATGGTCTCTTCCCGCAATGCCCAGCGGCGTTTGCAAGCAACATCGGACGCCAATGAGCGGAACCAGACGGCGATTCTGCGCCTACTGGACGAGCTGGCTGACCTGGCTGACGGTGATTTGACCACCTCGGCGACGGTCACAGAGGATTTTACCGGCGCCATTGCCGACTCGATCAACTACACCATCGACCAGTTGCGGGTATTGGTATCGCAGATCAACGAAACAGCGCAGGAAGTTTCCACCGCAGCGCAGGGCTCCCAGGCGACAGCATTGAATTTGGCAGAGGCCGCAGAGAGCCAGGCCAAGGAAATAGCCGGTGCGTCCGCGGCGATCTCAGAAATGGCGGTGACCATCGACCGGGTGTCCTCCAACGCCCGGGAATCGGCGGCGGTGGCCCAGCGCTCGGTGGCAATCGCCAACAACGGCGCCGAAGTGGTACAGAATACGATCTCCGGCATGGACAACATCCGCGAGCAGATTCAGGAAACCTCCAAGCGAATCAAGCGCCTGGGTGAGTCGACCCAGGAGATCGGTGACATTATCTCGCTGATTAACGACATTGCCGATCAAACCAATATCCTGGCCCTTAACGCCGCGATTCAGGCCTCGATGGCCGGGGATGCCGGCCGCGGCTTTGCGGTGGTTGCGGATGAGGTACAGCGTCTTGCAGAGCGTTCTTCCGGCGCCACCAAGCAGATCGAAACTCTGGTTAAGGCGATTCAGTCCGACACCAGTGAGGCCGTGGTATCCATGGAGCAAACCACCTCTGAAGTGGTGCGTGGTGCACGTCTGGCCCAGGACGCCGGTGCAGCGCTGACCGAAATTGAATCGGTCTCCAAAGAGCTGGCGGAGCTGATTGACAACATTTCTAACGTGGCGGCAGACCAGGCCAAATCCGCCGGACAAATTTCCTCCACCATGAAAGTTATTCAGGAAATTACCTCGCAGACCTCTGCCGGTACCACCGATACAGCGCGTTCCATCGGCGAGCTGGCGGAAATGACTAACGACCTGCGCAGTTCAGTAGCCGGCTTTACACTGCCGGAACGCAGCGACTAACGCGGAGCCCGAAAGCGCCATGGCAACTCAACAGCGCAAGGTCTGGCTATGACTCAGCAGCGGGATTTCCTGGCTCTGGAGTGGCTGCTTGGCGAGATAGAGGTCTCGCTGCAGCACTGTGTGCCAGTTATAGAAACCCACCTGGCCGGCGCTGCCACCGCTGAGGATGACGCGCTGGGCGAGGTTCAGAGCGCGCTGCATCAGGTTGCCGGTAGCCTGCAGATGGTGGAGTTCAGCGGCGATGCGCTGTTGGCCAAAGAGATGGAGCGGGCCGTTGCCGACATCGCTAATGGTTCGCTGAGCGGTCAGGCGGCGGCCGCCGCCCTGACCGCTGTGCGGCAGCTGGCGCAGACCCTGCCGGCTTATCTTCGCCAGCGACTACAAGGCCGCTGCGAGCTGCCGGTGTCGCTGATGCTGCTGATTAACGACCTGCGCGCTGCCAGAGGGCAGGTGCTGTTGTCGTCG
Source organism: Spongiibacter nanhainus (assembly GCF_016132545.1). Taxonomy (GTDB): domain Bacteria; phylum Pseudomonadota; class Gammaproteobacteria; order Pseudomonadales; family Spongiibacteraceae; genus Spongiibacter; species Spongiibacter nanhainus. The sequence goes on from NZ_CP066167.1 coordinate 231,568, forward strand.
ACGGTGCTGTTTTCACCGCTGACTCAGGTCGCTCCCGCCAGCCCGGTGGGACCTAGCCTCGATAGTGGCACCGTCGCCGAACTCACCAGCAAATTGCGGCAAATGTATCAGATTGCTCTGAGCAGCTATCTGGAAGGTAAAGACCCGCAAAGGTCGCTGGAATATCTTTCCAAAGTCTGCGCCCGGGCCGGCAAACTCTGCGCGGGCCAGGTCTCGCAGAATATGTGGCTGGCCGGTGCAGCACTGTTGGAAGCCCTTGGCCAAGGCGAGTTTGGCGGTGGCTATCAAGCTGGAGAGGCCGTGGTCTCACTGCTGCGGCGGCTGGATCGCGAGCTGCGCCAGCTGGGCGACAAGCAGCGAGCTGCCACTGCTTCCACCTCGCTGCTGAGGGATTTACTGTTTTATGTGGCCTGTAGCCGCTCTGGCAGTGAGCTGGTTAAAGGCGTAAAGGCTCGCCACCAATTAGCGGATAACCTGCTGGAGGCCGATGCGCAGCGCAGCCGTTTGGCAGAGCCTGCGGCCCAGGCGGTGGTGGAGGAGCTGGACGATCTGGCGCGGCAGTTGATCGCCGGCGCGGCCAGTGCCGAGTTGCGTATGCGTTGTCTGGATCTCGGCGACGCGCTGGCGGTACTGGGAGAGGTGCCGTCCCTGCTCACGCTGCAAGCGGTGGGCGAGGTGCTATCCGGTGATGTTAGCGATATCCAGCGCCAAAGTGCCGCCGATACTTTGAATCGTCTTGCCCAAACTCTGCGGGACTCCTCTCAGCGTGAGGAGGCACTGGCGCCAGTGGCCGTTGACCCTGTTGTTGGGGAGGAAGAGCGCCGCCAACAATACCGCCAGGCCCGCCGCGCGCTGATTGGCCAAAGCCGGGGGGTATTGGCAGATACCCAAGATGCCATTATGAGTTATGTGGCAGAGGGCTGGCGCTCCCGTGAACTTGAAGATCTGCCGGCGCGTTTGCAGGAGTTGTCTTCCGCACTCCGCACGGCAGCTATGCCAGAGCCGGCGCGGATTATCGAGCGCTGCGCTGCCTATATCGGCGAGCAATTGATTGCAGCAGGCAACACGCCTGACTGGCCGACGCTGGATGCCCTGGCGGATGCCTTGACCTCGGTGGATTATTATCTGGAGCGCAATGTTGTCGCAGACACTGAGCAGGACAGTGCCCTGTTAAGAACGGCGGCAGACTACGTAGAGCGCCTGGGCTATCCGGTTCCCGGCCGCCGCGCCAGCGCTGACATCATTACCCTGCCGACAGCCGCGGCAACCGAGACCCCATCAAATGAGGCTGCTCAAGACAGCCGCGCAGAGCAGCAAAAGGACGTTAGCAAAGAACCCGCCGTCCTCGACCCAGAAGTCCTGGAAATCTTTGTAGAAGAAGCCCGGGAGGTCGTCGATACACTGAATGCTGCACTACCAACACTGATGCAGTTGCCCCCCGAAGATGCTGTGCTGGCCGATGTGCGTCGGGCTTTTCATACCCTCAAGGGCAGTGGCCGAATGGCCGGTGCGGAACAGTGTGGCGAGCTGGCCTGGTCGGTGGAAAACATGCTCAACAAAGTCGTCGAAGGGCGCTTTGTTTTAGACCTTCCTCGCTGCCAGGTTGTCGAGCAGGTGACGGCGATACTGCCTGAGCTCATCAATGGATTGGAGCAGCACCGAGAACTGGCTGCCACCCGTCTGCAGCCATATATTGCTGCCGCCACCGCCCTCGCCGAACAGCAGGATCCTGCTCTGGATGCTCGCTTCACCGACTCCGCCTCACAGGGAGAGGAGTTGATCGCGGTCTTTATCGCCGAAGCCGATGTCCACCTGGCGGAAATTGATGCCTACCTCAGCAGCGTGTACTCCTACCCGGCCTTATTGAGTGATGAGTTGCAGCGTTCATTGCACACCTTGAAGGGCGCTTCCCGAATGGCGGAAGTGTGGGCGGTGGCCAGCATTATCGCGCCGCTGGAAGGGCTGGTGAAAGAGTTGCGGTCAATGCGAGTCGCGGCGGATGAAAACTTGATTGCACTGATTGCCGATGTGGCGGAGGAAACTCGTCGCCTTACCGATCAACTGAAAACTCGTACGGCCGCTGAGCTTGAAACTCCAGAAGCCCTGGTGAACCGGGTCAACACCACCGCAGCCGCGATGATCGACGCCGCCGAGCAAGCCCAGGCGCAGCGGCAACACGGGCAAATACCTGCCGGCGTGCTCAATGCTTTCTTGGCCACCTTCGGGGACCATATACAAAATTTGATGGATCAGTTGGCCCAGCCTGAGCAATTCGACGGTCAGCTGTTGGCGGATTACACCGCTATCATGGGGCAGTTCGCCACCCGCGCCGAGGAGATCGGCAGCGAATCCACGGCGGAAATGGCCCAGGCACTGCAGGTGCTGTTCAGTCATACCAAGGCGCCTATCGATCAGCAGTTTGTGGGGCTGGTCAATAAAGCTCTTGATCAGCTGATGGACGACCTCAATCAGTTGGCCGCAGAGCAGTCTGCTGAGGAAAACAGCGGGCTGTTGGATATGCTGCGGGAGTACGAGTCTGCAGCGGAGGGCTATGGTTCGGCCCCTGGACCGGAGGCCCGGGACAGCGCGGCGGAGGAGGACATCCCTGTCCCGGAGGCGACATTTGCGGAGCCCGATCCAGAACCTGCATCCAACACTGAGCCGGTAAGCGAAACGGAGACGCCGGCAGAAGATAGCGCGCCCGCGGCTCAGCACGATCACGAGGAAATCGATCCGGAAATCCTGGAAATCTTTCTGGAAGAGGCTCACGACCTGTTGGAGAACCTGGATAGCGCTCTCCACGCCTGGAGTGAGCAGCCTGATAACCTCCAACATATTGATGATATTCAACGCTACCTGCACACCCTGAAAGGGGGGGCGCGCCTGTCCGGGTTGCCGGCACTGGGTGATCAGAGTCACGATTTTGAGACCATGCTGGCCAATGGCGCAGCCACTGGCACCGATTCTCATGCCTTGTTGGCGGATGCCCAGCGGCGCCAGGATCGCCTGGTAGCCGCAGTCGATGCGGTGGCCAAGGGCGAGATGCCCAGCAACGCTGAGACTTCCGATGGCGATGATGCACCAGCTACAGCGGAAGCGACTAGCCCCATAGAGGACGACTTGGCGGCCACCCCAGGCAGCACAACGGCAAGTGCTGACAACGACGCTCCGCCAGCAGTAGTGGGTGCCGCCAGCGACGCCACCAAGGCGCTGGAGCGCAGTGATGCGGAAGGCGTACTGATGGCCGCCCAGCTCAGTCGCGGGCCTCAGGAAATGATCAAGGTTCCGGCCCAGTTGCTTGAGCAGCTGATTAACCTGGCCGGTGAAACCTCTATCGCCCGCAGCCGTGTAGAAGAGCAGGTCGTGGATATGCACTTCTCGCTGGACGAGATGGATATGACCATATCCCGGCTGCAGGACCAGGTGCGCCGCATTGATCTGGAAACCGAAGCGCAAATCGTCCACCGCCAGGAGCAGATCGAGAGTGAGGGTGCCGAGGGTTTCGATGCCCTGGAGTTCGACCGCTATTCCCAGCTGCAACAGTTGTCCCGGTCATTGCTGGAATCTGCCTCGGACCTGATTGACCTCCGCGCCACCGTCGTGGACAAGAGCCGGGATATGGAAACGCTGCTGATGCAGCAGTCCCGGGTTAATACTGAATTGCAAGAAGGCCTGATGCGCTCGCAAATGGTTCACTTTGCGCGCATGGTGCCGCGGCTGCGCCGGGGTGTCCGTCAGGTCAGCGGCGAATTGGGCAAGCGGGTAGAGTTCCGTGTCTACAACGCCGACGGTGAGATGGACCGCCGGGTCTTAGAGCGGATATTGCCGGCGCTGGAGCATATGCTGCGCAATGCGATTGACCATGGCATCGAAAGCGAGTCCCAGCGCCGGGAGGCCGGCAAACCGGAAGTGGGCGAAATCGCCATGCGCTTTGAGCGCCAGGGCGGTGATGTCGTGATCCAGATTTGGGACGACGGCGGCGGTGTCGATCTGGACGCGGTGCGTCGCAAGGCGGAATCTCTAGGGCTTATCACCCAAGATGCCGAACTTACCGATCGCCAGTTACTGGAATATATTTTCCACGCCGGATTCACCACTAGCGACAGTATCTCGCAGATTTCCGGCCGCGGTGTCGGCATGGACGTGGTGCGCAGCGAAATCAAACAGCTGGGCGGCTCGGTGGATATCAACTCCCAGCGCGGCCAGGGCACCCGCTTTGAAATCCGCTTGCCCTTCACCGTCTCGGTCAACCGGGCGCTAATGGTGAGCGTGGGTGGCGAGGTCTACGCAGTGCCCCTCAACAATATCGAAGGTATCGTTCGGGTCAGTCCCTACGAGTTGGAGGAGTACTACCAAGAGGACGGTCCCGACTTCGAGTACGCCGGTCAGCAATACCAGATTCAGTATATGGGCCAGCTGTTGGGCTTTGCCCACCCCCACTTGGAAAGCAGTACCGAGCAGCGTCCGGTATTGCTGGTGCGCAACGCCGACCAGCCCACCGCGGTGCAGGTCGATGGCCTGATGGGTTCCCGCGAGGTGGTGGTGAAAAGTCTGGGTCCGCAGTTTGCTGCGGTGCCGGGGCTGTCCGGTGCAACCGTGCTGGGTGACGGCAGTGTGGTGATTATCGTGGATATGCTGGCTAGCTTGCGCGCCAGCTCGGCTCGGCAGCTGGCCAGTGGCGAGCAGGACTTTGCCCTGGAGGACAGTGGCGAAAAACGGGTCATGGTAGTGGATGACTCGGTAACCGTACGCAAGGTCACGTCCCGCTTGCTGCAGCGTCAACGCATGGAGGTGTTGCTGGCGCGGGATGGCATGGATGCGGTCACTCAGCTACAGGATATGGAGCTGCTGCCAGACGTGATTTTGCTGGATATCGAGATGCCTCGCATGGATGGCTTTGAAGTGGCAGGGCGCCTGCGCAGTAACCCCCGCTTGCAAAATATCCCCATTATCATGATTAGCTCGCGGACCGGTTCCAAGCACCGGCGGCGGGCCGAGGGCTTGGGCATTGATGCCTTCCTGGGCAAGCCGTATCAGGAGATGCAGTTGCTGAAAACCATTGATGACGTGCTGGCCACTGTGGAGGTGTAATGAACGATCCGGCCACTGTCAAAGAAGAGTATTTGCCCACTTTGGTACTGCCGCTTCGCGATAGCGCCCTGGTATTACCCAGCCATTGTGTGGCGGAGGTGATGATGGCCGGCAGTATTGAGGCGGAGGAGTCTTCGCCACACTTGCTCGGTTTTGCTAATTGGCGGGAACGGGAACTGCCTGTGCTGAGCTTTGAAGCCCTGCGCGATGGCCAGTTGCCCCAGCAGTTCCGGGCCCGGCAGTTGGCGGTACTCAATGCCATCGGCGGCGCCGAAGGAATGAGCCACTTTGCTGTTGCGGTGTCGGCGATGCCCCACCACTGGGAGTTGAGCGAAGACCAAGTGGAAACCTTGGAGGTGCCTGACGATCTGCAGTCCCCTGCCATACAGGGCATGATTAAGGTCGCAGGGCAGAGCCTGGTGGTGCCGGATTGGGATTATCTTCAGCAGCAGGCCATGAATGCCTATCAGCAGCGCCAGCCGGATTCCTCTGACTAACTGCAATCTATGAAATTCCCATGTCGCCCCAGTGGTATTGCAGTATGCTCAGCGCCGCCAGTGGCGCGGTTTCGGTGCGCATAATGCGGGGCCCCAGCTGCAAGCAGTAAAAGCCCAATGCCCGGCAGCGGGCTACTTCGCTGTCCTCAAACCCACCTTCTGGGCCCACCAAGACTTGCACCTGTCGCGGCCTTTCCCCCGACCAGATACTGCTTAAATCGGCACTGGACGTAGGGTCCGCTTCGCTGTCGGGGTGGAGGACCAGTCGCAGTGGTTCGGTTTTTTCGGTGCGCTCTAACCAGTCAATCAGTGGCGCGGGTTCGGCGATATCTACCAGCTCGCTGCGGCCCGATTGTTCGCAGGCGCTGATCATCACTTGTTGCCAGTGGCGCTGTTTTTTTTCCTGCCGCTGGGCGTTGAGTTTGACGTCGACCCGCTCGGTGTACAGCGGCACTATCGCCGTCACGCCCAGTTCGGTCGCTTTTTGAATGACCCAATCCATGCGGTCACCTTTGGAGATGCCGATGGCCAGAGTGAGGTTTAATGGTGAGGGCGGGCAAATGTCGCTTTGCCGTTCGCCGAGCTGGCAGCGAATGTGTTTTTTATCCACCGCAGTGAGGTGGGCGGCGTATTGAAAGCCATCGCCATTGAATAGCACAAGCTCGCGGCCGACTCGCATACGCAGCACCTGACCCAGGTAATGGGCGGCCCGCTCTTCCAGCGCCAGCTCTTCGCCCGCCTTTAGCAGCTGGCTAGTATAGATCCGTGGAATTCTCATGACGCCAGCGTTTTGATAAAGGCCTTGGAGTTGCGTTGACAGTTGTAGAGCTCGCGTTTTGCTGGCGGCAGATCATCCACCGGGCACTCCACATAGCCCTGTTCCTGGAACCAGTGTGCGGTTTGGGTAGTGAGCACAAACACCTGATTCAGGCCCTGCCTGGCGGCGGCTTTTTCCAGCTCTGCCAGCAGTCGCTCGGCCCGGTCTGCACCCCGGTAGTCGGGATGGGTAGCCACACAGGCTATCTCACCACTGCGCTGCTCAGGATAGGGGTAGAGGGCGGCACAGGCGATGATCATGCCGTCCTGTTCCAGTACTTTAAAGTGCTCGATCTCGGTTTCCAGCAATTCCCGGGAGCGTTTCAGGAGCACGCCTTGCTGTTCTAAGGGCTCAATGATGGCGAGTATGCCGCCGACGTCGTCGATGGACGCGGTATGCAAGTGCTCAAAATGCTCCTGAGTGATCAAGGTGCCGGCACCGTCTCGGGTAAACAGTTCGCTGAGCAGCGCGCCGTCCTCCCGGTATGAGATAAGGTGGCAGCGCTGTATGCCCAGGTCGCCGGCATTAACTGCAGCCTGGACAATGGTGTCGCTGCCCAGGGCAGTGTTTTTCGCTACCAGGTTGTCGACGTCACGGTATTCGCACTGTTCGATCAGCTCTCCCTGGTGATTGAGCAGGCCCTCTTCGGCAGTGAACAGGATCAGTTTATCGGCTTGCAGCGCCCGTGCGGTATGGACGGCGACGTCCTCCGCCGTGAGATTGAAAATCTCCCCGGTGGGGGAGTAACCCAGTGGCGATAAAATAACGATCTGGCCCTGGTGTAACTGCTGCTGCAGTCCTTGGGCGTCGATGCGCCTGACTACGCCGGTGTGTTTGTAATCTACACCGTCGAGAATACCCAGTGGACGGGCGGTGACAAAGTTGCCGCTGCTGACCCGGATAAATGCACCGTGCATGGGGGAGTTGGCGACCCCCATGGATAGCAGCGCCTCGATATGACTGCGCAGTGAACCGGTGGCATCGGTGACGCAGCGCATCTCGCGCTCGTCGGTAATGCGCAGGTCCCGGTGGAAACGGCTCTGCAAACCGGCTTGGACCACCCGCTCTTCGATCTGCGGTCGGGCGCCGTGGACCAGTACCAGGCGCACTCCAAGGCTGTTGAGCAGCGCAATGTCGTGCACAATGTTGTCGAAATTGTCGTGGGCAACCGCCTCGCCACTGAGCATCAACACAAAGGTCTTGCCGCGATGGGCGTTGATGTAGGGCGCGGAGTTGCGGAACCACTTGACGTAGTTTGTCTGTGAGTCGGTAGTCGGGTCAGACATGGCAGTGCGACAGTTGATGGTTTGAGATTTATTTTGTTTGTAATGTCATAGCCTTACAAGGCATTTTTACAGAATGTCGGAATTTGAACATACAGCGTCATCAGGATCGGCAGACGAGTTGGCGACAGAATCAGCTGAGCAGTGGCAATCGCAACTGTTGGACGCTATTGACGATCACTTTGCCGGTGCCCATCAGCGGGTCGATCGGGCCTATCGCCAACACTTTGCCTCCTTGCGTGCCGTGTTGGGGCGCCACTGGCAGCATCGACGGGATGTGCCGGCGGATTTATTGGCGGCGCCTAGAGCGCTTTGGCACACCGTGCGTCGCAGCAAGTCGCAGGCGGCGCGGCCACTCACTGGCAAGGAGCAGGCGGTGGCGGCGGTAATGGCGGAGCAGGTCTTGGACCTGCCGGGCTTACAGGCGCTAATGCTGGAGCACCTGCGCCATCATCCGGATTACCACCAGCGTGAGTTCGACGAGCTGAGGGCGCTGTTGGCGCCCTACGATAGCGAGCAGGCAGCCCGGCGCCTGCAGCTGGCGGTGGCGCAGTGGGGCCAGCGCCACGATAGCAATCGGGACCTGTTGTTATTTTTCAGTTTGGGGCTATTGGGGCGGGCGGTCAGCGACAAAATCGCCTTTGGCAGTGCGTCCCTGATTGGTGTGTCGGCGGCCAGCAGTGTGTATATCAGCCAGCAAGGGGCATTGTCGGCGCTGTGGGCAAGTTGGTTTGGCGTGCCCGGCTGGGTGGCAGTCAGTGGCGCGCTGGCGGGATTTGCTGTGGTCATTGCCGCCACACCGATTCTGTCCCCCTTTATTGAGTACGGATTCAATCGCTACCGAACCCGGCAGCGCTTGCAAAAAATGGTGGAGCAGGTACACCGGGATGTGCGGCAGCCGCTATCGGAGCGGCTGTGGCAATACAGTGGCTATCTGCAGTTTATTCCCGACTTGATCCAGATCCTCAAGCAGCTGCGCTGAGGTGCCGCCGGGTTAAACGCTACTCTGACACTGCTCCAGCCAACGCAGGATGCCTTCGCTGCGGTATTTTTGGCGGTGCAGAATAAAGTAAAAATTGCGCCGTAGGTCTCTGCCGGGGGTGGGCAAGGCGACCAGTCGGCCGCTGTCGAGGGCGGATTGCAGCGACACTCTGGACAAACAGCCCACGCCCAAGCCTGTTTCCACCGCGCGCTTGATGGCCTCAGTGTGCTGCAGCTCCAGGCGGATGGTGATCTCGGGCAGCAATTCGTTCATTGCTCGGTCAAAGGCCTGGCGGGTGCCGGAGCCGGGCTCCCGCAATATCCATTGGGCGCTGAGGATGTCGTTATCAGTCAGCGCGGTTTTCTTGGCCAGGGGGTGCTGAGGGTTGCAAAAAATCAGCAGCTCGTCGTCCCGCCATTTGGTCACCTCCAGGTCGGGGTGATGCAGCTCGCCCTCGATCAGGCCGATGTCCAGATCAAAGTTCAATACTTGCTGGCTGATGGTGGCGGTATTGGCGACATCGAGTTTGACCTTGGCGTGGGGGTAGCGGCTGATGAAATCCGCCATGATGTCTACCGCCATATAATTGCCGATGGTCAGGGTGGCGCCCACTTTCAATTCACCCACCTGGTCGTGTTGGCGAAAGGCCTGTTCCAGCGCCCGGGCCTGGTCCAAAAGCGACTCGGCCTGGGGGCGCAGTGCCCGTCCCAGCTCGTTGATCTGCAGGCGCTTGCCGATGCGGTCAAAAAGCTGGATGGAAAACTGCTGCTCCAGGTCCTTAAGGGCGCTGGATGCCGCGGACTGTGACATCGCCAGGCTCTCTGCCGCCCGGGTGATATTTTCGGTGTGGGCCGCCGCCAGAAAGACCTGTAACTGCCTGAGGGTATAGTGCATATTTGATAAACCGATTAATCACATGAGTATAAGTTGTTTTGCCGATAGCATAGTCGGGGCGTAGCCTAACCGCAAATACTCTTACTGTGAGCGACGGAGGCAGTAACGTCATGAGCAATATTATTCGCGAGCGGGTGACCAGCGTGCATCACTGGAACGACACCCTGTTCAGCTTTAAAACCAGTCGTGATCCCGGCTTTCGCTTTAAGAACGGCCACTTCACCATGATTGGTATAGAGCAGGAAGACCGCCCACTAATGAGGGCCTACAGCATAGTCAGCGCTAACTACGAAGAGGAATTAGAGTTCTTCAGCATCAAGGTGCCCGACGGTCCTCTGACCTCTCAGTTGCAAAATATCCAGGTCGGCGACGAGGTGCTGGTCAGTCGCAAACCCACCGGCACCCTGATCACCGATAACCTGCTGCCGGGCAAGCACCTCTATCTGTTGGCCACTGGCACCGGGCTGGCGCCCTTTATGAGCATCATCAAGGACCCCGAGGTCTATGAGCTCTATGACAAGATCATACTGACCCACGGTGTGCGCTACGAAAATGAGCTGGCCTACCAGGACTTTATCCGCGACCACTTGCCCAACAACGAGTATTTTGGCGAGGTGGTGCGGGACAAGCTTATCTACTATCCCACCGTTACCCGGGAGGAGTACGACAACCGTGGCCGTCTGACGGACTTGATTGCCAGCGGTAAACTGATGGCGGATATCGGTCTGCCAGCGCTGGATCTGGAGCAGGACCGCTTTATGCTTTGCGGCAGCCCGGCGATGCTTAAGGATAGCTGTGCGCTGCTGGATGGCCTGGGCTTTAAAGAAACCCGCAAGGGCGAGTATGGCCACTATGTGATCGAGCGGGCTTTTGTAGAGCACTGATCGGTGAGGGTAAATGGCGAGGGCCAGATGGAGTGGCGAGTCAGCCCGGTTTTAGCCGGCGGCGCGCCGAGTCCTCAATTATTGCTGTTGGCAGTGCCGTGGAGGTAGTGCTCAGGCGCTGGAGTTGATACTTTATAACACCTTGTATCTGCTACAGATGCGCAGCAATGTTGAAGAAGATTCTGATATTACTAGTGGTACTGGTCGCCGCCTCCGCGGCCGTGCTGCGGTGGCTGGGTTTGCCGGAGCCCCTGCCATCGTCCTCGGACAGCGCCCGCTGGTTGTCGGCGGGCAGCTATGAGGTCAGCTATTTTGACGTTACGCTAACAGATACCACCCGCCCCACCCAGGCCCATGGCGATTTTGCCGGCAGTGAGCAGCGCAAACTCAAAACCCGTATCTGGCATCCCCAACCCCTTCATGGCCAGCACCCGGTGGTGGTCTACAGCCACGGCTTTATGTCCCGCCGCACCGGCGGTAGCTATTTGGCGGAGCACCTGGCCAGTCACGGCTATATTGTATTGGCCATGGATTACCCACTGAGTCGCATGGGGGCCCCGGGTGGTGCGCTGGTCAAAGACGTGGTCAACCAGCCCGGGGATATCAGTTTTCTGTTGGATCAGCTGCTCAGCTGGCACCGGGAGCGCGGTCATCAATTCCACGGCGCTATCGATGAAGACCGCATTGCGGCGCTAGGGCTGTCGCTGGGCGGCCTGACATCCACTCTGGTGGCCTTCCATCCGCAGATGGGTGACCCCCGAATCGATGCTGCGGTGTCATTGGCGGGCCCCAGCTTCAATTTGGCGCCGCGATTTTTCCGCCACCGGGCGGTTCCTTTTATGATGGTGGCCTCCCCAATCGATCCCATGGTGGCCTACCGCGCCAATGCTGCAGACATTCCCCAGCGGGTGCCGGGCAGTGTGTTGGTGACCATCGATCGGGGCTCGCACACCGGCTTTGTCGACGTGGCTCGCTACTTTCGTTTTATGAGTAACCCGGATTGGCTGGGTTGCCAGCAGGTATTGCGGGGCTTGGAAAACGGCAGTGATGAAAACTGGAGCGACGAATTGGGTCGGGTCGAGGACGGGGTGATGCCGGCTGACGCCCCGGCGCTGTGTGCTGAGCCCCTGGTCGATGCGATGAATCCGATACGCCAACAGCAGTTGACGACCATTGCCGTACACAGTTTTTTGGAATCGCTGTTCTCCCCCAATGAGGCCAGGAGGCAGCGTGCCGCGGCGTTTCTCGACCGCCGTTTTGCCGAGGAAGTGCCGGCCGTGTCGGTGCAGCGCTCAACGCCGCAAAACGGGACTGTGCAGTAAGTGACAGGGACGGCGCCCGTCTAGCGGGCACGAGGTTTCAGTTAATGATGAAAAAAATAATACTGGCTGCAGCGCTGTCTCTGACGCTGCCCATGGCCCTCGTCGGCGTCCAGGCGCAGGTTGCCGAGAACGCGTCGCCGGAGGGCGTGCCGGCCACCGGAATGCCGGCCACCGGAGTGCCCGCCAAGGGGCTCGCGGAGTTTCTCACCGATGAGGCAAAAGCCGCGGCACAGCAAAAACCCTCCTTGCTGCGGGCGACGCGAATCCGCGCCGACAACCTGGACAGCTTTCCCCGCAGCGGCCCCGATGCGATTGCCGGTATCGGTGACTGGTGGTTGTCTGACGGCACTCTTTGCGCGGCCATCAGCGATGTGGGGCACGATGCGGGTATTGTCAGTGGTGGTGGCACGCTTATCGACCTGGGGTATTGTGACCGCGCCGACGATCAGTGGACCTACGCCAATGTGTTGACGGGCTTGGCCAAAGAGACCGCCATTCCGGTTCAGCAGATTTCTGCCAACCTGGATGGGGAGGTGGCGGAGATTATTGCTGTGGGGCAGGGCGACGGTCTGCGCCAGACGCTTACCTATCGGCTGCGGGAAGGCGGCGATGCACTGGAGCTTGATATCCTGCTGGAACGGGTGGGTGACGGCAGCCCGCTGCACATGAGCGGACTGTTTACGCTGCACTCTCAGCGGGCGCTGACGCCTTTTAGCTTGTCCTCCTATAACCCCACCGCCTCATTGGGTTTTCAACAGCGGGATATTGACCGCCACGATACCAGCTCGCTACTTAACGGCCTGATGCCTGCCGACTGGAATATTCTGGTCGGCGCGACGGATTACGCCACTGAAATCAGCTACGGCGTGCAACTGCGTTCGGCGGAGCTGATTAAAGTCAACGGCAGTCGCCTAACACTGCCGCGTTTTCTCGCGGTGTTTCCCGATTACAGCCTGCACGGCTGGATGACCCGGCCGCTTTGGTTTCAAAGCGAACGGCTCAATATGCTGTCGATGTTGCAAAACCGCTTTATGGATTTGCGCGAGGGTGAGCGTTTGAGCGTCAAGCTCCACGTGCGTGTCGGCGACCGCTCTGAAGTGGCTGCGATTACCGACCAAATCTACGCCGGCCCCAAGCTGCGGGGTTACAGCGATCACCGGGGGGTATCCTTTGCGGTTTGGGACCAGGACGACCGGCCGGTTACCCAGGTACGCCCTGCGCCCGATGGCAGTTTTGATATCCGTGTGCCGGCCCGGGCCACGCGCCTGCGCATTACTGCCAGTACGCCCTGGGGCGAGCAGCGCACCCGGGAGCTGACGGTGGCGGACCAGCGTAACGACAGTGGTCGCTGGATATTTAAGGAGCGCGGTAGCTTGGCCCTGCCCAGCGGGGTGGCTATGAGTCTATATGTACAAGGTCTGGGTGAGACGCCTGATCCCCGTTTTGGCGATGACTTATTGGGCTTTAGCGAGGGTGGGCATCCCCTGCCGCCGCTATCCGCCCGCAATCGCATCGACCTGGCTGGCGTCGACTCTGACCCGGCAGAGGTCGAGCTTCCCGCAGGCCAGTACCGGGTGTTGGTAACCCGGGGGCTGGAATACGGTGTCAGTGAGTACCTGCTCACGGTGGTGGCGGGGCAGCAGAGCCAGCTGCCAATTGTAGCGCCCAAGCGGGTTTGGGATGCCGAGGGTTGGCGCAGTGCCGACCTGCATGTGCACAGCGGTGCGAGTTTTGATTCCACACTGCCTTTTGATGAGCGACTGCGCAGTTTTGTAGCCCAGGGGGCGGAAATCCTGGTAGCCAGTGAACACAACCGCATTGTCGATCAGCGTCGAGTTGTGGAGCAGATGGGGCTGGAGGGCCAGGTGCAGGTCTTGGTGGGGAGCGAGTTGACCGGTTTGGCCCGAGCCCCCGGCGCGCCCTATACCATCGGCCACAGCAATGTATTTCCGGTAAAAGCCGATCCCAGCGCCTACGCCGGGGGAATTCCGCGGATTGAGAATCGCCCGCTGCGGGAGGTGATTGCCGAGGTCAAAGCCCGGGATCCGGGCTCGCTGTTTCAATTGAACCACCCCCGCGCCAGCAAGGGCATCGACCGGGATTTGGCCTTTTTCGATCATCTGTCTATCGGCCGCTCCTATGATCCTACTCAATCCTTGGACAGTGAGCCCAATCTCAGCCTGCTGGAGGTGGATAGAGAGAGCGGTGCCCGGGATATCGACTTCGATATGCTGGAAGTACTCAATGGCGATGACATGGCGGTCTACGAACAACAGCGACAGGACTGGTTTTCGCTGCTGAATCAGGGTGCACGCCGCACCGCGACCGGCAATAGCGACTCCCACGGCCTGGGGCGGGTGGTAGCTGCACCCCGCAACTACATTTACATGCCCGATAGCGAGTCACTGCCCGTGTCTCAGCGTGGCCTGGTGGCGGCGCTGTCCGAAGGTCGCAGTTTTCTCACCACCGGACCTCTGCTGCAGCTGACGCTGCGGGACCGGGGGCGGCAACGGGTTGGCTTGGGCGGCACCTTTAAAGGGGGGCGTGGCAGTTTGCATGTGCAAATTGATGCGGCGCCCTGGGTACCGGTGGAGGCGCTTACTGTCTGGCTCAACGGTGAAATCTACCGCCAGCTGCCTACCCGGCGCGGCGACCACGTGACCGTGGAAGTGGTTGCCGATCGCGATGCCTATTTGGTGGTGGAAGTGCGAGGCAAACCCTCTGCCCGCTATCGCGCGCTGATGCCGGGTTTGGCGCCCTTGGCACTGAGTAATCCGATCTATATCGATGCCGACGGCAACGGCAAGTGGGAGGCGCCTCTCAACGACTGGTAGAGAACGATGGGTAGCGGTTGTCGAACTGAAGGCCAAGCGGCGTTGTCATAGGCGATAGCGGAAATGGAAAAGAGTTCCAGTTAAGCGATTGTTAATATTGATATGTTATTTATTCCTGAGGCTGTGCCATTATTGCCTTAAAGGCGCAAACTGGTTTTTGCCGGTATCAGGTAGCCACAGTTAAAGGCCAGTGGCGAGACAGAAACGCAACAGAGACGTAACAAGAGGGGGCGCAGGCTAGACAATGCTCGACAGCATCGCGTCATCCCTAACGTGCAAGAAAGTGCCAGCAAAGTGCAAGAAATTGCAAAACGTGCAAAAGTTGAAGTTATCGCAACCGTAAAGAAAATTAAGGTAAAGGGGGCAACCATGAAATTGACAGTCTTAACAGGTCGCTGGATCGCAGTTGCAGCGGCCGCCGTACTGGCTACGGCGTGTTCGATCGACCCGTACACTGGCGAGGAAAAAACCAGTAACACGGCCAAGGGTGCCGGTATGGGCGCCTTGGGCGGCGCCATTTTGGGTGCCGCGGTGTCTGATAAAGACCACCGGGAGCAAGGTGCCTGGATCGGTGCCGCCGCAGGCGCCGCCGCGGGTGGCGGTTACGGTTACTACATGGACCGCCAGGAAGCCAAGCTGCGAGCTCGCCTCGAAGGCACTGGCGTGCGTGTACAGCGGGTGGGTGACTCCATCAAGTTGATCATGCCCGGCAATATCACCTTTGATACTGGCAGCTCCGCCATTCAAGGTGGCTTCCACTCGGTGCTGGACAGCGTGGTACTGGTCACCAAGGAGTTCGATAAGACGCTGATGCAAATCAACGGCTACACCGACTCCACCGGTAGCTTCCAGACTAACCAATCGCTGTCTGAAGACCGAGCTCAGAGCGTGGCGCGTTACTTTATGAATCAGGGTATTCCCTCTTCGCGTATTCGCGCCACTGGCTACGGCCCCCGGGACCCTATCGCCGATAACAGCACCGCCTCAGGACGCTCTCAGAACCGTCGCGTAGAGCTTGAATTGTTGCCGATGCAATAAAAGCCGCTGAATGTGGTCATAGAAGGGGTGCCAACTGGCGCCCCTTTTTTTATGACCTGTTTATGGCTTGGTGTTGAAGTGAGTGGGAGTGGCAAGAAAATGAAAAAAATTCTGTTGGTGGTGATGGCGTGGTGCTTGTCGGCCTGTGCCAGTTTAAGCCCTATTGATAAACCGGACGTGGCCATTACCAGCCTGGCGTTGGGCCCCAACACCGGTCTGCAACAGCAGCTTAAAATTGGTTTGCGACTCGATAACCCCAATAATTTCGCTCTTAATTTAGGGGCCTTGCGGTACTCGGTTAACTTGGCCGGTAACGATGTGGCCACCGGGCGTTTTACCGAGGGTGTGTCGCTGCCAGCCAACGACTGGGTCGATATCGTCATTCCAGTCGAGGTCAATCTTTTTGGCGGGCTCGGTCTGCTGCGCAGCATTATGTCCAACTCCACCTCCGAGCTGGATTATGTATTGAGTTTGACCGCCGATGTGAAGAACTTCGGGCTGGGCAGCATTACCGTCGACAAAAGCGGCAAAGTGGGATTGGAGCCGTCGTCGGGGGTGGAAAGCTCACCCCCGGCGAGGTAATTGGTAGGCCCTAGGCGCTGCGGGCCCGCTGGGTTTTCTGCTTGGAGCCCAGCTGTTCGTGCAGGGCCAGAAGCTGTTGGGTCAATTTGTGAGAGGGCGCCATATGCACTAGCGGAATCTGCCGACTGCGGGATTCTTTCATCTTGACCGAGCTATTCAAGTATTGCTCAAACAGCGGCAGGCCCTGCTCTTTGAGGCTTTCGATCAACTGTTGCGGCAGCGAGGCTTGGGACTGAAACTGATTGACCACAATGCCCTCAAGGTTGAGGTCGGGGTTGTGATCTTCGCGAATCTCCTCAACGGTTTCCAGCAGGCCCATCAGTGCGCCCTGGGAAAAACTGTCGCAATCGAAGGGGATCAACAGGCTGTCGGCGGCAATTAGCGCTGAGCGGCTGTAAAAATTGAGGGCCGGCGGCGTATCAATGTAAATATGTTGATACTCTTCCTGTAGCTTATTGAGGGCATCCCGCAGCTTGTAGATTTTGTGACGGGTTTCCAGCTCCCGCTCAATGACAGCCAGCTCGGGGTTGGAGGGCATCAGGTAGAGGTTGTCGAACTCGGTTTCGTAGATACAGTCGCCGGCGGCTTTGTTCTTGCCAAACAGGGATAGCTTCTGCTTAAAGAAGTCGGCGGCGTTGTCGTCCAGATCCCGAAATTGGTCCCCAACCAGGTATTCGCTGCTGTTGCCCTGAATATCCAGGTCAATTAATAAGGTTTTAATGCCTTTCCAGGCACTGATCGCCGCCAGGTTACAGCTGATGCTGGTTTTTCCGACGCCGCCTTTCTGGTTGAAGATAACTCGCTTCATGCTGGGTTTCCGGTGGGTTGGGTAGTGGTGCTGAATCGTAAAATGATTATGCTAGCAGCTCCCTTGGGTCGACGCTATGGCCTGGATGGGGGCCGGTGAATTTGCAGGAGGGAAGTATGTATACAGGTATCGTCCACGGTGCGTATCCACTGACGGGGCTCGAGCGCAAACCGGGCCTACACCAACTGACCCTCGACCTGCCTGAGCCGCTGCTGGCGGGCTTGACCATCGGTGCCAGCGTGGGGCTGGACGGGGTGTGTATGACCGTGACCGGAATCGACGGGGCGGCGGTGTCCTTTGATGCTATGCAGGAAACCTTGCAGCTCACCACCCTTGGCGAGCGACAGCGCGGAGACCGAGTCAATGTTGAGCGCTCTGCCAAACAGGGAGCGGAGATTGGTGGGCATTTGATCTCTGGTCATGTTGATGGCACAGCGGCGCTTGTTGCGCGGGAGGAGAGCGAAAACAACCTGACTCTCAGCTTTGCACTGCCAGCTGCTTTGGCCAAGTATGTGTTTAAAAAGGGTTTTATCGCTATTAACGGTTGCAGTCTGACGGTGGCGGATCTGGACCGACAGCAGGGGGTTTGGTCGGTCTGCCTGATTCCGGAGACTCGCCGGGTAACGAATCTGGATGCCCTTGAGGTTGGCGACCGGGTGAATATCGAAGTGGATCGTCAGACTCAGGTAATCGTGGATACGGTCGAGCGGGTGCTGGCTGAACGTGGCGACGCCTGACCGGGCAATTCGCGCTGACACAAAAAAGGGGCGTTGTGGCGCCCCTTTTTATTTTGTTGCCTGTAGTGTCTAACTTAGGCTTCGGGCATCAAGCTGTTGACCCGGTCCAGCGCATCCACGTACTCCGTTACCAGACGGAAAATCACCTGACGGGTGGATTCCACCTGATTGATCTGCCCGACTACCTGGCCGACCGGATTAAAGGCCACTTTCTGGCAATCGCCCACTGCAGCGTATTTGGCCGTGCGGCGAATACCGTCGCCGGTGACCAGACCCTGGAGGGGCATACCCAGTGGTTTGGGGTTGGCGGGATCTTCCCAGGCTTCGGTCCAGTCGTTTTTCAGCATCCGGCAGGGCTTGCCGGTCCAGGAGCGAGAGCGCACGGTGTCTTCGCTGGAGGCTTTGAGCAGCGATTCTTTCTGGGCGGGCTCAGCGTGTGCTTCTTCCACGGTCAGCCACAGGGAACCGGTCCATACGCCGGCACAGCCCATGCTCATGGCCGCCAGCATTTGCTGGCCGCTACCGATGCCGCCGGCGGCCAGAACTGGGATGTCTCCCGCCGCAGCAACGGCCTGGGGCCAGAAAACGACAGAGCCGACGTCGCCGGTGTGACCGCCACCTTCGCCGCCCTGGGCGATGATGAAATCCAAGCCGGCTTCTTTGTGGGCCACAACCTGCTTCACTTTACCGCACAGTGCGCCAACCAGGCGGCCACTGTCCTGAATGCGTTTGACTTTATCGGCCGGCGGCGTGCCCAGGGCGTTGGCAATCAGCTTACACTTCGGACGGGTCAAGGCTTCTTCCAGCAGAGGCGTGGCGGTCGCTTCGGTCCAGCCCAACAGGCCCATGCTGTGGGAGCCGTCCGGCCATTCGGGTACGCCGTGGTCAGCCAGTAGCTTCTGGGCAAACTCAATGTGCTCTTCCGGCACCATGCTCCACAATTGTTTTTCCAGATCTTCCGGTGACATGTCACCCATGCCTTCGTACTTCTGGGGGATGACGATGTCCACGCCGTAGGGCAGGTCGCCAATGTGCTCGTCAATCCAGTCGAGCTCCTCTTTCAGTTCTTCAGGAGAGAAACCAACGGCGCCCAATACGCCAATGCCGCCCGCTTTACTGACGGCTACCACCACATCGCGGCAGTGGGTAAAGGCAAAGATTGGGTATTCAATGCCAAGTTTGTCGCATAGTTCGGTGTGCATAATTCCTGCCTCGCTGTCTGCAATCACCCCTCTTCGGTCAGGGTGTATCTTGTCGACAGGCAGTATTGGTCCACGGTCTTGCACCAGCAATGTCGTAATCTATCCAACCCGACTGACTAAAAAGATCAGCGCCAGACTTGTGCTGCCGTCGGCGGAGGGGTAAAAAGAGGGATATCGCCACAGCCCGACTATGTCGCTGGTGACTGTTGGATTCGCTGGAGTCACGCAGACTCCACTTTTTGGATTTTATTGCACACCATGGACAATTGCCTTTCGCCCGGCGCCCGCATTTTGTTATTGCAACGCAAACACCGACAGTTGGATGAGGAAATCACCCGATTGTCGGAGAATCCCTATCAAAACCAATTGATGTTGCGGCGATTAAAGAAAGAAAAGCTCAAAATCAAAGATACGATAGAGTGGCTGAAAAACACCATGATTCCGGACCTGGACGCGTAGGGAGTCGGTCACACCCGTGGTGTGAGATATGTCTCACACAAATTGACGCAAATGTCTGCTTTTTCCTGATGAGTGACTGTGGATAATAGGAATTGTCAGGAAGACATGGGCGTCCAACGGACTGGATGCGACAAAGGATGTCACAAACCCATAAAAAGGCCGGAGCGCAACGCTCCGGCCTTTTTTTATCCCCTGAACTCAGCCCTTCGTTTTTTGTACTTTTCCATTTTCATGGGGCCTGAAATGGTCTATCTTTATTTTTTGTAATATTTCACTGAAACATCTCG
This sequence comes from Spongiibacter nanhainus, assembly GCF_016132545.1. Lineage (GTDB taxonomy): Bacteria > Pseudomonadota > Gammaproteobacteria > Pseudomonadales > Spongiibacteraceae > Spongiibacter > Spongiibacter nanhainus. The sequence continues at coordinate 251,285 of NZ_CP066167.1, forward strand.
CCTGCACAACGACGCGAAAAGAGTCGCCAAGAGAATCGCCACATAAGAAGCGAGTCTCTGTACAGCTTATGAGGGACTATGTATGAAGTTTGTTCGCCACCCGCTGGCCATTGCGCTGGTATCCTGTGTTGCTCTTTCTTCCTGTGGTGGAGATAGCAGTAGCAACAAAAACAAAGACGGTAACAACCCACCAGCGGGCACCAGTGTGCTGGTGACCCCTTCTCTGGGTTTGGTTTCCAATGCTACTTTGCGTGCTCTGGAGCCCGATAACAGTACTGAGATAGCGGTTGGCGAAACTGGCGACAATGGCGAGGCTCTGATCGACCTCGGTAGTTACAGTGGCCCCGTTATCTATGAAGTCAGCGGCGATGACGACGCCATGTACTACGATGAGGTACTGATGACTCAAGTGCCTTTCCCCGCTGGCAATGTCATACGCGCCTTGTCGCCGACAGCCAATGATGCCGCGATCACGCCGTTGACTGAGTTGGCCTATCAGCTGGCGGTGAATGCCGGCAATTTCCCGCTGACGGCAGAAATAATCAACGAATTAAATGAAGCGGTGCGGGCGGGTTTGGCGCCTGGGCTGAACAACATTCTCTCAGTACCAACTCTGCTGGGCGGTGACAGCGACCCCGGTTCTCTGGCAGACGATGAAGCCGGACGTTATGCATTAGTGCTTGCTGCATTAGCCTATTTGGCCGAAAACGATGTGAATGGCAGCCCCGCACTGACAGTGCTAAAAGCCATAGTGAGCGACATTGCCGATGGCGATATCGACGGTGAAGTCGATGGTACGCCCGTCGCTGATAGCCCGTATGGCGACTTTACCAATGATATGGCCACTGCATTGGCGTCTGCAGCAAACGCCTACAACTATGCCGGCGATCCTCAGGCTCAAGAGCCATTTGACACCGATTTAGACGGTGATGGCGGCACTGACGATGGTGGTGCAACCGATGACGGCGGTGCCACAGATGACGGCGGTGCCACGGATGACGGTGGTGCTACGGACGACGGTGGTGCTACGGACGACGGTGGCGCGACTGATGATGGTGGTGCCACAGATGATGGTGGTGCCACAGATGATGGCGGTGCCACAGATGATGGTGGTGCCACGGATGATGGTGGCGCGACTGATGATGGCGGTGCCACAGATGATGGCGGTGCAGCCGATGATGGCGGTGCCACGGATGATGGCGGTGCCACGGATGATGGTGGCGCGACTGATGATGGCGGTGCCACAGATGATGGCGGTGCAACCGATGATGGTGGTGCAACCGATGATGGTGGTGCAACCGATGATGGTGGTGCAACCGATGATGGTGGTGCAACCGATGATGGTGGTGCCACAGATGATGGTGGTGCCACAGATGATGGTGGTGCCACAGATGATGGTGGTGTGACCGACGACGGTGGTGCCACGGACGATGGTGGTGCGACTGATGATGGCGGTGCCACGGACGACGGTGGCGCGACTGATGATGGCGGTGCCACAGATGATGGCGGTGCAACCGATGATGGTGGTGGTGCCACAGATGATGGCGGCGCGACTGATGATGGCGGTGCCACAGATGATGGCGGTGCCACAGATGATGGTGGTGCCACGGATGATGGCGGTGCTACGGACGATGGTGGTGCCACGGATGATGGTGGCGCGACTGATGATGGCGGTGCCACAGATGATGGCGGTGCAGCCGATGATGGCGGTGCCACGGATGATGGCGGCGCGGCTGATGACGGTGGTGCTACGGACGATGGTGGTGCCACAGACGATGGTGGTGCTACTGATGGTGGTGGTGTGTCGGGCGGTAGCGCACTCGCTTGTGGTGATTTATCGATATACGAAGCAGTTGGTACCACATACCAGTTTGTCTTTGAGTCAACCGATGGTGAATCCGAAGTCGTTTTGACTACGACATCTGAAACTGAGGTTACTCAAGTTACGGACTTTAAAGGCAACCAAGCTGTGGAGGCCCGTTCTGAAGTGGATGCTGATGCGACGGACGATACTTTCGATTCACAGTCTGTCACTTTTTCATACTCGGGTGACGCGGATGGTGGCAATACCTTGCTTACCTATGGAGTGGTGACAGAAGCGGAGTCGGCGCAGCTTCCTGGAACTACTATTACTACCACCATATCGTTTGACCCTGCCCGTGAGCAACGATTCGACTTGAACCCAGGTGATAGTTACATCCAGACTTTCACGCAAACGGTGGAGACTGATTTTGGAGGCTTCCCTGTGCCCGGTGGACAGGATCCACAAGTTAGCGAGCGCACCGTTACTACAACATATCTGGGGCGTGAAACTATTACGGTGCCTGCAGGGACGTTTGAAACCTGCAAGTTCACTGACTCCGACGGTGGTACCGAATGGTTATCCGTAGGTGATGGTTTACCAGTAAAAACTGAGGCAGATGGTGACGAGAGTGTTTTGATTAGCGCAACGATCAATGGCCAGGCAGTTACTGGAAATTGATATACAACTGTTTGCTTTCTGCGATAAACGGAGCGCTCAGGCGCTCCGTTTTTTTATGTCTGAAGAAAAACTATGCCCGATAGAAATTTCGACGACCTGGCCCAGCGTTTTCGCACCAATATCTACGGCAACCCCAAGGGTGAGATTCGTTTAACCTCGGTATGGCAAGAGCTGACTAAACATCTACCGTCGTTGGCCGAGGGCGGTAAAACCGTGTGGGATGCCGGTGGAGGTTTGGGACAGCTGAGCGCGCTGCTTTTGGAACAGGGTCACAATGTGATCCTCAGTGACATCTCCAGCGAAATGTTGGCCCAAGCACGGCGAGATTTAACCGACTATGTCGACAGCGGGCAGCTAAAAATCCAGCAGTGTGCTATTCAAGACGCTGTTCAAGGCGAGGCTTTTGATGTGGTTGTGTGCCACGCGGTGCTGGAGTGGGTCGAGGAGCCGGAGCCGGTCATTGCCAATTTGGTGGCGGCGCTGCGCCCCGGTGGCTATATGTCGCTGATGTTTTACAACCGCAACGCGCTGATTTTAAGCAACATGGCCAAAGGCAACCTGTATAAACTGCGGGATGAAGACTTTGCCGGGCACCCGGGTGGTTTGACGCCCTCTTATCCCAGGGATCCGCAGTGGGTAATGAAGGCCGTACAATCAGCGGGCCTGATGGTGGCGGCCAGGCGGGGTGTTCGCTTGTGCTATGACTTAATGCCCCGGGCTGTTCGCGCCCAGCGCAGTGTCGAGGATATGTTGGCGATTGATTGGCAGTACGGCGCCCTCGAGCCGTTTTGGCAGCTTGGGCGCTACGTCCATTTGCTGTGTCGAAAGCCCCTCGACTAGGGTTTCGCTCATGCGGCTTGGCGGTAGCGGATGCCCAGTTTGTCGAAGGTTGCGCCGAGGATCCACAGTGGGCCGATTAGCAGAAACAAGATGTCGGTAAAAAATGATGGCTTCTGGGATTCGGCCTTGTGACCGACAAACTGCAGCGCCCAGGCAATAATCCAGATGGCCGCTGCGGGCATCCACATTGGCACGTTAATGTGGGCTTGATAGAGCATGATGCCGGCGGCAATGGCTAAGACAAAGGGCAACATGCCCAACGCCAGCTTAATGGACAGATAGCCGTAGAAAGCCATTGCCAGAATCAGCAGTAGCTGCCCCACATTGGCCTCGACAAAAGGCAGAGGCACCAGCCACAGCAGGGCGATGGTGGTTACCGCAATGGCAGGCACACAGTAGTAATGAATAAGCTTGTTGCGCGGATTTTGGTGGGCGGCGTTATATTCGTCGAGCCACTGTTCTAGGCTGCGCATAGTCGATCCCCTGTTTGTGTCTTTATGAGACTGACTGTATCGAAAACGGCCTGACGGGTAATTGGCTTAAATGACAGGTTACTTTGGGTCCGTTGGGCCCAGATCGACGCGGATAAACGCCCGGCGCTTTTTGCGCCCCGCCAAGCCGGCGCCGATATCCAACAGTCGCATCTGCCAGCCGTACTTTTTTACCAGCGCTCGGTGAGCGCGTTGTGCTTCTTCGCCGCTGATCAATTCGGCACTGGCCTCTTGGTCCCCTTCCAGGCGTTTGCCGCTCACTGTACAGGGTGCAACGCGACATTCGCTGAAATTGCGAAGGCGTTTTACCTTGCCTGCATCACCGGCTGAAAACATATACAAGGTGTTGTGGTCACCTGCACACCAGACCGGTGTTGGCACAAAGCTGCCATCGCGTTTGCGGGTGCTTAGCAACATGTAGGGGGACCGGTGCAGGTCTTGTCTCGGTGTTTGTGTGGCGCTGGCTGTTGCTTTTGAACTAGGTGGTGCCATGGGCAAGTGGACTCGACGTTTTGGGGTTAACAGTGCTGGGCCCCATTGTTGCCCAGTGGCTGTGCGTCGTCCACTTGCTTTGCTTATTTGTGGCAGCTGGCTGGCTTCAGTTTAGACCAGTTGCGCCAGGCTATAGACAATCGTGCCGGCGGCAACCGCCAACAAAATGACCCGCATGCCGATCAGGGCTGAGTTGCTGGCGTGGTCGGCGCAAAAAGCTTTAGTATGAAAATCCATCATGATGTTTTCCTCCGTTGAAGTAGTCGCGCAAGTCGCTTAGATAGCGACCATGCAGAAAATAAGACCAGCGGCAACGATGGCAAGCAGACTTGCCCGTGCAGCGATATCCATTACATTTTCTACGGCGTTTTGCTGTTGAATAGTCATGTGGCTCATGGCGTTCTCCCTTTGGAGTGGCTGCTAAATTTGACAGTTTCAGTATAGGGAGCGAGGCCGTTACAGTGGGTTACAGGTCGGGATCAACAGGGCTGTTGGTAAAGCTGCTTAGATGGCGGTTTTTAATCTATTTTTTGGCTATAAAATCTAAGTTTTACAACGGCTTACGTTTATTATTAGCGGCTTGTAATAAAGCGGTTAGCAAGGGGTAACGATGGCCGTTGGGTTACATCTCGGTAAGGTATTGGTTTGGGGCTACAAAAATGGCCTCGGTGTGGCTTGCCGAAGCTTTTTTAGGCTCCGGTTTCGCTGCTGGGAGCAAGGGCGACAAAGCGGGTATCGGCAATCTTTGGGCGCGCTCCCAGGGTGGGTTTAATCGCTTTAATCACCCGGTCGGCGGTATGCCTGTAACTGGTCAGCTTGCCCCCGTATACCGCCACCATGCTGGGCCTGGATGCCGGTTCACAGTGCAGGACGGTATCCCGATCCCGTTCGTTGGCTGATTCGTCAGAGCGGGGTAGAACCCGTAGCCCCGCCCAGGCGTCCAGTACCTCAGTGTCGGCATTGGGGAAGTAGTGGCGGAGGGTCTCCTGAAGATAGTGAATCTCTTCCGGGCTGGCCTCGACGCTGTCCGCCCCTTGCTCATGGAGAATTTCCGTGGTTCCCACCAGGGTCTGCTCACCCCAGGGCATGGCGAAAACGGCCCGCTGGTCGATGGGCGACTCCAGGTAATACACCCCCTGGGTCAGTCGGCCGTTGACCAGTATGTGGCTGCCCTTGACCAAGTCGACCTCCCTGGCGACGCTGCCACTGTCGATCCGTTTGGCAATATCGTTGACCCAGGGCCCGGTGGCGTTGATCAGACAGCGGCACTGGCAGGTCACCGATCGGCCGTTCATTTCCAGGTGCAGCAGATAGCCCAGTGCGTTTTTCTCGGCCCGCAGAAAATTGGCTGGGCAGTAGGTGTTGGCACCCATGTCTTGTGCCGACTCAATCACCGCCTCGGTGAGCTTGCGGTCGTCAGTCTGACCATCCCAGTATTGAAAGACAGCCTGAAGATTCTGGGTATCCAGCCCGTCCAGAGTCGACCACTCGCTGCGCTTGAGTTTGCGAAAACGGGCCAGCTTGCCGCCGCCGCTCAGCAGAAAATACAGCATCAGTCCGGCGCGGATTTGCCACGCGCGGCGGCGAGTGTGGCGATAGATGGGAATGTGAAATTTGACCGGCCGCACTAAATCAGGGGCGTTGCGCAATAAGTGCGCACGTTCCTGCAGGCTGTGGTAAACCAGCGGAATTTGCCCGGTCTCCAAGTAGCGGAGACCGCCGTGGATCAGTTTACTGGAGCGCCGGGAGGTCCCCGCCGCCCAGTGCTGGCGTTCGAAAATGGCCGCTTTGTAGCCGGCGGCGACCGCTGCCTGTGCAATCCCGGCGCCCTGGACGCCACCGCCGATTACGGCCACTTCTGTGTCTATATGCTCTGGCGTGTTGTGATGTTCAGGCAAGCCCGAATTCCTCCAATACTTCGCCAATCTGAAAGGTCTCTACGGCTGCGGCGCCCCGCTCAAACCAGTAGCGTGCGTCGGTGGCGGTGCTGACCTCGTAGATCAATGCTGGCCACGGCAAGGTGCGCAGGTCGATATCGCCAGGCACGATGGTGCGATCGCAGAACACTACCTCTGGCTGCAGTTGCCACAGTGAGGCCAGTTGCCAGTCCGGCCACTGGTCAAATACGGGTGCATGGCGCTGCCAACCCTGCCTCTTGGCGTAGAGCAGTGCTTCCAGCTCAAAACTGATCAGCACGCAGCGGGATTCCACGCCGCTCAGTGCCGTCGCAACCGCGTTGTACACCGTTGTTGCATCAAATTGACTGAGACTTTCTGCCTTGAGCTCGACAAAGCAGTTGGCCTGGGGGTGCTCCGTCAGCAAGGTAGCGACCTCCCGCAGCGGGCAGACCCCCACACCGTCTGATGTTGCAAAACGCGAGCCAAAGCGGGAGGGCTCAAAGGCGGTGAATGTCTTCAACTCGCTGGCAGAGTAGTCCCAGATCATGCCTTCTTGCTGGCAAAGGCGCTCCAGGCCGGGGTCGTGGAAGGCAAAGGCCACACCGTCGGCACTGAGCTGGACATCCAGCTCCAGATTGACCGCGCCGGCGGCAATAGCCTCGCGAAAGGCTAGCAAGGTGTTTTCCGGGTAGCGGTGACGCCAGCCCCGGTGGGCGACAAAATGTTCAGCGTGCATAGCGGCATTGGCGTAGAAAACAGTTCACGTTACTTTATCGGCTATCGATTGCCGGCGCGACAGAAACACGTTCGGCGGTGAGGAACGTATAATTCCCTTCAAACGATATCGACGTTATTGGAGAAAAGCATGACAGTGAGTTCGGTGAAAACCTTGTTGGCGGGCGATGTCTCCCCCGGTGCGGAGGTGGAGGTACGCGGTTGGCTGCGCAGCCGGCGGGACTCCAAGGGTGGCTTTTCCTTTCTTGCTATTCACGACGGCTCCTGTCACCCCGCGATTCAGGCCGTGGTGCCTGGTGAAATAGATAACTACCAGAGCGAGGTTTTACACTTAACTGCCGGGTGCTCAGTCATTGTGCGGGGCGAGCTGGTGGCCTCTCAGGGCAAGGGCCAGTCGGTGGAAATCCAGGCCCGTGAAGTTGAGGTTATCGGTTGGGTGGACGACCCAGAGAGTTACCCGGTGGCCAAGAAGCGCCACACCTTCGAATACCTGCGCAGCGTCGCTCATTTGCGACCGCGGACCAATACCTTTGGCGCCATCACCCGGGTGCGCACGGTGCTGGCCAATGCCGTGCACCGCTATTTCTTTGAGCGGGGCTTTCAGTGGATCAACACCCCTTTGATCACCGCCAGTGACTGCGAGGGGGCGGGAGAGCTGTTCCGGGTGAGCACTCTGGATATGGTGAATCCACCGCGACAAGATGATGGCCGCATCGATTTTAACGAAGACTTCTTTGGCAGGGAGGCCTTCCTTACCGTCTCCGGCCAGCTCAATGCCGAGGCCTATTGCTTGGCGATGTCCAAGGTCTATACCTTTGGGCCCACTTTCCGTGCGGAAAACTCCAATACCAGTCGCCACCTGGCTGAATTCTGGATGGTGGAGCCGGAGATCGCCTTCGCCAACCTGGATGACGATGCAGCTTTGGCTGAGGACTTCTTGCGTTATTTGCTAAATGCGGTGCTGGAGCAGTGTCAGGAAGATCTGGGCTTCTTCAACCAGTTTATCGACAAGACCGTGTTGGAGCGCCTGGAGAAAGTCGCTGGCAGCGACTTCGCCCGGCTGGATTATAGCGATGCGGTCAGGGTGCTGGAAAAATCCGGCAAGTCCTTTGAGTACCCTGTGCAGTGGGGGGCGGACTTACAGTCAGAGCACGAGCGCTATTTGTGCGAGGAGTATGTGGGTGGGCCAGTGATCGTCACCCACTACCCCAAGGAAATCAAAGCCTTCTATATGCGCCTTAATGACGATGATAGAACCGTGGCGGCGATGGATGTGCTGGCGCCGGGCATCGGCGAAATTATCGGCGGCAGTCAGCGGGAAGAGCGCCTGGACGTGTTGGACCGGCGCATGGCGGAACAGGGAGTCCACGGTCTGGACTGGTACCGGGACCTGCGCCGCTATGGCACTGTGCCCCACGCTGGCTTTGGTTTGGGCTTTGAGCGCCTGCTTAACTACATCACCGGCATGGAAAACATCCGCGATGCAATTCCCTTCCCCCGGGTGCCCCGCCACGCTGAATTTTAGCTGGCGGGCGCGGAAGGGGATTCAGGCGGAGAGCGGGGCGCCTAGCTCTCGCCTTGCGCCTTCTCTGTCTCAGTCTCCATCGGCGCCTGCTCGGGCTCCAGCAGAGTGAAGATCAGGCGGCGCTGGAAGGGATCGATCTCCGCGACCTTCACGTTTACCGCTTGCTCCAGCTGGTAATTTTTCTCCGCGTTGAACAGTCGCAGGGTGTCCGCGTCGAAGCTAAGTTTTTCGGGGATGGAGCGGGCTTCCACAAAACCACTGATGCCGGTGTCGTTGAGCTCCACGGTAAAGCCGCCGCCATTCATGTGGGCTATGCGTCCCTGGTAGACGGCATCTTTATCCTGCCCAGCCAAGTACTGATACTGCAGCCACTGCTCCAGCTGGCGGCTGGCCTGACGGCTGTGGCGCAGCTGTTCTTGCAGTGCGGCAATGGTCTCGTCGTCGGGTAGCGCGGGCTGCTCGCCCTGAAGTTTGGCGCGGATGCAGCGCTGTACTAGCAGGTCGCTGTATTTGCGCAGCGGCGACGTAAAGGTGGAGTAGCGCTCCAAGCCCAGGCCAAAGTGAGGCTTGGGCGAGGTGCTGAGCTCTCCGGGGCGCAGCATGCGGGCAAAAATGCTCTGCAGAGGCAGCGTAGAATCGGTGGTTTCGGCGGCCTTGATCAGCGCCTGGTAACCCTCGAGTGATGTGATGTCAGTGCCTGCCAACGCGGGCAGCTCGCTGGCGATAACCTTGTTGACGCTGTCGTAGCGGTCTTCCCGCAGGCCGGGGTGGCTGTTGTACAGAGCCGGGCTGTCCCCCAGCCACTGGGCCGCGGCGCGGTTGGCGGCCAGCATACACTCCTCCACCAGGCGGTGAGCGTCGTTGCGATCGACCCGTGCAATCGCGCAGATGCGCTTATTGTCGTCCAGCTCGTAGCGGAAGTCCGGTTGCTCGGGCATGATCAGGTAGTGCTGGCGTCGGTAAGCCTTGAGAGCATCGGCTGCCGCCTTGAGATGGCCCAGCGCGTCGTGGTCCAGGGTGTCGCTGCCGTCCAGGTGCTGTTGGACCTGTTGGTAGCTAAGTTTGGCGTGGGAGCGGATCAGCGCTTCACTAAACTGAATGTCGCTGATTTCGCCCTCGGCGCTCACCTTTAATCGGCAGACAATGGCGGCCCGATCGACGTCGGGCAGCAGTGAGCAGCGGTCCTGGGTGATGGCCTCGGGCAGCATGGGCTGGGCGCAGCCGGGCAGGTAAACGGTATTGGCGCGGGCTCTGGCAGCCAGATCCAGGGGGCTGCCTGGGGCAATGTAGGCACCGGGGTCGGCAACCGCGATCACCAGCTGCCAGCCGTCGCCTTCGGGGGCCGCCCACAGGGCGTCGTCCACGTCCCGGGTATCGGCGGAGTCGATGGTAACCAGTGGCAGATCCCGCAGATCTTCCCGGGCTTCGGCGCGGCTATCCTGCTCGGGTATGTCGTCATTGGGCCACTGTCGAGGTAATTCAAACTTGCTGATGGTATAGCGCCCCTCAATGCCGGCCTCGTCGGGCTGACCAATATTGTCGATGATATTGACTTGGGACTTGCCGTCCCGAAAGGGGTGGCGGGTGACCTTGACCTGGAGCAGGTCGCCGGGCTTGGCCTTTTTACGCTGTGAAGGGGGGATAAACAGCAGTTTGTTGAACCGGGGCAGATCCGGCTCTACAAAATGGCCCTGCCCCCTGATCACATAGCGGCCGGTAAAGATGCCCAGCGGGCTGTCGATCAGTTTTTCCAGCTCGGCTTTGAACTTGCCCTTGTCGTCAGTGATGACGTTGATGCGTACTCGGTCGCCGGGGAACACCCGCTGCATCTCATCCGGGGCCAGAAAGACGTCACGGCCGTCGTCCAGCTTAACGAAGCCGAAGCGTCGCTGGCTGCCGCGCACTTCGCCCTCGCCCCGGTCTTTGCTTTCAATAATGTTGGTTTTCAACTGCTTGAGTTGAGAAAGGGAGTCCTGGTCGAGCATGGAGTGGTGTACCTGTTGGCGCCCCGGCAGAGGAGCGGTGTAGTGGGAAAAGGCCGTCGATAAAAGGGCGATAGGGTAGCGGAAATCGCCCCCGGCGTCTTGTCGAGTTTATGACTCTGCACCAGATGAGCCAACACGGTCGCTGGTGCGCAGCTCATGTTTTGAACAGCGGTCGGGCAGGAGCGACCATCCAGCACAATAACGGTTGACATTGTTGGTGTGGAGTTTCAATAATCGAGGCAAGTGGTCTTTTTGTGGAGCGGTCATACTTTTGCCGTCATCGCTCAGCGGCCTTCGCGCCGACAGCTCAACCGACACCCCAGGCACCTCGTCTGATATTGCCGACTCGCGCGATACTGACCCTGCCGCAGCCCCCTTCACCTCTTCCAATCGCCCCCTGTCGTCGGCAACCAATGCGCCGGACTCTGCGTCTGCGCGCGGGCGTTCTGCGCTCTGTGCCGACACCCCCAATCGAGAGCCTGCTATGGAAAAAATCTTCGTCCTTGATACCAACGTGCTGCTTCACGACCCGATGGCATTGAACGCGTTTCAGGAACACCGGGTGGTGGTACCGATGACGGTACTGGAAGAGCTGGATCACATTAAGGACCGTCGCGACAAGGATGTCAGTCGCGAGGCACGCATTGCCATCAATGCCATCGACAAAATTCTGTTTAACGCCTCCCCCAAGGAGATTCAGGATGGCGTGGCCCTGCCTTCAACCGCAGAATTGCAGCCCACCGGCTGCCTGGCGATCTTTCCCGACCAGTTGATTAACCACGACACTGGCGCACCTTATCTGGACGGTACCCCTCAGCAGGCTAACGACAACCGCATTATCAATGTGGCGCTGCACCTGCAAAGCAAGCAACCCGACGCCCATGTCTGCCTGGTGACCAAAGACATCAACATGCGACTCAAGGCCAAGGGCTCGGGTCTGGAGAATGTGGAGGATTACCGCCGCGACCGGGTGCTGGACGATATCGACTATATGTCCAAGGGCTACGAACATATTGCCGGCCGCTTTTGGGATCAGGTGGAGTCGGTGGAGACCTTGCGAGAGGGTTCCCAGGCCATCCATATTGTCAGCCGCGACGTGGTGCCCAATGTCCACATCAATCAGTTTATTTATGACGACAACGGCTTTGTCGGCATGGTGCGGGCACTGGATGACCAGCGCATGGAGCTGCTGGACTTGTGCCGGGAACGCTTGATGAACCAGCATATGTGGGGCCTTAAGCCCCGCAGCCTGGAGCAGGCCATGGCCTTCTTTTTGGTGGCCCAGCCCAATATCGATATGACGGTGTTAACGGGCCCGGCGGGTTCGGGCAAGACCCTGATTGCCCTGGCCTACGGGCTGCACGCCATTCTCGAAGAGAAGCGCTATGACAAATTGATTGTGGCGCGATCGACGCCGCCGATGGCAGAGGATATCGGCTTCTTACCCGGCACTGAGGAAGAGAAAATGGCGCCCTGGCTGGCGGCTTTTGACGACAACCTGGAGGTGCTCCACGGCAGTGACGAGTCGCCCTTTAGCAGTATTGAATACGTCAAAGACAAGGCCAATATCCAGTTTAAGTCGTTGAATTTTATGCGGGGCCGTTCCTTCAATAACGCCTATATCGTCATTGACGAGGCCCAGGGTCTGACTCAGTTCCAGCTCAAGTCCATCATCACCCGGGTTGGGGTGAACTCCAAAATCGTGGTGCTGGGTAACCTGGCGCAGATCGATAACAAGTACATTTCGCCGCTGACCTCGGGGCTGACCTACCTGTCCGAGAAGAGCAAACATTTTCCTCACGCTGGAATCATGCACGTCAACGGCATAGAGCGCTCTCGCCTGGCCGCTTTTGCCGAGGAGAACCTGTAAGCCCGTCTATACGTGTAAGCCACCACTGTGACGCCGCGCGCAACTTTTTAAAATAGTGGCATTGAAAATGCGGCGCACAGGTGGAGCATGTTGGAAGACAAGCGCAGCGGTGAACAGCCAGTTCCGGAGAACTCCCGGGACCTGCTTACCGACGGACAATTACAGTCCTTAAAGCGAATGGAAAACTTTGGCTGGTCGCTGAAGTTTATTCGCCAGCCCCGCTGTCAGCCCCCTATCGTGGTGATTGAGAACCCGGTGGGCACCAGCATTGCGGTGCTGGCCGAAGATGGCCGGCTGGATATCCGCCCGCAGATTGCCATGCGAGACGCCAGCTAAGCCCTCCGTTTAGCTATCGAAGAAGCGTACCACCTGCTCATCGGGGTCGCGGCTGGCGCCGGCCTCGTGCAAGCGTTCCAGATAAGCCTGCCACAGGGCGTCCTGGTTTTCCCCTAGCTCCCGCAAGTAAGACCAGGAATAAATACCGGTGTCGTGGCCGTCGCTAAAGCTCAGTTGCAGGGCATAGTTCCCCACCGGGGCGATATCGACAATGTCCACATTGGCCTTGCCGTGCTGCAGGACCTCCTGTCCTGGGCCGTGACCCCGTACCTCTGCCGACGGCGAATGCACTCGCAGGAATTCACAGCTGAGCCGAAAGCTGCTGCCATCGGCGTAGCACAGCTCCAGTTCCCGGGATTTTTTGTGCAGTTTTATATCAGTCGGCGTCATCGAAGCAGGCCCTAATTACAGAATAAAGCGACTCAGATCTTCGTCCTGAGCCAGCTCGCCCAGCTGCTCGCCAACATAGTCGGCATCCACCGTTAGTGCCTCGGTGCGGTCGCCGGCGCTGTAAGAGATTTCCTCCAGCAGGCGTTCCATTACCGTGTGCAGCCGGCGGGCGCCGATATTCTCGGTGCGCTCGTTAACCTGCCAGGCGGTCTCGGCAATGCGGCGGATACCGTCCTCACTGAAAGTGACTTCCAGGCCTTCGGTGGCCAGCAAGGCGCGGTATTGCTCCGTTAGCGATGCCCGGGGCTCGGTGAGAATGCGCTCGAAGTCGTCGGGGGTCAACGCTGACAGCTCGACCCGGATCGGCAGGCGGCCCTGAAGTTCGGGAATCAGGTCCGAGGGCTTGCTAAGGTGGAAGGCGCCGGAGGCCACAAATAGAATGTGGTCAGTGCGAATCATGCCGTGCTTGGTGCTGACGGTGCAGCCTTCAATCAATGGCAGCAGGTCTCGCTGCACCCCTTCCCGGGAGACGTCGGCCCCGCCGGTTTCCTGGCGCTTGGCGACTTTGTCGATTTCGTCGATAAACACAATGCCGTTTTGCTCAACCGATTCCACCGCCTGCATTTTCAACTCTTCTTCGTTGATCAGTTTGGCGGCCTCTTCGTCCTGAATCTGCTTGAAAGCGGCTTTTACGGTCATGCGCCGGGTCTTGCGGCGGTCGCCCCCCATTTTGGAGAACATGCCCTGCAATTGACTGGTCATTTCCTCCATGCCTGGCGGCGCCATGATTTCTACACCCACTGGCGCCGCGCTGACCTCCACGTCGATTTCCCGGTCGTCCAGTTCGCCTTCCCGCAGCTTTTTGCGGAACACCTGGCGGGTGGAGCTTTCTTTGTCTTCAGTCTCGCCCCGGGCGGCGGGGAGCAGGGCATCGAGAATGCGTTCCTCAGTGGCGTCCATAGCGCGGTGGGCTACCTGGGCCATGGCTCGCTCGCGGTGGAGTTTCAGTGAGGCGTCCACCAAATCCCGGATGATGGATTCCACATCCCGGCCGACGTAACCTACCTCGGTAAACTTGGTGGCTTCTACCTTAATAAAGGGCGCGCCGGCCAGCTTGGCCAGGCGGCGGGCGATTTCGGTTTTGCCGACCCCGGTGGGGCCAATCATGAGAATGTTCTTAGGGGTAATTTCCGGCTGCAGCTCTTCGGCCACCTGCATCCGCCGCCAGCGATTGCGCAGCGCAATGGCCACGGCCCGCTTGGCGTCCTGTTGGCCGATGATGTGCTTGTCCAGTTCGTGGACGATTTCCCGCGGCGTCATGGTGGACGGCAGGTTCGCGGAGGGAGTGTTGTTAGCCATAGTCTTCTAGTATTCCAGAGTCTCGATAGTGCGGCTGTGGTTGGTGTAGATGCAGATATCGCCGGCGATGTTCAGCCCTTTCTCGACAATATCCAGCGCACCCAGCTCGGTGTTATCCATCAGCGCTCGCGCGGCGGCGGTGGCAAAGGAGCCGCCGGAGCCGATGGCGATCATGTTGTCTTCCGGTTCGATGACGTCGCCGTTGCCGCTGATCACCAGGGTGGTTTCCTTGTCGGCGACGATCAGCAGTGCCTCCAGTTGCCGCAGGGCCCGCTCGCTGCGCCAGGCCTTGGCCAACTCGACGGCGGCCCGCACCAGTTTGCCCTGGTGTTTCTCCAGCTGGGTTTCGAAGAGTTCGAAGAGGGTGAAGGCGTCGGCCGTGCCGCCGGCAAATCCGGCGATAACCTTGTCTTTATAAAGTCGACGCACCTTGCGGGCGTTGCCTTTCATCACCGTGTTGCCCAGGGTGACCTGGCCGTCGCCGCCCACTACCACCTGATTGCCGCGGCGAACGGAGAGAATAGTTGTGCCGTGGAACTGTTCCACTTGAAGCTCCTTGTCTCTTGGCTCAAGCGTCAGTAATGGGGGTGGTGCCGGGGCTTTTCAAGCGTCCCTGGCCCAGCCCGGTAGCGATCAGTTCTTGCGGCGGATCACCAGGGTGTCGATGCCCTCGGCAATCAGTTTGGCCCGGGCTTCCGACAGGGTGTTGTGGGTCAGGAAGGGGCCAACGTGAACCCGATGCCAGCGCTCGCCGTTGATCTCCACAGTCTCCACCCGGGCATCCAGAGCCAGCAGCAGAATCTGCGCCCGGCGGCTTTCCGCATCTTCGTTGGTGCGGAAGGAGCCCGCTTGCAGGGTGTACTGCTCGCCGGTCTGGAAGGTTTTCTCTGGCGGTAGGGCCGGTTCGACTTTCTTCTCGGTACTGGTGTCGCTGGGCGTGACCACCTTGGGCTCGGCCTTGGGAGTCTCGTCAGGAACGATGACTTCCCGCTCGGGCAGCAAGGTAAAAAAGTCGAACTTGGTGTTATTGGCGGGGCGCTCGGCCTCGCTCTGTTTGCTCTCGGCTTTGGCGGTTTTAGGGGCAGCGGTGCTGGCCGGTGTCCTGGGGCTGTCGCCGTCCACCGCTTTGAAAACCAGCACCGTGGCCACCACGCCGGCGATAAAACCACTGCCCAGCAGGACCGACGCGGGTAGACCGGGACGGGTATTGGGGCTGCGGGTTGCGCCGCGGGTGCTGCGTTTTTTGGTCGCCATGCCTTACATTTCCTCCGGGGCGCTTACGCCCAGCAGGTTCAATCCATTGCGCAGTACTTGCTGTACTGCCACTGACAGGGCCAAACGTGCATCCCGCAGGGCCCGCTCTTCGCCCAGGATTTTGTGGGCGTTGTAATAACTGTGGAACTCTCCCGCCAGTTCCCGCAGGTAGTGGGCGAGGCTGTGGGGCTCGAACTGCTCGGCGGCGTTGGCCAATACCTCGGGGTAGCGGGCCAGTCGCACCAGCAGTTGCTTTTCCACTTCTTCACTCAGTACCGGCAGGGCCGCCAAACCGGTTTCCTGACTCCAGCCTTCGCCGGCTTCATCTAGCTTGCGCAGGATGCTGGCCACCCGAGCGTGGGCGTACTGAATGTAGTACACCGGGTTGTCTTTGCTCTGGGACTTGGCCAGCTCCAGGTCAAAGTCGGTGGCCTGGTCCGCCTTGCGCATAATGTAGAAGAAGCGCGCTGCGTCGTCGCCCACTTCCTGGCGCAGCTCTCGCAGGGTAACAAAGGAGCCGCTGCGGGTAGACATCTGTACTTGTTCATCGCCCCGGAAAAGTGAGACGAACTGCACAAGCCGGATAATCAGCCGCTCGGGATCCACATCCAGTGCCTGCAGTGCCGCCTTCACCCGGGCGATGTAGCCGTGGTGATCGGCGCCCCAAATATTGACCACACGATCGAAGCCCCGTTCGAATTTATTGAGGTGATAGGCAATATCGGAGGCAAAGTAGGTGGTCTGGCCGTTGTCCCGCTGCACCACCCGGTCTTTGTCGTCGCCAAACTGGGTGGACAAAAACCATTTGGCGCCGTCGCGGACTTCGATAAAGCCCTTGTCTTCCAAGCGGGCAATGGCGGCTTCCACTTGGTTGGGGTCGACGGTTAGGCTGCGCTCTGAGAACCAGGCCTGAAAATGGACGCCAAATTCTTCGAGATCGGTGCGGATATCGCCGAGGATCTCATCCAAGCCCTTGGCAAAGGGAATCTGGTAATCCTTGCCCAGTAGGGACTTGGCGCGGTTGATCAGGCCGTCAATGTGCAATTCCTTGTCGCCGCCCTCCGGTGCATCGGCGGGGATATCGGCCATGACCTCGGCGGCGCTGTGGCGCAAGGTATCGCCGTGGCTGTGGTGCAGGTCTTCGCCGTAGTGGCGGATGTAGTCGCCCTGATAGCCGTTGCTGGGGAAGGGCAGGTCCTCGCCGCAGGCCTGCAGATAGCGCAGCCAGACACTGGTGCCGAGGATATCCATTTGCCGACCGGCGTCGTTGACGTAGTACTCCCGGCTGACGTCGTAGCCAGCGGCTTCCAACATGGCGGCGACACTGGCGCCATAGGCGGCGCCCCGGCCGTGACCCACGTGCAGCGGCCCGGTGGGGTTGGCGGAGACAAATTCCACCTGAATGCGCTGGCCCTGATCGGCGCGGCGGCCAAACTGCTCGCCCTGGGCGAAAATCTGCTCGACGATCTGGAACTGGCTGGCCTCGTTCATAAAGAAGTTGATAAAGCCCGGCCCGGCGATTTCCACCTTGGTGACCTGCTCACTGTCGGGCAGGGCATCAATAATCTGTTGGGCGATGGCTCGCGGGTTGGACTTCAGCGGCTTGGCCAGGGTCATGGCCACATTGCTGGCAAAGTCGCCGTGGGACTTGTCCCGGGTGCGTTCCACCTGAATATTGATGGGCAGATCATCCGGCCAGGTGCCCTTGGCCATCAGTGACTTCAGAGCCTGTTCCAATAACTGGGCGACGGTGTCTTTCATGGGTGGTGACGACTCTCAGGTAGCGTGGCAATAGTGCTGGGCCTGGCGCGATGCGCGGGCCCTAAAAATAGGGCCGCGTATTATCGCTGTTTCGCCGGCTGACTGCCAACGTGAATAATTGGAGGGGGTGTTAACCGGCCCTAGCTGGCCTCAACTAACTGGCTTCAATAGGATCGACATCCACCGACCAGCGCAGCCCGCCGGTTTTTTTTAACTGTTCGCCAGTGGTGCAGGCAAGTGTCAGTTGGCGGTGTAACTCCCCTCGGCGCGTGGCCTGCAAAATCAATGACGCCCGGTAGCGGCCGGCCCGGCGAGTCATGGGGGCGGGCAAGGGGCCGATGCACTGGCCGCCAATGCCTTGATCTACCAGGGCGGTTTTAATGGCGGATAAAAAGGCCTCGGCCTGATCCAGTCGCGCGGCGTCGGCACGAATCAGCGCGCAGGGGGCGTAAGGCGGCAGTCCCAGCAGTTTGCGCTCACTGAGCTGCTGGCTGGCAAAGGCGCGATAGCCCTGCTGGACCAGTGTCAGCAGGGCGGGGTGCTCAGGGCAGTGAGTCTGGATCAACACCCGTCCGGGGCGCTCCCGCCCGGCCCGGCCCGCGACCTGCACCAGCAGTTGGCCGCTGCGCTCGGCGGCCCGGTAGTCGGGGCTGAACAGACCGGCGTCGATATCGAGAATGCCGACCAGGGTCACGTCGGGAAAATGATGGCCTTTGGCCAGCATTTGGGTGCCCACCAGAATGGCCGGCTTGCCCTCGTGAACCCGGTCCACCAGCCTCGCCATGCTGCCTTTCTGCGAGGTGCTGTCCCGGTCGATGCGGATGACTTCGGTGCTGGCAAGGGTGTCGGCAAAGTGATGGCGCAGAAACAGTTCCAGCTTTTCCGTGCCGGGGCCGTCGAACAGCCACTGGTGATTGTGGCAGTCGGGGCAGTGGTCGGGTAGGGGGCGGATGGCGTCGCAGTGGTGGCAGCGCAGGTGGCGCTGGCGAAAATGCACGGTCATTCGCGCATCGCAGGCGTGACAATCGGCTACCCAGCCGCAGCTGTGGCATTGCAATTGGGGCGCGTAGCCCCGGCGGTTGAGAAATAGCAGTACCTGTTCCCCAGCTGCCAGGGTGTCGGCGATGTGCTTGAGCAGCACCTCGTCGAGCCCTTCTTTTAAGGGTCGCTGGCGGGCGTCCACCAGGGTCAGGTGCGGGCTATCTCCGGCGGCGCGGCGAGTGAGCTGCAGGGTTTGGTAGCGACCCAAATTGGCGTTGTGCAAGCTGTCCAGGCTGGGCGTGGCACTGGCCAATACCACTGGGCAGTCCAGGTCGGCGGCGCGTTTTACCGCGATATCCCGCGCCGAGTAGCGCCAGCCTTCCTGTTGCTTATAGGAGGCGTCGTGTTCCTCGTCGACGATAATCAACCCCAGCCGGGGCAGGTCGACAAATACCGCCGAGCGGGTACCCAGCACAATATCGCAGTCGCCGTTTTGGGCTCGTTGCCAGTTCTGGTAGCGCTCGCTGTCCCCCATACCCGAGTGCAGGCTGGCCACCCGGCCGGGAAAGCGGGACTCGACTCGGGACAGGGTCTGGGGAGTGAGGCCAATCTCGGGTATCAGTACCAGCGCCTGTTTGCCTTGCTCCAACTGGGCGGCGATGGCCTGGAGGTAGACCTCGGTTTTGCCGCTGCCGGTAACCCCCTCCAGCAGAAAACGGGCAAAGCCCTGGGCACCGTTGATCGCTTCCACCGCGCTGCGCTGTTCGTCCCGCAGTGCCAGCGGTGCTTGGGGAGGGGGTGGCGCTGGAGACGGCGCGCTGGCTTGTTCAATCAGGTTCTGCTCGGCCAGTTGCCGCAGTTGCTGTCGAGTGAAGCCGGCTTCCCGTAAGGTGTCGCCACTGAGGGGGGCATTGGCCGCCATTAGCGTAGCGAGTAACTCCCGCTGTCGATGGGCGCGCTTAGAGAGCTGGTCGACACTGGCGCCGGTTGAAGCTTGCCAGTAGAGCGTGACTTGGGTCTGCGGTGGTTTGGCGGAACGCAGTCGCACCGGCAGCATATTTTGAAGGCACTCGCCGATGGGATGGTGGTAGTAGTTGGCGGCCCAGCGGCCCAGTTCCATCAGAGCCGGCGACAGGGTCGGCCGGTCACTGTCCAGAACCTCAATGACCGACTTCAGTTTGTCGGTATCGACTTTGGCGCTGGCGCAGGGCGCCACCACAACCCCCACCAGGCGGCGGTTGCCGAAGGGCACCAGTACGCGCTGCCCCGGCTCAGGGTGTCGGTCGCTTGGCCAACGATAGTCAAAAGTCCGCCGCAGCGGGCAGGGTACGGCGACCGAGACCAGTAAGGGTGATTGCAATTGCGGCATAGCCCCACAAAAAGTGCGAAATTCAGGACCAGGGCGGCGCAGTGCTCGCCCTGCAAAAGCCGCCAGTGTAGCGGAAATTGCGCCCACACTGATCCGCTTCGACGTGTGAAGTCTGCAAAGGGAGGCGCAATTTACGGCAGGGGCCCGCATTGCTTGCTTCTCACCGGTTTTCTGTTAACATTCGCCGCCTATTTTTCGGTGTGGCTGTCGGTGTAGTGCCGGTTGTGCGGAACTGAAAAATCAACTCGGCGCGGTGCCCGGCGCAAAAAGATCGGGTGGCGGCGCCCCATGAGGCGATGAGGACAAACCAATGAAAGCGGATATCCATCCCAAGTACGAGGCTGTAAGCGTTACCTGCAGCTGTGGCAACAAATTCGATACGCGCTCTACCCTGGCTGAAGACTTGCACGTTGACGTCTGCTCAGAGTGCCACCCCTTCTACACCGGTAAGCAGAAAATGCTGGACAGCGGCGGTCGTGTCGATCGCTTCCGCAAGCGTTTTGGCAGCCGCGGCAGCGTCAAGTCGTAAGCGCGACGCTGTTTTGATCTGCGGTAAGCATCACCAAGGCACCGCAGGCGCAGAGCGAAAACAAGAGATGCCCGGTCGGATACGGCCGGGCATTTTTTTATGGCTGGTCGCCGCGATGTTGGCGACGGCGAGCGCTCGTGCCGCCTGCCCCCTGCCCAACAATACTGAGCCGGTGCGCATTGCCTCGGTGGTGGATGGTGACAGCTTGCGATTGGTCAGCGGTGAACGACTGCGCTTGGTCAATATTAACGCTGCCGAGATGAACGATCGCGGCGATAAGTTGGTCTTGGCTCGGCGAGCCCGGCGCTTTGTCGCTGAACAACTGGCCAAGGCCGAGTCCGTTGTCATAAAACGCTACGGTCACGACCCCTACAATCGCACCTTGGCGGAGGTCTTTGTTGACGGTCGCCACCTGGGGGAGACCCTTCTGGCGGAGGGCCTGGCCTGGCGCATTGCCGTGCCGCCGGCTGTCAATACCGATAGCTGCCTGACTCGGGCTGAAGCCGGGGCTCGTCAAGCGGTCCGCGGTCTCTGGGCCCTAGCGCCATTGCCCAGTCTTAAAGCGGGCAAGGCAGATCAGGGCTTTGCCGTCATCCGCGGCCGAGTGGAGTCAGTGACTGCAGCGGGGACGAGCCTGTGGATCGACCTGGATGGCGACGTGGTGCTGCGCCTGGCCGACAAAGATCGGCGCTACTTCGCCAGTGTTGGCGACAGCGCAGTGCCTCGGGTAGGTCAATTTTTGGAAGTGCGTGGCTGGCTGCGCCATCGGCGTCCGCCTCGCCCCGGGTTTGCCAGCCTAGTGATGGATCTGCGCCACCCCTTAATGATGACTGCCGTGCACAAAAACGAGGCGCGGTAGATATTACTTTTGGAAACCGGTGATATAAGCGAAAGCCGCCAATGACGGGCGTTTTAGGGGATAAGCTTGTGGCTTAAAGCGGATTTCTATATGCTTTCACGCCATTTCCGACAACCCAAAGAATCGGCAGCCACTGATGCGGTCAGTGCGCAGGCAGCAACAACGCTTTTGCACACGTCGTCCCGGCCGCTCTCGGAGGATGTTGGGCAGCATAGCCCGACCTCCGAGCCCAGAAAAATACGCCGAACTGAGAGATAAGCGATGTCCAAAGATGTAAAGCAGGCCGCACTGGATTACCACTCGGTGCCCACCCCCGGCAAAATTGGCATTTCTCTGACTAAGCCTGCTGAAACCCAGTACGACTTGTCACTGGCCTATAGCCCCGGTGTGGCGGAGCCAGTGCGGGAGATCGCCAAGGACCCCATCAACGCCTACAAGTACACCAGCAAGGGCAATCTGGTGGCGGTGATCTCCAACGGCAGTGCCATTCTCGGTTTGGGTGATCTTGGCCCGCTGGCCAGCAAACCCGTTATGGAAGGCAAAGCCCTGCTGTTTAAGCGATTTGCCGACCTGGACTCCATTGATATTGAAGTGGACACCCAGGACTCCCAAGAATTTATCGATACCGTTAAACGTATTTCCGGCACCTTTGGCGGTATCAACCTGGAAGACATCAAAGCCCCCGAGTGCTTCGAGATCGAGCGCATTCTGATTGAAGAGTGCAACATTCCCATCTTCCACGACGACCAGCACGGCACCGCCATCGTGACCGCGGCGGGTATGCTCAATGCGCTGGAAATTCAGGGTAAAAAAATCGAAGACGCCAAAGTGGTGTGCCTGGGGGCGGGCTCAGCGGCCATCGCCTGTATGCGCCTGCTGATAGCATTGGGTGCCCGCTACGAAAACATCTATATGATCGACCGCCGCGGTGTGATTTATCCCGGACGTGAAGGTCTGAATAAATACAAGCGAGAATTCCAGAACGACACCGGTGCCCGCACCCTGGCCGACGCCATCGATGGCGCCGACGTCTTTGTCGGCCTGTCCGGCCCCAACCTGCTTAGCGAAGATATGCTGCGCTCCATGGCCGAGCGTCCCATCGTATTTGCCTGCTCCAACCCCGACCCCGAGATTCGTCCCGAACTGGCTTTGGCCGTGCGGGACGACCTGATCATGGCCACCGGCCGCTCCGACTACCCCAACCAGGTTAACAATGTGTTGGGCTTCCCCTTCATCTTTCGTGGTGCCCTGGACGTGCGCGCCACCGCCATCAATGAAGAGATGAAGGTGGCCGCGGTTCACGCTATCCGCGAACTGGCCAAAGAGCCCGTGCCCGAGGTGGTGATCGAAGCCTGTGGCGTGGGTGAGTTGTCCTTTGGCCCCGGCTACATTATTCCCAAGCCGGTGGATCGCCGTTTGCTCGGCGCCGTGGCGGGGGCGGTTGCCCGCGCGGCGGTAGATAGTGGGGTGGCGTTGTTGCCATATCCGGAACATTACCCACTGTCGTAGGTTGTGGGGCTTGGGCCGTCGGCGGCCCATGCCCTTTGGGCGCCCTGTCGCGTTTGTATTTGCATACCGTTAGCACAGTTTTCGCCCTGCTGGGCGACCTACTTCATTTTGTGTGAAAAAGAAGTAGGCAAGAAAAGCACACCCCTATCGCTCGCCCTGCGGGTACCCTGCGCTTCTCACCATTCAATGAAAACGCTGCGGAACTCGCCTGACGGCTCAAACAGTCCTCGCTAAAAGCCTTTCATTGAATGGCTGCGATGCTCGGCGAGCTCAAAGGGGAATAAACCCCGGTGCCAGTAGTTGGAAAAGAACACCCTTTGCTCAATGTGGCATCCCGGGCCCCTTCAGCCCCGCCGAGCATCGCAGAAGCTGAACGGAGTAAGCGCGAGGACTGTTTGAGCGAAGCGAGTTCCGCAGCGCCCGTTCAGATTCGAGAAGCGCAGGGGATCGCTGGCGTTTTTTGCCAGCGACGGGGATGCAGGGTGTCTTTTCTCTTTGCTGACTTTCTCTTTGGACAAGCAAAGAGAAAGTCAGTCGCCCAGCAGGGCGAAAAAAATGCAGGAACGCACTTTTACACACCCGACAGGGTGCCCGCAGGGCGAGGGTCAAGGACGACCCGAGTGAACCCCGTGCTAAGAATTAGCCAATACCCACTCGACAGAGTATCCAAATGGCAAGGGCCACCGATGGCCCAACCAAACCACCTCTTCTACCATTCATGTTATAAACCCCGTTAGAAAATCCCCATCGTCGCGACAGCGGCAACAATAAAAGGCTTCTTCTATGTCTCAACGCATCTTCATCACCGGTGGCGCCTCGGGTCTGGGTTTGGCACTGGCCCACCGCTTCGCAGACAGCGGCGCAAGCGTTTGCATCGGCGATATCCATACCGAGCGCGGTAGCGAGGCTGAGCAGGCGCTGGCAGCTAAAGCCACCGCCAAATTCCTTACCTGTGATGTGCAGAGAGAGAGCGATCTGCAAGCGGCCGCCGATTGGCTGTTGGCCGAGTGGGGCGGTGTCGATGTGGTGATCAATAACGCGGGGGTGGCTTCCGCCGGGGCCATCGATGAGTTCTCCATGGCGGACTGGCAGTGGGTGATGGATATCAATCTGCTGGGGGTGGTGCGGGGCTGTAAGGTGTTTTCTGCGTTAATGAAGAACCAGGGTAGTGGTCACATCGTCAATATTGCCTCGCTGGCAGGGCTGATTCATCCGCCGCGGATGGGGTCTTACTGCGCCACTAAAGCGGCAGTGGTGGCACTGTCGGAGTCGATGAGTCTGGAGCTGGATGGCGACAATATTGCGGTGTCGGTGGTGTGTCCGGGATTCTTCCGCACTAATCTGTCGGAGAGTGTGCGAGCGTCTGACAGCAGCGCTCAGGTGATGACGGAGAAGCTGGTCAGCAAAGCGAAAGTCGGTGCGGAGGAAATTGCCGACGCGGTCTACACTGGTATTGTGCAGCGGGATTACTACATCATTCCCCAGGCGGACGCCCGTCGCAATTGGCGTTTAAAGCGCTGGCTGCCCTTCAAGCGTTATCGGCAAATGATGTTGAAAAGTACGGCGGGAATGATGCGGCGGGGCTAGGGGCTGGTTTTTGTAAAGGCCCCCAAACACCCTAGCTCTGCCGCAGAGGCCGCTTAGCCGCACACCGCCATCAAGGTGCGAATCGCCATTGCCAGTAGCGCGAGTGTACCCAGCACGAAAACCGAAAAGCGCGCCATCACCACATTGCTGGTGCAGTGAATCAGGCTGTGCACAATGCGGCTGCCTACGTAAAACCAGGCCAGATACAGGTTGACCCCGCTACCCGCACCGATCACCGCCAAGGTCAGGGCGGTGGCGTAAAAAATCGTGGGCTGCTCCATCAAGTGGTTGTAGTTATCCGCCTTGAACTGCACTTTGCGATCGAGTTGGGTGGCGAGCTCGGATGTGCGTTCTCCAGCATCGGGTCCCAGACCCGCTTTTTGAATGGCGGGCAAGCGCACGGCTGCCATCCAAAATAGGATCAAGATACTCCAGATCACCAGGACGATTACCGGGGTAAGAATCGGGGAAATTTCGGTCATGTTTTGTCTCCATAGCTGTTATTGTGCGTGACGAATATTAGCAGTGTTTACATTCCAGGCAATGACAAGTTGCCACTCGTTCTGGGGGAAGCATGTTCCGCAAAAATATTCTGATTACCGGTGCGAGCTCCGGGCTGGGCGAAGAAATGGCGCGGATGTATGCCGCCAAGGGCCACAACCTGGCCCTATGTGCTCGGCGTTTAGAGAATCTCGAGACCTTAAAAAACGACCTGGCAGCCAAGCACCCGAGCATCACTATTGCCATCAAGTCTCTGGATGTCTGCGATTACGATCAGGTGTTTGTGGTGTTCAGGGAGTTTCAGAAAGAGCTGGGCGGCCTGGACCGGATTATCGTCAATGCCGGCATGGGTAAGGGCGCGTCGCTGGGTACCGGTTACTTCAAAGCCAACCGCCAGACGGCGGAGACCAACTTTATTGCCGGCATCGCCCAGTGCGAGGCGGCGATGGAAATCTTCCGGGAGCAGAACGCTGGCCATCTGGTGACGATTTCGTCGATGAGTGCTTTACGAGGCTTGCCGGGCTCGGTGAGCGTATACTCGGCCAGCAAAGCGGCGCTGCGCAATCTGACCGAGAGCATCAGGGTCGACATGATGGACAGCCCCATTGCGGTGAGCTGCATTCTGCCTGGCTTTATCCTTACTCCCATCAATGAGCGCCGCAAGCAGGCGCCGTTTCGGGTCGATCTGCAAACCGGTTGTCGGGCCATTGTGAAGGCCATCGATAAAGAAGTGGGCGAGGCCAAGGTGCCGGCCTGGCCCTGGGTGCCACTGGGTTGGATTCTCAACGTGGCGCCGCTGTGGCTGGTGAGAAAGCTCTCCTAGCGGTATCGGTGACTGTTTAGGGATCTTTTCTTTAGGATTCGTTCTCCAGGTTTTCCAGTGCGTCGTCGTTGGGGACCAAGCCCAAGCGCTCGGCGCGTTGCTCCCACAGGCGCCGTGCGAGCGCCTGCATATCCACGGTGTGGTCGGTTTCGTCGACAATCTCCAGGCCGAGCAAGGTCTCTACCAGGTCCTCGGTGGTCACCAGCCCGAGGACGGCACCGTATTCATTGACCACCATGGCCATTTGATCTCGGCCCTCTACCATACGCCGCCACAGGGAATCTAAAGACTGATTCTCCGGCACTGTCAGCAGCTCCCGGCGCAATGCGCTGAGGGGCGTTCCTGGAGTGTCGATGGCGGCACGCAGTAAATCGTCCTTGCGTACAAAACCGTGAATATTGTCGGCCTGCTCCCGGTACAGCGGGATGCGGGAGAAGGGAAGCTTCCTGGCCCGGGCATCCGCGACGGTGAGGTCTTCGTCAAAGGCGAAAATAACGGGTCGGGGCGTCATCACGTCTTTGGCCTTCAGCGCCCGAAAGCGCAATACGCTGGCTAACTGGGCGGACTCCTCTTTGCTCAACACTCCTTCCCGGGCGCCCAATTCTGCCAGTGCGGCAAATTCGTCCCGGCTCACCGAATGGGTGGGGGCGTTTTTGGACAGTAGCCGGGTAATACCCTGAGACATAACCACCAGTGGATACATACTCCAGATCACTACCCGCAAGGTCTGCGCACAAGCCGGCGCAAGCTGCCGCCAGAACAGCGCCCCCAGGGTTTTGGGAATAATCTCCGATACCACCAGAATCAGCAGGGTGAGCACCGCCGAGATTACCCCGAAGTAGACCTCACCAAATACCTTGGTGGCTTGGGCCCCGGCGCCGGCGGCGCCCACCGTGTGGGCAATGGTGTTGAGACTGAGTATGGCCGCCAATGGACGGTCGATGTCGTCCTTGTAGCGGCGCCACAGTTTGGCACTGCGGTGGCCCTTCTCGTTCTCTGAAGCCACGTAAGAGGGGGTAATACTCAGCAGCACCGCCTCCAGCACCGAGCACAGGAAGGACATGCCCAGGGCGAGGGCGACAAAAGCAATCAGCGCGATCATGACTGTGGGCTCATCGGGTTATGTGTCTGTTCTACGCTAGCACAGAGCTGCGTGGACGTGAGAGGGGCAGGGAAAAGATTCTTAATCCATTGCTAGGCTGACAGCGCACCATCCTCAACCAAAATTGAGTCCAATAGCGACTTTAAGGTTTCGGCATCCCGGCAGGGCAGCATGACTGTGCGCTCTCGCTGATCGGTGGAAGCATAGGGCGGCAGTACATAGCTGATGGCCAGCCCAGGGCCAGTGTAGCCAAACTGCCGGCTGCGCAGGGTGCGGCTTTGTTGGTCCCAGCGCGGTTGTAACCAGGACCGCCACCAGGGTGGCGGGTAAGGGGTAATGGCGAGCCCAGTGATATGGCCAATATCGAGAATGCCAAGCCCCTTGCGGCCGGCCTCCCGGTAGCGAAGCTCAAAGCGGGGGTGAGCACCCGGGTACTCGGGGCCAAAGCGGCGCACGCTAATGCGGCAGCCGTAAAAATAGTGAACCAGGGCAAATACGCCGGCCCACAGCCCCAGACAGCTCGCTATACCGGTCCCGGTGAACAGGGCAGTGCGGGGCAGGGGAGTAAACCACAGGGCCCCGCCAGCCACCATAATGGCCGCGAGCAATGAGGCCTGGGGTTTAGACCGCGCGCGGGTCGTAAACAGGAGCTCACCGAACATGGCAGTGAGCATGAGTGTGGCGGGCTCGGCGGATGCGAGCTTGGCTGAAGCCGGCGGAAAGGGCGGGGAGCCCAGCGGCTCCCCGGCTTGGGACGAGCATGTCTACTTGAGCTTTTTGTACTTCATCCGCTGCGGGCCGGCGTTTTTGCCTTTGCGCTGGACGAAGTCCTCGTGGTACTCGGTGTAGTTGCCTTCAAAGAACACCACTTCACTGTCCCCTTCATAGGCAAGAATGTGGGTGGCGATGCGATCCAGGAACCAGCGA
Organism: Spongiibacter nanhainus; assembly: GCF_016132545.1. Lineage (GTDB taxonomy): Bacteria > Pseudomonadota > Gammaproteobacteria > Pseudomonadales > Spongiibacteraceae > Spongiibacter > Spongiibacter nanhainus. The sequence goes on from NZ_CP066167.1 coordinate 278,890, forward strand.
TCGTGAGAGATCACCAGAGCGCAGCCGGGGAAGTCCAGCAGCGCTTCTTCCAAGGCGCGAAGGGTTTCCACGTCCAGGTCGTTGGAGGGTTCGTCCAACAGCAATACGTTGCCGCCTTCCTTTAGGGTGCAGGCCAATTGCAGTCGGCCCCGCTCACCCCCAGACAGTTCACCAACCCGCTTTTGCTGGTCGCTGCCCTTAAAGTTAAAGCGGCCAATATAGGCCCGTGAGGGCACTTCGTAGCCGCCGATCTGCAGCATGTCGCGACCGTCTGACACAGCCTCCCAAACCGTTTGCTTGTCGTCCAGGGCGTCCCGCATTTGTTCCACTGACACCATTTTGACGGTTTCGCCAATTTCGATCGTGCCGCTGTCCGGCTGTTCTTTGCCGGTGAGCATCCGGAACAACGTGGATTTACCGGCGCCGTTACCACCGACAATACCGACAATGGCACCCTTGGGAATGGAGAAACTCAGGTCCTGAATCAGCATGCGGTCGTCGTAACCCTTGCTGATATTGTTAACCTCAATCACCTTGTCGCCCAAGCGGGGGCCGGGTGGAATGTAAATCTCGTTGGTCTCGCTGCGGCTCTGGTATTCCTGGCTTTGCAGCTCTTCAAAGCGAGCCAGGCGCGCCTTGCTCTTGCTTTGGCGGCCCTTGGCGTTGCTGCGTACCCACTCCAACTCAGAGGCGATGGTTTTCTGGCGGGAGGCCTCGGATTTGGCCTCTTGCTCCAGGCGCTTCTCTTTGGCTTCCAGCCAATCCGAGTAGTTGCCCTCGTAGGGAATACCCCGACCCCGGTCCAGTTCCAGAATCCAGCCGGCGGCATTGTCCAGAAAGTAGCGGTCGTGGGTAATGGCCACTACGGTGCCGGGGAAGTCGCACAAAAAGCGCTCCAGCCAGGCGACGGATTCTGCATCCAGGTGGTTGGTGGGCTCGTCCAACAGCAGCATATCCGGGGCGGACATCAGTAGCCGGCACAGTGCCACCCGGCGGCGCTCACCACCGGAGAGTTTGGTCACATCCGCATCCCAGGGCGGCAGGCGCAGCGCGTCGGCGGCCACTTCCAGCTTGTGGTCCAGATTGTGGGCATCGGTGGCCTGAATGATGTCTTCCAGCTCTGCCTGGCGTTTGGCCAGGGCATCAAAATCGGCATCGGGCTCGGCGTAGGCGGCGTAGACCTTGTCCAACTCCGCCAGGGCGTCCTTGGCTTCAGCCACCCCCTCTTCTACATTGCCGCGGACATCTTTATCCGGGTTCAGCTGAGGCTCCTGGGGCAAGTAGCCAATATTGATGCCGGGCTGGGGGCGGGCCTCGCCATTAAACTCGGTATCAACACCCGCCATAATCCTCAGCAGGGTAGACTTACCCGCACCGTTTAAGCCCAGTACGCCGATTTTGGCGCCGGGGAAAAAAGATAGAGAGATATCGCTAAGAATTTCTCGCTTGGGGGGCACAATCTTGCCCACGCGATTCATGGTGTAGACGAACTGCGCCATGTTGACTCCACAAAAATAGAAAGTTGTGCCGATTATACCGGCGATAGACTGGAACGCACGGTATCGAATCGTGGCGGTGGGCGCAATATGGTGCCGGTACGGTCTATTATGGTTCGCTAAATGGGCTGTAATGACCTGCTCGGCCACCGCGCTGCAGAGTGTGGGTGTATATTCGGTTGTGCGTACGTCGGTATGACCGAAGTGGGCCCGAATAATCCGTATTGGAACTTCCCGAGTAATATCGGCAACTCCTCGCTGGCGGACTCCAGGTAAACCAGACTGCAAAGGAACCTAACATGAATGGAATCCCCGAAGGATTTGAACCATTGTCACGAACAAGCCCCTTCACTGAGTTGCTTGGCCCCATCTATCAGAAAACAGGTTCCTCAGGTTTGATTATTGGTCTTAAGGCGGACCGGAAGCATTGTAACGGTCGCGGCATCGTCCACGGAGGTGTGTTGGGCACACTTGCCGATATCGCTATGGGCTACAGCTCGGCTTTCGCAACTGAGCCCCCCACGCCGTTGGTTACAACAAGCCAAACTATAGATTATGTGGGTAAGGCTGAGAGAGGAGACTGGATAGAGGTCCACACAGACGTACAAAAGGTTGGCCGTAGCACAGCATTTGCCAATTGCTATTTTCACGTTGGTTCAAAGCGTATTGCCAGAGCCAGCGCGGTGTTCAGTGTCGTGGCTTAATAGTCTTATAACCAGTCACAAAAAAGAATGGTGGGTATTCTTGGCGGTGTTTATCTCGAAACACAGATGACGTGGCCAGGCTCTTATCAACAGTAGTCCACGCAGCTACCATCTCCCAAACTAAAATTAGAAAATAATTAAACGGAGCTGCGGGTTTATGTCTATATCATCGGGTCAAACGGTAGAGGAGCGTTTGCAGGCGATTGAAGACCGTCTGGATATCTATCAGGTGATCGCATGCTATGGTTATTCCGTCGATGGTTTGAATACTGATTCTGTTCGCGATTGCTACACAGAAGACGGCGTATATGAGATTGCTGGTCTGGGTGCCTATGAAGGGCGCGAAAAAATTGCCAACATTACAAAAGATCCCTTTCATCAGGCGCTTGTTGGTGCAGGTTGCGCGCATGCTTCTACGCTACCCTATGTTGTTATTGATGGGGATAAAGCAGTAGCAACCTGTCATACCATGGTTGTAACGAATGGTGAAGACGGTTTTTCAGTCTGGCGTCTCAGTGCCTCACGGATAAACTTGAGTAGGCAGTCCGGCGGTGGTTGGAAGATAAGTCATCGTCAGGTCACTCTTCTTGATGGCAACTCTAGTGGTCCAGAACTATTGGCGCGATTAAGACAGGCTCCCGATGACGTGCAGGGGCTGGCGTGATATTGGGTTTTGTCAGAGCGGGATCGTGGGCGATTGGTGGAAGGATTCATTAGTTGGTCTTGTAAAATACCTCCTTCTCACTGAGCCACTTGTCCTCTGGCATTTCTTTACATATGAAGTCTATGAAGTGTCGGACTTTCGACGAGATATGGGTTTTGCCATCGAATACGGCCCAAGATTGGCGCCAGTAGAAATTCCAATCTCCGGAGATGGCGACCAGTTCCCCTCGCTGCAGATATTCATGAACGAAGAAGTCTGGTAGTTGGGCGATGCCCAACCCTTCCAGTGTGGCGGCTAGGAGGGCGGTGCCATCCTCGCTGACCCAGCTGCCTTTGACTCTAAGTTTTCTCTCTTCCCGCTGTCCATTAAAAAACCAGCAGCACTCTGGGGTACATAATGCGCTGTGGTCTTTTAAGTCGTTAATGGATTGCGGTGCGCCATGCTTGGAAAGGTAGTCTGGCGTGCAATAAAGCCGCATTGTATAACCTCCGAGCTTTCTCGCCACCAATGTTGAATCTTCAAGGCTTCCATAGCGAATGGTCAGATCGTAGCCGTCGCCGATGAGATCGACGTCGTCGTAACTGGTATGGAGTTGAACGGTGATGTCAGGGTGCCTGGCCGAGAAGGCGGCGATAGCAGATGCCATATAGCGAACGCCGTAACGGCTGTTAATCGCTACTTTTAGCTTGCCCTGCAAACGGTTGTGAAGATCAGAGAGGTTTGATTCCAGGTCGTCGTAGAGCTGAGACATTGACTGAAATTCACGAAAAACCAACGCGCCCGCATCGGTAAGCGTCAGTCTCCGAGTTGAGCGCTGTATCAGCTGTGTAGTTAACCTGTCTTCCAGGCGTTGTATTTGCTTGCTAATGTGGGAGCGAGAAACGTGTAAGTTTCTGGCCGCTGCGGTGAAGCTGCCCGTCTTCACCACCTGAATAAATTCGTCCACACCGTCCCAGCGCCCCTTGGGGGGGAGTTTATCTGTGCTGTATTTCTTAGAGTTCATCGGTAGCAGGAATCGAGCTAGTCAAACTCCACTACTGCATACTCTGGGTTTCGCTCCTCTATAACGGCGTCACACATATTGCGAAGATACTTGGAGAAGGGGTGGGTAAATATCCAAAACTTACCTCGTTTAACTGCATCAAACACTCTGTTGGCGCACTCCTCTGGGGTGATGCAGTTTGGGTAGGTCTCATCTACCGCCGCTTTCATTTCGGCAATAAGTTCGGGGGAGGCGTCATCGCCCAGAGACTCCCTGATCCACGGTTCACTGATGTTGCTGGATACCATGCCGGGGCACAATAAAGACACGCTTATGGGCAGCTCTGCCATGATCAGGTCTTGTGCCAGGCACTCTGTGATACCCTTAACCGCCATTTTAGAGGTAGTGTATTGCGCCATTCCGGGGGCGGCGACCAGTGAGCCCACCGAGCCGGTGTTGACGACATGGGCGGGGGTGCCCTGCTCGATCATGCGGGGAACAAACGCACTTATACCGTTGATTACGCCAATGATATTCACCTCAAACACTTCGCGCCACTGATCGATACTGAGGTCCCAGCTGCTGCCCATGCGCAGGATGCCGGCGTTATTAAAAAGCAGATCTACGCTTCCAAACCGTGCATAGCATTGTTGGGCAAATTCCTTCATCGCCTCGGTGTCGGAGACATTCAGTTTGCAAGCGAAAACTTCGGCGCCTTTGGCGCGAAGCTCTGCCTCCACTTCCTTCAGTGATTCGCTATTCATGTCGGCGATGCAGAGGTTCATCTTCTCGTCGGCTGCCTTATTGGCCAAGCCGCGGCCGATTCCGCTAGCTGCGCCGGTGATGACCGCTGTGCCACCCGCTAAATTTTTCACTTTGTAACCCCTTTCTTATTAGCTTTGGATATTGGTTATAGGCAACGTTCAGGTAATTCGAGTGCCTGAGAAATCACTTTGACCCATCGGGCCGACTTTGACTTTGCCCTTCAGCTCGTCGCCCTGGACTTTTACATTGAAGCTCAATTTTACAAGCATGGGTTTAGTGAGTTTGCATACCCATGTGGCGGTATCGCCGTCGACCTTGCCATCTTCAACTTTGATGATGCCGATAGGGGAGGTCATTTCACCGGTTAGGGTGCTATCTTGGGTTTCAATGGCCATTTTTCCTTTTTGAGCGCCCATCGGGGTGTTGAGCACAACATCCCAGTTACCTGCAAAGCCCATGTTTCTCTTCCTTTGTTATGTCGTTATCGCCCCTTGATCGGGGTGCTGGTGTTAATTAGTGAGATTTCATCATAATCCATCTTTGTTGCTTGTTGGTGTGGCCAATTGGAAACAGTCTATTTCTTATGGCGAGTAAAACTTTGGCATAGGTCCGGGTATGGCTGACTCTCAGAGTTTTGCCTCTGAATAATTTGGATTGGTCGTTGGGTGCTGATTTGCTGTTAATTGGAGACAATGACGTTACGAATTGTGTGTTGTCGCCTATGGACCTTGCTGTGTAAGGTGTTGAAAAAATGAGAATGACCAACTTGCCTAATGGGCGAGTGCCAGCGGATAGATATAAAAATGAAGCTTTTTGAGGAAGGTAAGCTGGGCGATATTGCCATCGAAAATCGAATTGTTATGGCGCCCATGACGCGATCTCGGGCAGACGACGAATCAGATTGTCCAAATCAATTGATGGTCGACTACTACACTCAGCGCAGCTCGGCAGGCATGATTATTACCGAGGGCACGCATCCCAGTGCTGACGGAAAAGGGTACTGCCGCACTCCGGGAATCTATACTGAGGCGCAGGTTGCGGCTTGGGAGAAAGTCACTCGTTCGGTACACGATGCGGGTGGCAAAATCGTTTTGCAACTGATGCATTGTGGTCGTATAGGGCACCCTTACAACAAGAAAATCGACGCCCGGATTCTGGCACCATCGGCTATTACAGCTCAGGGCGAGATATATACCGAGCAGGGAATGATGGCGTACCCCAAGCCGGAGGCTATGTCTCATGCCGACATTGTAAGTACCGTCAACGATTATAAAAAGGCGACAGAAAATGCTTTTTCAGCAGGTTTTGACGGGGTGGAGCTTCATTGTGCTAGCGGTTACCTTCCGGCCCAGTTTTTATCGACAGGGACCAATACCCGCTCAGACAGCTATGGGGGAAGTCTGGATAACAGGCTGAGGTTTGTCTCTGAAGTGTTGGAGGCGTTGATGAGCGTTCGAGGCTCTGGCCGGGTTGGCTTACGAATTTGCCCGGGTAATACTTTCAATGATCTACATGACGACGATCCGACAGAGACCTTTAGGGCCCTGCTGAGACGGATCAATGATTTTAATCTGGCATACCTACACGTTATCGATTTACCGGCCATAGGTTTGCACAATCGTAAGTTGGCGCAGTCAAACTATTCAGGAAAAATAATACTTAATGATAGTTTTGACTGTGAATCTGCGAGTGCTGCTTTGGACGATTCGCAAATTGCCGCGATAGCCTTTGGCAGGCCGTTTATTGCCAACCCGGATTTGCCAGACCGGTTTCTCAATGGGGCGCCTTTAAGGGAGTTTGATAAACGTACTTTATATACCCCAGGTAAGCGGGGTTACACAGATTACTAGGGGGCGTTGCTGTGAGCCTAACGGCTATCTCAAGCTCTAATTCATTCACCAATTCAAACACTTAGCCGCGAAGTGAAACGTGCCGCTATTGGCAACCTTCGCAATACCACCCTTATTCGCATTCGTGTCTGGACCTATGGTTACTAAAGGAGCATTCCGTCAATGGCCAGTTCTGATTCATTTGTAGAGAAGTACGGCCCCTGGGGCTTGATTTTGGGTGCTTCGGAAGGGGTGGGGTCGGCATTTGCTGAGGCATTAGCCGCTGAGGGCCTAAATGTTGTGCTGGTTTCCCGCCGTCAGCCTGTCCTTGATGAGCTCGCCGGGGACCTGCGCAATAGCTACAGTGTGGAGACTCGAGCGCTTTCGATGGATCTCTCGACTGCGGATGTCACGGATTATCTGATGGACAGTGTGGCAGATATCGATATCGGTTTTGTAGTGAACTGTGCGGGTGCAGATACCGGCTCTGTTCATTTTCTCGATCGCGACCAAGGTAGTGAAGAAGCGATGCTGTTTCGCAATTGCACTATGCTTATGCGGGTATGCCGACACTTTGGCGGGCAAATGGTGGCGCGGGGGCGTGGCGGTATTATTACTATGGGATCGGGGGCGGCCATCGCGGGTACTCCGGGTTTGGCGACCTATACCGGCACTAAGGCCTTCGATCTACTGTTTTCTGAGGCGCTGTGGGGCGAACTAAAGCCGCGGGGTGTCGATGTTTTGTGTTTGGTGCTACCCGACACCGATACGCCGGCCTTGCGGAGAGGGCTGTTGCGGCACGGAAAACTCTCCTCTCTGGAAAATGCACCTAAGGGCGCGACGCCCCCGGCCCGCGTTGCGGCAGAGGGGATGTCCTTCATTGGTAAAGGGCCCACTCGGATTGTTTCGAGAAAGTTGCGTATTGCCAATTGGATCTTCGGCCTGTTAGGACGCAACACCGCCGTGGTACTGATGACGGCCGCGACTCGGTGGATAATGGGTGAAGCTAAGCGTGAAGGTTGATGCCCTTTGGTCTTTGCCCTGTGCCACTTTACTAATGGCGGGCTTGCAACTAGATTGAGTGTTCGTCGTTGTAAGTTTTTGGTGTAAATTTATAGCCACTATGCCTCCTAGAATCCTTGTGCTCAATCTCTTGTGCTTTTCTGTTGTGGCGCTACTAAGTGTGCTACCCGCCTCGAATGCTCGTTCGGGTGAGGCGGATGTCATAGACGTCAACCTTAAAGAAACCCAGCCCGGCGTCTACCGTTTCTATGTCACCTTGCAACATACCGACGAAGGCTGGGAGCATTACGTGAATAAATGGGAGGTCGCCGGACCGGGTGGCGTTGTGTATGGCACCCGCAAGTTGTTGCATCCCCATGTTCGGGAGCAGCCCTTCGCTCGGAGTTTATCGGGTGTGGCGATTCCTGATGATGTAGAGAAAGTCACGGTGCGGGCCCACGACTCAGAACACGGCTGGGGTGGGCGCAGCGTTGTTGTGGACTTGCCTGGCCGGCAGGGCGATCCCCAGTAGTCACTCTGTAATGGCGGCCCAATTTATATCGGCGAGGCTTTCAAACGCCGGTTTAGCCAGCAGGTAGCCTTGGATAAGGTGAATGCCCAGGGCTTTCAGAGAATAGTATTCGCCTACTGTCTCCACACCTTCAGCAATCACCTGCATACCCAGCTCGCGGCAGGTGGTCAGAATGCCGCTGACAATGGCGTGTTTGCGGGAGTTGCTATCGATGCCTCGAATAAGCTGCATATCCAGTTTGAGAATATTGGCCTCCAGTTCGGCCAGCATATTCAGCCCTGAGAATCCGGAACCAAAGTCATCGATGGCAGTAATAAACCCCTGTTCCTGGTAGTGCTGAAAGATCGACTGAAGGTGAGGAATATCGTCGACTTTTTCAGACTCTGTCACTTCGAACATGATGCGGGAAGTCGGGAATTGGAACTTTTTAGCCGCGGCCAGGGTAGTGCGAATGCACAGCTCCGGGCGGTACACCGCATTGGGCATAAAGTTGATACTGAGCAGGGATGTGATGCCGAGGCGGGCGGCTAACTCAACGGCTTTGACCCGGCAGGCCTGATCGAAGGCATAGCGGTTGTCGTCATTGACGTGCTCAAAGATGGTGGCGGCTGATTGCCCGTCTTTGCCTCTTACCAGTGCTTCCTGGGCAAACACAGATTTGGAAGAGATGTCGACGATAGGCTGAAAGGCCATAGTGAAATCGAAGTCGAGGGCAGCGGCGTTTAAGCATTCGCTGCAACCTATGTCGCGAAAGTTCTTTACTTGTTTCATTGCCCAGATTCTTTCATCGCACCAAAAGCTATAGCCTAGACCATATATCGCGGGAGCAAAATACCGTCGCAATATCGCTATACTCATTAACAATGGGAAGGGTAATTAGACCCCGTTGTGAGAGGAGGAGACCATGAAACCGGACTTTCAGCCTGGTAAAAACATTGCGATGAAAATACCGGCCCACGAATACGAGTGCACTGTACACTTCTATCGAGAGGTTTTGCGCTTCAAAGAGCTTCCTGGCAGCGGCCCGGATGATACACCGCGCTTTGAGTTTGGCGACAAGGTGCTATGGCTGGATTGTATGTCGGGTTTGAGTCAGTCGGAAATTTGGCTTGAGGTAATTGCCAGCGATATAGACTTGGCTGCAGACTACTTAAAAGAGCAGCACTGCCAGCGCAGAGACGAGATCGAGCCTTTGCCCAACGGTTTGAAAGCATTCTGGATTGCCAGCCCCTCCAATATCATTCATCTGGTATCGAGTCATGAAAACTAAATTTTTGACCGCTGTACTGTCGCTGATCTTTTTCACCTCGGGAGGGGCCAAACTCGCTGGGCTCGATTTTGAGGTGGCGGCCTTTCAGCGCTGGGGCTATCCCTTATGGTTTATGTATTTCACTGGCGCCGTTGAGGTGGCGGGGGCCTTGGGCCTATTAATACGGCCCCTGTCTGCATTGGCTGCGACCGGTTTGGCCATGACGATGTTGGGCGCAGTGGGCACTCATCTTAACCATGCGGAGTGGGGAGCTCTCGTAATCGCTGGATTTATCCTGGCTTTGGCGGTAACCCGGGCTTGGCTAGGCAGAGAAGAAATCCGTGCTTTGGTTGCACGATTGGGCTGAGCTATGAGTCGACAAGTGCGCTCAAAAAACAAAGCGCGGGATCGACTTCCGGTGGACTCCAGCAAGTTGAACATGGGCAACAGCTATTCATCCGCGCCTGAGTATTACTACGATATTGAGTTTGACTGTCGGGACTGCGGTGCCCACCAGATTTGGACCGCAAAACAACAGAAGTGGTGGTACGAAGAGGCCGGCGGCTACTTCTTTGCCGGTGCTGTTCGCTGTCGAGATTGTCATATCAAAGAGCGGGAGCGCAAGCGCCAGGCTCGTATTGCGGCTGGGCATGAGCAGGATGGCTAGCAGGTGTTTTCGGGGCCTGCGGAGGTAGTTGCTGGCCCCCTGGCGTCGGTGCTTTTAGAATCGTTTCTGCACTTCAATTCCATACATGCGGGGTTCGCCGACGATCTCCACAAAATTACCGACTGAATCGGCCGAGGCGTTCCAGCCGTTCAGGTAGCGCTCGTCGCTGACATTATTGATCCAGGCAGCGAACCGCAAGTCACCTTGTTGATTTTCCCAGGAAACTCTTGCATCAATCAATGTGTACTCGTCCGCCATAACGCTGTCTGGGTTGGTTTTTTTGGCATCCCAAGCGCCGTTGTCAAAGCCGTGATAAATCTCACCGGTATAGCTCACATCTACGCGAGGTGTGAGGGTGCCGCCCGCTAAACGCCAGCTGTACTGCACGCCGAGGGCAGCGGTTTGTTCGGGTGATTTGGGAAAGTTCTCATCGCTGCGGTCAACCACAGTTTCGGTCCCCAGCACCAGGTCGAGTAGGTCAAGTTCTTGGTATTCCAGAAACTGGTAGTTGTTGTTGCTGTAGCTCAGGCTGATTAACAGATTGGCCACCGGTAACCAGCTGACCTCCAGTTCCGCACCGTTTATTTTTGAGCGACCGGCATTGGTGGAGGTCACGACCAAGGAGTTGGCGGAATCCACGCCAACGGTAATCAGCTGCATATTGTCAAAGTACATCTCATACATCGCCGCGTTCACCCGCAGGGTGCTGTTGAACAGGTCGAGCTTAGTGCCCAGTTCAAAGTTTTCCAGCAGTTCGGGCTTAACGGTGACCAAGCCGTCGGCGCCTTTAGGCTCCAGGAAGCCCGACTTAAAACCGTTGCTCCATGTGAAATAGATCAATGCACTGTCTATGGGGGTGCCAATCAGGGGCGATTCTGGAACGAAATAGGAAACCGATGCCATGGGCGTAAATTCAGAAAAGCTGGCCTCGGCGTTATCCTTCCTGGGTGCACCTAGAGGGGTGCGAATAAGGTCGCCGTCGGGGTCGTCGAACAGACTATTGGCAATGGCAATAGGATCGTCGGCCCAGGTCCCGCCATTGTATATGTGCAGCCCCATCCCAGGGTCCAGCACTGTAAAGCGAAGATCGCCACCCAGTATGGCGTTAAGTGCGTCGATATCGGTTTCCCGGGTAACCAGATCGGAGCGAGTGGTGGCCTCGGTGTATCGGCCGCCCAGGGTGAATTCCAGGTGCTCGGTTATGTGGTAGGTGCCTTGGATAAATGCGGCGAAAGTCTCTTCGCTGATATCAAAATCTTGTAGTCTGTCGGGTGTGAGAAAAGCGCCTACCACCGGCGGGTTGGTGCCGCCGGGCAGAATGGTCGCGGGGTTGGGTTGCTCACCCAGGGCAATGGCGGCCAGTGATGTAAGGTCGATACCTACCAGGGCGTTGCTGGACAGAAACTTCTCGCTTTTCTCTTCATACTGCCCAAAGAAACCCATCGTATAGTCGAGCTTGCTTTGCAGGGCGGCGCCGGAAAACTGCAGCTCCAGAGTTGTCGAGAGTTGCTTGCCCTTGCCAAGGGTCAGCGCCTTCAAATACTCGGCGGGGCCGCCGTCGTCGCTGGCGGTTTTGGGGCCGGTTTTGGTGGCGTCACGGTGCCCCAGAATGACTTTGAGGTTGTTGCCGGATTCAAATTGCCAGTCAAACGTAGCGCCGAGCATCAGTGTCTCCAGCTCCCGGTTTTGACGCTGGCTTGGTCCTTGGTTGGTGGTAAGGTCAGGCAGAAAACGGCGGTCGTTGGCTTCGCAATTTTCCCGATAGGCCCGGGGTTCGCTGGGGTCGGTATCCCCCGCCCACAATAGCCCGAGACCACCGCCCAGCAGGGAATTCTCTGAGATGACCCGGCAGTTGTAAGAGGGTGAGCGCTCCCGCACCAGGCCGTAGAAGGCAAAGGTGTCGAGGGTCAGGGTGTCTGAGGCATCCCAGCGTGTTTGAGCGATTGTCGACCAGCGGTCCAGCGAGCTGTTGTCGTTGGAGGCAGGGTCCTCCAAGTAGCCGTTGCGGCGCTGGGTATTGATGGCGAACCGGGTATAGAAGGTATCGCTCAAGGGTAAGTTTGCCACCGCTCTACCGCGTGTCAGGTCGTAGCTGCCCATGCTGCCCTGCACATAACCTTCGTGGGTATCGGTCGGTTTGGTCAAACTGAATACCAGTGCTCCCCCGGTGTTGTTCTTGCCGAACAGGGTCCCCTGGGGGCCGCGCAGGACCTGAATATTTTCTACATCGATGGTGTCCATCAATTGGCCGTCCGCCCGAGGGATAAACACTCCGTCCAAATAGGCGCTAACAGAAGGGTTTTGTCGCACAAGCCCAGAGAGCTGGCCGACTCCCCGCAAAAATATCTGATTGCTCTGACCTTCGACGATCTGCAGGCTGGGAACGATTTTGGCCAAGCCCTTAGCGTTGAGAATACCGCGCTCTTGAATTTCCAAGCTGCCGATGGCAGTTACCGCAACCGGCGTTTCCTGGATATTTTCGGAGCGCTTGCGGGCCGTCACGTGGACTTCTTCCAGCATGGTCTTTGATCTGACCTGGCTTGGCTGAGCTTGGGTCTGCTCTTGAGCGTGGGCTGACGCGAGGTCGCCGATATCTGCTATCGCGATAAAGGCTAGACTGAGTAATGTCGCATTGGGTTTGAGGAAGTTCATGGTGTCGTCCTGGTTATTTTTATCGCCGACGGTGACGCCCTACTTGGGGCAATGGTATCTAGACCGGTGGCTCTGCCTATCTTGCTATCCCGCCCCGGGAGACTGGGATCAATGCGCCGGTAACGCAGTGTGACTGGGGTGAGGCCAGAAATAGGATCAGATCAGCGATCGAGTGGGGGCTGACCCAGTCCCGGGTATCGGCGTCGGGCATGGCCGCGCGATTGTTCGGCGTGTCGATGATGGTGGGCATGATGGCGTTGACATTGATAGTGGTGTCCGCCAGCTCCTTTGCCAGCGCTTCCGTCATCCGGTGAATACCGGCTTTCGATGCGGCGTAAGCGCCCAGGCCGATATCTGCCGACAGCGCGCCCACTGCGCCCATATTAATGATACGGCCGGATTGACTCTGTTTCAGTATGGGCAAGGCCGCCTTGGTCATGGTTAGGGCGGTAGCCAGATTGATGTTATGCATTTTGTGCCAGGTTTCGAGATCACCGTCTTCCAGTGTTTCCCAGCTGAAACCTCCGGCAATGTTAATCAGCGCATCAATGCCACCGAAGGCCTGCGTGCATTCTTCAATAGCCCGCTGGCAGTCCTCAATCCGTGTTAGGTCCAGGCCGCCAATGTCGATTCCATTGGGATTGTCGCTTGGGGCGGTGTCGGCAACATCGACGCGACATACCTTATGACCCTGCTCCACAAAGGTTTGGGATACAACGCTACCAAGGGCACCAAAGCCGCCGGTGATGATGACATTGAGAGTAGTCATGCGGTCTCCAAGTGAAAGCGACCCGCGGGGGCCGCTGAGTGATACGCTATAGGGTTCACTCTTGGCCGCGATAAAGGCGCGGCCAGAGGCGTGCTGGGGTGAGGAGGCCTAATCTCTGGCGGGTGAGCCCATGACGCCAGGCCAGCGACTGCCACCGATGGTATCGACGAAGGGCCAGAAGGCTTTGGGATCCAATGGGCCTGCCATGGAGATCTCGCGGCTCTTGTATTCCGGCCACCACAGGTGCGCTGAGAGTTGCTCTTTCATGGGTAAGAGGCTGGCGATGGGGTCCCATGGGCTTTCTTTTAAATTCAGCTTACCGTCCACTGCAAGGCGGTAGCCGGGACCGTACTGGCTGTGAATCTTTACTACGTGAGGGGGGAAGTCGTAGCCCTCCTCGCCGCCCACTTTGCGGGAGAATTTAGTCCACCATTCATAGCGCTCTGGACCGGTCTCGAGAGGGTCCTCACCGGTGACCTTGCCGCTAAATTCCAAGAAGGTGTAGCCCTGGTGGTGGCAGCGTGCTTTTACGGTCTCGCCGAGGCGGAAGTATTCGATGTCACAGAGAAACTTGGGTTGGCCATTCATTGCGACGCTGATCAGTACCACCCCCTCCTGGTCGATACCGTAGGCCAATGCATACTCACCGGCTTGACCCTCGTATTTGGCGTCCACCGTCATAATGACGCCGTACTCGGGCTGGTCTAGTACCGGCAAATTGTAAACCGTAACGTTAACGTTGGGTTCGTCGCCCGGCTCGATACCTGGCGGGAGCAATGCGGCAATAGACTCAGGGGTAGTGCGATAGACAATTTTGAGCATCGGCCACTGGGAAATTTCACCCGGGCTGATCATGGGAGGGTGTATTGAATCTGACATAACAATCGACCTCTGACATTAAAATAATTATTGGAATCGGCATGTTTTTCACGGCGCCGCCATCTCGGTGGTAGAGACAAACGGCCTTGCCTGGATGTCCCATCAGCGGAAGAGAAGGTAGCACCTGTAAGCGACGACGAGAATAAATTATCCGTAACATGACTGTTCACGGCCTCTGTCTAATCGGTGTTGCGCGAGTTGCAATGTGCACTTGTAGGCGGTGGGGAGCTTTTCTATTGTGTGCTGGCCGATCTTCGCAAGAGGGCTGGACTTTTTAATTGAATTGGATTCAATAATATGTTCAGCTATGGGGTGGAAACCGCGATGAAGACGGCGGTAGAGAACAATTATGATAATAGAGATAGCTAGGGAACCTTTGCACAAGTTTGCCCATTCCCTTGGGTGCTTAGCACTGCCTCGCCCGGTGTCATAACTTCGGGTCATTGTGCTGCGGGATTGCCTCGGGATAGTGGAGGCATACAACACTTACAGCACTGTGGTGGCCGATCCGATGATCGGTCTCATCGGCAATGGGGATGCTGGCGTGGGTTATATCCTTGATCGCCATAGCGCCATAGATAGCAGGGTGGGCAGTCTTTAGTGAAATTAATCAATCCAGGAGTGTGTTGTGAATAAGTTTAAAGGCTTAACTGCCGTTGTTACTGGGGCGGCTAGCGGTATTGGTCGAGCCATTGCCACTAAAGCGGCTGGGGAGGGGATGAACCTGGGACTGGTGGATATGGATCTACCGGCACTTGAGTCCTTTGCCGGGGAGCTGGAGCAGCAGGGTGTGAGCGTGTTTTTCCAGCGCGTGGATGTGACTGATGCCCAGGCTATGCAGGGCTTCGCGAACAGCTGTTTTGAGCGCTTTAACACGGTTGGCCTGCTTTTCAACAATGCCGGTATCCTGCGAGTGGGCGGTGCCTGGGAGCAAAGTGCCGAAGATTGGCAAACGATGTTGTCGGTCAATGTGATGGGGGTGGTCAATGGGGTTAATGCCTTTCTGCCCCGCATCCTCGAGGCGGGGAACAATGCCCACATTGTGAATACCGGTTCGGTGGGCTCGCTGGTGGCAGCGCCCAATATGGGGCAGTACACCACCTGCAAAATGGCCGTGCGTGGGCTGACGGAGTGCTTGTATCTGGAGCTAAAAATGCAGCGTATGCCGGTGAATGTCTCGCTACTGTGTCCCGGTCCGGTATCGACCAATATTGCCAATGCCCTGATCGGTAGTTTTCTGGGAGATGATCCGGATCCTGAGAGGCTCGCTGAAGTGAAGGCGGCCACCGAGGCGGCAGATCCCAATTTTATTTCTCCACAGGCCTGCGCAGACACGGTATTTGATGCCATCAGGGAGGAGAAATTCTGGATCTTCACTCACCCTCTTAGTGGTCACCTCCACAAGTTGATGCAGGCTATCGTGAATGGCGAGAATCCAGAGTACTCGGAAGTAAAGTTTGATTAAAAATCAATGAGCTAAAACGCCAGAGGTGCCATTGAATAAGAACATCGTATCGCCAGTCGGTCGCTGGGACGGCATCGACGAATTTGTGCATTCAGTCTCTACCGGCAGTTTTACGGCTGCCGCGGAGGAGCTGGGTGTGTCCAAGTCTTATGTCAGCAAGCAGGTGAGTAAGCTCGAGGACAGATTGAATGCCCGCTTGCTGCAGCGCTCAACCCGGCAGCTCACCCTTACTGATGTGGGGGAGGTGTTTTATCGCGAGTGCACACTTATCTCGAAGCAGTACGAAGATTTGGAGTCAGTTGTTGCCGACATGCAGAACAGCCCCAAGGGGACCCTAAAGGTGGCGATCAACAGCCGCTTTGGGGTGCACTATATGGCATCTGCGATAGCGTCTTTTGCGCGCATGCACCCGGATATTTCCATTCAAGTCCACTCCAGTTTTCGCGATGTCGATCTGATTGCTGAGGGTTACGACATAACCATACGCTACGGGGACCTTGCCGACTCGTCCCTGGTGGCCCGCAAGCTGGGTGGCTACACCATGAGTTTGTACGCTGCGCCCTCCTACTGGGAGGCGTGCGGTATGCCGGAGACCATGGATGACCTCAAGGACCATAATGGTCTCTCCGCGCCTGAACGCATTTGGTATTTTGATACGCCTACGGGCAAGCACCGCTTCCGGGTTGATGGCAGTTGGATCAGCGAAGATGGCCTGGCCCTGATGGCCGCTGCCAAGGAAGGGATAGGCATTGCTCAGTTGCCCGATTTTTTTGCGGCCAGTGCGGTAGAGTCCGGTGAGTTGGTTAGGTTGCCGCGGCAATGGAATTTTTACTGGCGGGCCTCTTGGGCGGTGTATGCAGGCAATCAACACCTCTCTGCGAAAGTCCGCTTTTTTATCGACTTTTTGTGCCAGTCCATGGCGGGCAACACTTGGCTCAAGTATCGGGATGTGTTTTACAGCGCCCGTGGTGATGATGGGTCGTGAAATTTCCCGGTCGCTGTGTTTCTAGCCCTGCTCGCGTCAGCGAGCGCTCAAGCTAGGTAGTCTTAAAGGCGAATTGATGGGTCTTTGGTGGCTGCCCTGTGGGTGTTGTTGCTCCCAACCTGGTGGTTGCACGATACGGTTGGCAATTTTCTCGCTTCCCCTTTATTGAGTCATATAAAATTAATATCGCTGTGTGCATTTTTGTCCTGAATGAAATTTAATATTCCAGATATGCTGCGTTAATATTTTATAAGTGATTGATATAAATACATTTATATTTATTGTTGCCAGTATTTTTCAGGTTTGACGGGATTGTTATTTAATCAGAGACAATGTGATTACATCTAGGCTCTTCCCTGCTTATTGAGTGAGGTATATATTTTTTCCCTCAGTAGCAACGACAGAGAATAAATGCTATGGATCGTTTTCTCATTGTATCTACAGATGGTCATGCAGGGCTGCCAATGGAGCGGTATCGGGACTATCTGGATTCCAAATACCATGCCGCCTTTGATGAGGCGCTGCCGATTCAGCGGGAGATGACACGGCAGGCGGAAGAGTTCTTACTGCTTTCCGATTTTAACGACAAGTGGCGCGAGGACGCGGGTGATGGTCTGGCTGGCGCTTGGGATGGCTCCGTGCGCAATCGGGTGATCGACGCCGATGGGGTCGCTGCCGAAGTGCTCTTCCCCGATGGCATCACCGAAATGAATGCGCCGCCTTTCGGCGCCGGTTTGGCATTGAAGCCCTGGGGTATCGACCCCGAACTGCAGTGGGCCGGTGCTCGCGCTCACAACCGGTGGATTGCCGAGTTCTGTAAAGAGGATCCTGTGCGCCGGATTGGTCTGGCAATTGTGCTGATGCTCTACGATGTGGATGAGGCGCTGCGTGAAGTGAAATGGGCTCACGAGAACGGCCTCAAAGGCATTTTGATTCCGCCTTTGATGGGTGACAAAGACGCCTACAACCATCCCAAGTACTACCCGATCTGGGAATACTGCGCGGAGAATGGTCTGGTTGTACATACTCACTCGGGTCCCTCGCCTGACTACGACTACACCCTGCCTGGTGCCATTGGGGTGTTTGTGACCGAGTTTGCTTGGTGGGCTGCTCGGCCGCTGTGGTTTCTGATCTTTGGTGGTGTGTTCGAGAAGTTTCCTAAGCTGAAGTTTGCCCTGACCGAAGTCAGCGAGTTCTGGATTCCCCATATGCTGGAGCTGATGGACGTGCGTGCCTCGGTTAAGCACACCTCCGGGAAGTTGGGTGACTTCCGTAGCCATTTGACCATGAAGCCCAGCGAGTACTTCCGTCGCAATGTATGGGTGGGAGCATCGGCGCTGTTCGATGAAGGTTCCACTGCCGTGCGCCACGAAATCGGTATCGAAAACGTGATGTGGGGGACCGACTACCCGCATCCCGAGGGCAGTTGGCCGCATACCAAAGAGAAGATGGAAGCCTATTTGAAGGGTGTGCCAGAGAATGAACTGGAGCTCATGCTCTCGGGTAACGCGGTGAATTGTTACGACCTCGACGTCGATAAGCTCAACGTCATCGCTGAGCGTATTGGCCCAGTCAGATCGGCGTTCGCATAACTCGGCTTACATGAAAAGAGGGGGGATGAATGGTGGCGGAACGTTTTCCTATGCCGATGCCTTTCGGCTGGTTCTGTATCGGATTCAGCGATGAGCTTGAAAATAACGAAGTGAAAAACCTGCACTACTTCGAGAGGGAGATGGTGCTGTTTAGGACGGCGTCGGGGAAGGTGGGGTTGACCAGCCCGGTTTGTCCCCACCTGGGGGCCCATCTGGGCCACGGTGGCACCGTACAGGGAGAGTCATTGCGCTGCCCCTTTCACCACTGGCAGTACGATAAAGAAGGGATTATCACAGCTATTCCCTATGCCAAGCGTATTCCCCCCAAGTGGGAGGGAAAGCCCTGTCTGAAAACCTACCCGGTGTGTGAAAAGAACAATGTGATCTGGGCATGGTATCACCCAGAGGAAAAGGCGCCTGATTACGATGTGCTCGATCTGCCAGAGTCCCGGGATCCGGAGTGGGAGCACAGTCGCCGATACCAGTGGACCTTTGCCTCCTGTCCCCAGGAAATTGCTGAAAATGGAGTCGATGTCGCCCACTTTCAGTTTGTTCACAACATGGAAGCAGTGCCCCTGGGTAAGACCGAGTACGAAGGCCATATTCGTCGCAGTCATGTGTCGGGGCCCAAAACGGTCCCCAATGAAAAGGGCGAGATGGAGGAAGTCGAGGTCAGCGTCAGTGTTGTGCAAAACGGCGCTGGACAAAAATGGACCCGATTCAGTGGCCTGGGTGACTACCTAGTGCAGGTGCTTGTTACCCCTATTACCCGAGAGCAAGTGGATGTTCGATTTGCTTACAGCCATCCCAAGTATGAGAAGGGCAGCTATCTGGATGCCGTCATGGAGTTTGCTATTGCATCCACCAATGGTCAGCAAGGGGTGGAGGGAGATATCCCAATTTGGGATAAGAAATTCCATCTGGAAAACCCTGTCCTGTGTGATGGCGACGGGCCGATTATGCAGTTCAGAAAGTACTTCTCCCAATTCTACAACTTCGCTTAGACGCTGATTGGCCACATTAACCAACGATAACAAGGTGGAATGATAAATGAATAATCACCAGGAAATTGATCTACGGGGCCTGAATTCAGCGCGCGCCCAGGAACTTATAGAAAGAGCGAAAGCCCTAGGCCCGGTTTTGAAAGAGCGGTCGGCCGATGCGGCAGCGCAAAGCAAGATACCCGAGGAAACCATTGCTGATTTTCAGGACGCGGGATTTTTTAAGATTCTGCAGTCGGAAAAATACGGTGGCTACGAGATGGATCCACAGGTTTACTACCGTGTTGTTCTGGAGGTGGCGAAGTCATGTATGTCCTCAGCTTGGGTGTTGAGTGTTATTGGCGTACATAACTGGCAGCTTAACCTTATGGATGCCGAGGCCGCCGAGGAAGTATGGAAGAATGATCCGACAGTGCTGATTTCTTCATCCTATGCGCCGGTCGGCTTGGTGGAGGCTGTCGAGGGTGGCTACAAGTTGAGCGGTCGCTGGAGTTTCTCCAGTGGTTGTGAACACTGCAAGTGGGTCTTTCTTGGTGGCGTCGTGCCGGTGGAAGGAGAGCCCTGGGATATTAAGAACTACCGCACTTTCCTAGTACCGATAGAAGATTACACGATCGAGAAAAACTGGGATGTTGTTGGGCTAAAGGCTACTGGAAGTCACGACATTGAGCTTACCGATGTGTTTGTACCGGACTACAGAACTCATCGCATGTTGGAAGATGCGCTAACTGACAAGCACAAAGATAAGCGTCCCCTTTACCAGCTGCCCTTTATGCAGGTGTTTTCCCGGGCGGTGTGTACAGCGACGCTGGGTACTTTGGAGTCGGCGTTGGAGGACTATATCCAAGTGGCGCAATTCCGCATTGCCGGCGGCAAGCTAATGCGAGACCACGACGACTCTAAGCGCATAGCGGCACAGGTCAAGGCTGCCGTGGAATCTATGAAACTAATCATGATGGATAGCTTTGACGCCATGATGCGCAGCGCAGAAACCGGTGTTGAGCTGGGCATGGTTGAGCGGGCACGCTTCCGCTACGAGAGCTCCCTGGTTGCCGATCGGTGTATTGCCCTATCTTCCAAAATGCTTAAGGCAGCAGGTTCGGGCGCCATTCGAAACGGCAGCCCTTTGCTGAAAAAGCATTTGGATATGCTGGCAAGCCAGGCCCACATTGCCAATATTTCCGAGTCCTTTGAGATCAATCTGGGCGGAGTCCTGTTTGGTCACGAGCCCACGGAGCTGGGGCTGTAGGCTTCCGACTTGTTGCGTCGCCGGGCTTTTGGCTGACGCGCTGCAGGCTAATAACGAATAACAGATTGAGGTAAGTTCCATGACGATGAACGGCGCGCTGCCAGACGAAAACTATGCACATTGCCCTAACGGCTATCGGATTCACTACATCGACAAGGGTGATGGCCCTGTGGTGGTGTTTCTTCACGGCTCCGGTCCTGGGGCAAGCGGTTACAGTAACTTTAAGGACAACTATCCGGTATTTGTCGAGAATGGCTATCGCTGTATTGTGCCGGATCTAATTGGCTTTGGTTTTTCCGATAAGCCTGACGATGTTCAGCATCCGCTGTCTTTCTTCGTTGAATGCGTTAAGCAAACTCTGGACCTTGCAGGGGTCGAGGAGTGTGTGGTTGTTGGCAATTCACTGGGTGGCGCGGTGGCCATTGGCCTGGCGCTGGAGCACCCCGATTTAGTCAAAAAGCTGATTGTGATGGCCCCGGGTGGTATGAGCCAAACTGAAGAATACTTCGCCATGCCCGGCATGCAGAAGATGTTTGAAGTCTACGGCTCTGGCGAGACCATAACACCGGCAATGATGAAAGAGTTTTTCTCCGCAGCGCTGGTGCACGATCCGAAGAGTGTGACTGACG